>CADCUZ010000067.1:0-23199 GCA_902806015.1 uncultured Rubrobacteraceae bacterium
GATGCCGGTGTGCTCGGAGGCGGGGCCATCGACCTCCCCGATCTGGGTCCCCGGACGCACGACCGGCGGCAGGAGCCAGACCGGCACCTCGAGCCGCTCCATGACCTCCTCGGGCCACCGCCCGTTTACGAGGTCGTAGCCGGTCTTGAGCGCGTGGCTCCAGTCGGTGGCCACCGGCTGGCCGGCGAGCTTCGAGGCGACGTAATCGGCGGAGTGCATCATGCGCGAGGCGCCTTCGCCTCGCCCGCGGCGTAGGAGCCACAAGAGCCGCGGCAGCGCGT
Organism: uncultured Rubrobacteraceae bacterium; assembly: GCA_902806015.1. The sequence goes on from CADCUZ010000067.1 coordinate 282, forward strand.
AGGAGCTGCTGATGCGGTACCCCAGCGAGTTCCAGACCTCCTCGCCCGCCTCCTGCGCGACCCTGGCCTCCTCCGAGGCACGGCCATCGTTGTACATGATCGCCGGCGTGAGCGGGCGTCCCTCGTCGTCGGCGAGCAGGGTCGTCCCCGAGGTCGAGCAGATGGCGAGCCCACCGACCCTCCCGCCGTCGTGCCCTCCCGTCACCTCGCGCGCGGCCCCGGCGACGGCCTCCCACCACGCCTCCGGGTCCTGCTCGTGACGCACCTCATCGGAGCGGACGCTGGAGAGCGGGGCGCTGGCGGAGCCCGATACCGTTCCGTCCTCTTCAACCAGGACCACTCTGATGCTCTGGGTACCCACGTCTATCCCGATGGTCAAGGGGGCGTCGGGCCCGCCAGCGCTCACGCGTCCTCCCAGGAGATCACGACCTTGCCCGTCTTGCCGGCGTCGAAGGCCTCGTAGGCTCGCTTCGTCTCCGAGAGCGGGAAGGCGTGCGTCACCGTCGCGTCCGGGTGGAGCCCCTTGCGGGCGAGGTGCTCGAGGAGCTGCCCCATCTCGTGCATCCCGCACACCCAGGAGCCGTGTATCGTCAACTGCTTGTGCAGCAGGAGCGGGCTGGGTTCGAAGGTGACGGAGCCTCCCTCTCCGAGAAAGACCACCCGCCCCCACTCTCGCGCGGCCTCCAAGCACAGGAGTCTGCCTGCCGCGCTCCCTGAGCAGTCCAGCGCGACCTCCGCGCCGTAACCGCCGGTAAGCCCCAGGATCTGCTCGGCGGTATTTTCCCCGCCCAGCAGGACGTGGGCGGCGCCGGCCTTCTCGGCCAGCTCCAGGCGCTCGGGGACGAGGTCCACGCCTATGACCTCGGCCCCGCTCGAGGCGGCGAGCATCACCGCACCGAGCCCGACCGGACCGAGCCCCACGACCAGAACCCGGTCGCGACCCGAGACGCCTGCGCGCAGGATGCCCTGGTAGGCGGTGCCGAAGCCGCAGGCCACGAGGGCGCCGTCGGCGTAGGTCAGCTCGTCGGGGAGGTGGAGGAGGGTCCGTGCCTCGGCTAGCAGGAAGTCCGCGTGGCCTCCGTCGCGCTGCCAACCGTAGGCAGAGCGGTCAGGGGAGTGGCACCCGATCATGAACCCCTTGCGACACTCTTCGCAACGGCCGCAGCCGGCGATGTGGTAGACGACGACCCGATCTCCGGGCTCGAAGCCGCTCGCACCGGGGCCGACGGCCTCGACAAGACCCGCGGGCTCGTGGCCGGCCACGACATTCTGGTAGCGCTCGTTGGGGTCCGATCCCCTGTGCTCGTGGTAGATGGCCCTCAGGTCGCTCCCGCAAAGCCCCGACGCCTTCATCTTCACCAGGACCTGGCCGTACCCCGGCTCCGGGACGTCCAGTTCCTTTATCTCGACCCTCTCTTTGCCGGGTAGGATCACCCCTCGCACGACACCCTCCTCTCCCGCCGCCCCGCCTACCCCCTCAGCTTAACCCTCCACCGTGCCAGCCGTGAGGACCCGGATCCGTCCTCCTCGTGGACCACACCAACCTCGACAAGCAGCCCGCCCCCGCCCACCTCAGCGCCTTCGGTTTTGCTCGCCTTTGCGACGGCAAGAAACCGGAAGTTGACGGCCGATGCCTGAATCCTGATTTGACACGCATCCCAATTGGTATGACAATATTGTCGGGGTGAAGGAGAGGGTTCAGCGGACGAGGCTCAGGGACCGGGCGGCGGAAGAGCTCCTGGAGATGGTTATCTCCGGCGGTCTTCGGCCGGGTGAACGCCTCCCGCCCGAGCGCGAGCTGTGCGAGCGTCTCGGGGTGAGCAGGACCGTCGTCCGGGAGGCGTTGAACCTCGTGGAGGCCCGCGGGCTCATCAGCATCGAGCACGGCCGCGGGGCGGTAGTGAGCGGCGGGGGTCCCCGGGCCGTGCGCGACACTTTAGGGCTTCTCCTGCGCGTCCAGCCGAAGACCCTGTGGGAGCTTCTAGAGATGCGCGGCATCCTTGAGGTCGAGGTCGCGGGCCTTGCCGCCGGCCGCGCGGGCCCCAAAGACGTCCGGGCGATGCGCGCCCAGGTGGAGAAGATGCGCGGCTCCATCGGGGCGCCCGAGGGGTACGTGGACGCCGACGTGGAGTTCCACGCGCTGCTGGCGCGCGCCGCGCAGAACGGGGTGCTGCTCACGATGCTTGAGCCCGTGGTGGACCTCTTGCGCGCCAGCCGCCGGGTCAGCGCCGCCCGCCCTGGCAACGCTCAGCGGGCGCTAGGCGAGCACGAACGGATACTCGCCTGCGTGGAGGCCGGCGACGCCGGGTGGGCGCGGCGCGAGATGCGCGGGCACCTCGCCAACACCGCGGGGGACATCGAGGCGGCCATCAGGGAAGGGCTGCTGGAAATCGGGGATAAGGAGAGCATATGAGAGCACGCGAACTCCTGGCCGGCCTGGGGTTGCCGGAAGGGGACCTCTACGGCCTGCCCGACTCCGGGAAGCGGTTCCCGGACGGGGCTCGCTACCGGGTCGAGATCCCGAGCGTCGAAGGCCCCCGCGTCCTCGAGGCGGTGCTCGACGAGGCCGAGAAGCGCGGGGTCCAGCTCCACCGCGTCTCCCAGGGCTCCGGTATCATGCTCCTCACGGACGCGGAGATAGGGGAAATGTGCGCGATGGCGCGCGGGGCGGGGCTGGAGCTCTCGCTCTTCGTCGGGCCGCGCGCCTCGTGGGAGACCGGGGCCGCCAGCGTCTCCAGCGCGGGCAAGGTGCTTGGCGCCCAGCACCGGGGCCAGGACCAGCTCGCCTACGCCCTCGAAGACGTGCTGCGGGGCGTAGGCTTGGGGTTGCGCGGCGTGCTCGTCGCGGACGCGGGGCTCCTGTGGGTCTTGCGGGACCTCAAGGCGAAGGGCGAGTTGCCGGAGGACCTAATCGTCAAGGTCTCCGTGCAACTCGCGGCGGCCAACGCGGCTGCGGTCAAGGAGATGGAGGACCTTGGGGCGGGGACTTACAACACGCCGACCGACCTCTCGCTGGCGCAGCTCGCCGCCATAAGGGCCGTCGCCGACCTGCCGCTCGACGTCTACGTCGAGGCGCCCGACGACTTCGGAGGCTTCGTCAGGCACTACGAGATCCCCGACCTCGTCCGCGTCGCCTCCCCCGTCTTCGTCAAGTTCGGCCTCAGGAACGCGCCGAACATCTACCCGAGCGGGACGCACCTTGAGGCGACTGCGGTGACCCTCGGAAGGGAGCGGGTCCGGCGGGCGGAGATCGGGCTCTCGATGCTGGACCGGTACTATCCGCAGGCCGAGACCACGGAGAGGGGGGCCGTCTTCCCCGGCATCCCCGCAAAGGAGCGGGCATGAAGATCACGCACGCCGAGACCTTCGTCGTCGGCACGGAGTGGCGCAACCTGACCATCGTCAGGGTCCACACAGACGAGGGATTGACGGGTCTGGGGGAGGCGAGGATGGTCAACCACACCGACGCCCTGGTCGGGTACCTGGCGGAGGCCGCCCCGAGGCACCTCGTCGGCCACGACCCGTTCAAGGTCGAGGACCTCGTGAGGAGGATGGGCCGCGACGACTTCTCGCGCGCCGGCGAGGTGATGAGCAGCGGCATCGCCATGTTCGAGACGGCCTGCTGGGACATCGTCGGCAAGGCTCTGAACCAGCCCGTATACAACCTTCTCGGCGGGCCGGTGCGCGACCGTGTTAAGGCCTACGCTAACGGCTGGTACCGCGTCGAGCGTACGCCGGAGGAGTTCCACGCCGCCGCGAAGAAGGTCGTCGAGAAGGGCTACAAGGCGCTCAAGCTGGACCCCTTCGGTCCGGGGCACTACGAGCTGGAGCGCGAGGAGAAGCTCAAGGCCGTGGCGCTCGTGGAGGCAGTGCGGGACGCCATCGGGCCGGAGCCCGAGATCCTGCTCGAGATGCACGGCCGCTTCTCCCCCGCCACCGCCATCGAGATGGCCCGGATGCTCCACCCCTACGGCCTCGGCTGGGTCGAGGAGCCCGTACCTCCCGTGAACCTGAAGGCGCTAAAGAAGGCCTCGGACGGCATAGAGGCGACCGTGGCGACGGGCGAGCGCATCCACCAGCGCCCGGAGTACCGTGAGGTCTTCGAGCTGCAGGCCGCGGACGTCATACAGCCGGACATAAGCCACATCGGCGGCCTCCTTGAGACAAAGAAGCTCGCGGCGTGGGCCGACGCTTACTACGTCACCCTGGCCCCGCACAACGTCGGCGGCCAGATCAACACGGCCGCCGCCCTCCACCTCGCCGCCTGCACTACGAACTTCCGCATCCAGGAGTACTTCAACGACTTTGCCGACCCCTGGGTCCGCCAGACGGCCCCTGGGCTTCCGGAGGTGGTGGACGGCTACTTCGAGCTCCCGAAAGGCCCCGGCCTCGGCGTCGAGCTGGATGAGGCCGTCGTAGAGGCCCACCCGAAGCAGAACGCCCACTTCAACCTCTTCGCAGAGGGCTGGGAGAAGCGCGAGACGACGAAAGCCCCGGGGGCCTGATGGCGGACCTCTCGAACAAGAAGGCCCTCGTCACCGGCGCGGGCATGGGCATCGGTCAGGGCATCGCCATAGAGCTTGCCCGCGGGGGGGCCGAGGTCGCGGTCCACTACGCCCACACCGAGCCGAAGGAGACGATTTCCGAGATAGAAGGACTCGGCCGCAGGGCCGTCGCCGTGCGGGGGGACCTGAGCCGGGTCGGCGAGTGCGAGCGGGTCGTGGACGAGGCGGCGGAGGCCCTGGGCGGCCTCGACACGCTCGTCAACAACGCCGGCGTCACTAAGGCCCTGGATTTTCTGGACACCGATGAGGAGACGTACGATTCGCTCTTCGACCTGAACATCAAGGGGTACTTCTTTCTCGCCCGACGGGCGGTGCGGTTCATGAGGGAGCGGGGCGGGGGAAGCATCGTCAATATCACCTCCATCCACGGGTTCGCCGGGTTGCCGCGGCACACGGCGTACGCGGCCACCAAGGGCGCGATCAACGCCTTCACCCGTCAACTCGCGATAGAGCTCACCGACCAGGGGATTCGGGTAAACGCCGTCGGCCCCGGCGTCATCGAGGTCCCCCGATACTTCGACGACCCGAGCTACTCCTCGGAGTTCGGGGACACCCTCGTCCCTTGGGGCCGCGTCGGGCGTCCGAAGGACATAGGCCCGACGGTCGCCTTCCTCATCTCGGACGCCGCGGACTTCGTCACAGGACAAATTCTCTACGCCGACGGCGGCACGACGGCGCGCATGGGCCTCTGGTGGGAGCAAGGAAAAGAGCGGGAGTAGGCAGGATCCGGCCTCTTGACACGGGTTCATATTGGTATGACAATGCTAGCCGGGAAAGGTTTCGCACAAAGAAAAGATAGGGGTGGCGGATGAGCGAGCGTGGATCCGGCGCGGGCGGCATGGGCGTCCTGCGGTTGGGACGGCGGCAGTTCCTGGCGGGGGGCGCCTTGGCTTCGGCGGGGTTGTTGCTCGCCGGGTGCCGGCAAGAAGCGGCCCAGCAGGCGAGCCAGGGCGGCGGGGGTTCCGGCGGGTCGGGCGGCAACTTCCCGGACACGCCCGAGTACAACTTCGTCTTTATCAACCACGTCACCACCAACCCCTTCTTCGTGCCCACGCAGTACGGCATCGAGGACGCGCAGGCGCTGCTCGGAACGCAGTCGCAGTGGCAGGGTTCCGAGGAGTCGGTAGTCCGGGACATGGTAAGCGCGATGAACTCGGCCATCTCGGGGAAGGCGGACGGGATCGCCGTCGCGGTGGTGGACCCTGAGGCCTTCAACGACCCGATCCAGAAAGCCCTCGACCAGGGCATACCCGTGATCGCGTACAACGCCAACGGGAAGGGGCCGGGGACTAACCCGGCGCTCGCCTACGTGGGGCAGGACCTTTTCCAGTCCGGGGTAGAGATGGGCAAGAGGATCGTGGAGATCGTGGACGAGGGGTTGGTGGCGTTGTTTATAGCGACGCCGGGCCAGCTCAACATCCAGCCGCGCATCGACGGGGCGAAGCAGGCCATAGAAGACTCGGGGGCGAACATCGAGATTCAGCAGGTCACCACGGGGGCCGAGCTGCCGGAGGAGCGCTCCAAAATAGAGGCCTGGTACAACGGCCACCGGGACGCGGCCGGGATGTTCGCCGTGGACGCAGGGAGTACCCAGGGCGTCGCCCAGGTGATGGAGCAGTTCGGCCTCGCCGAGCAGGGCGTCAAGGCAGGCGGGTACGATCTGTTGCCCGAGATCCTCAAGCTCATGAAGGCCGGGCACATAGACTTCACGATAGATCAGCAGCCCTACCTGCAGGGCTTCTTGCCGATAATGCAGCTCTACCTCTACAACATCTCAGGCGGTGTCACGGGGCCGGCGGAGACGAACACGGGCCTCATCTTCGTGACGCCCGAGACCGTGGACCGGTACCTGGAGACCGAGTCGCGCTTCGAGGGCGACTCGGAGGATCAGAAAATCGTGAAGGCGCCGGCGTAGGTCGGGACCCTCGCGGAGGGCGGGAGGAGGAACGTTGAGCGAGACCACCGCGCAGGAGACGTCGGGGACCGGGGAGCGGGGCTTCGGTGGCCGCTTCCTGAGCGCCCTCGTCCGGGTGCGGGAGGCGAGCATCTTCCTCGTGGCCGTGGGGCTGCTGATCTACTTCCAGAGCGTCAATCCAGCCTTCCTCTCGCAGCAGAACATCCTCTCGCTCGCCCAGTTCGCGGTGCCTTACGTGGTGATCGCGTCGGCGCTGTGTTTGCTGCTCATCTGCGGCGAGATAGACCTCTCGGTCGGCCAGTCGTTCGCGTTCGCGCCAATCGTCATGTACCTGGCCTACGACGAGCTCTTCCTCGTCCTGCCCCTCGCGGTCTTGGTGAGCCTGCTCGCCGTGGCGCTCGTCGGGCTCATCAACGGCGTGATCACCGTGTACCTCGGCGTCTCTTCGCTTATCACGACGCTCGGGATGTTCTTTTTGCTTGCCGGCCTGAACGTAACGCTCACCGGCGGCTTCCCGGCCACCACGCCAGAGACGAGCCCGGTCACCCAGGCCCTCGGAGAGTACGCCTGGTCCGGGGCTATCTGGGCGCTGGTCGTCGTGGCCATCCTCCAGCTCGTCCTCTCGAGCACCCGGTGGGGTCTGCACACCTACGCCACGGGCGGCAACCCTTTGGGCTCCCGGGAGGCGGGCGTGAGCATCGCACGCATCAAGATCGGCAACTTCATGCTCTGCGGTGTGCTTGGCGGGTTGGTCGGGATCATCGAGGCCTTCCGCATAAACTCCATAGACCCCCTCGTCGGCGGCCCGAACATCGTGCTGCTGTGCATCGCCTCCGCGGTCATCGGGGGGACGGCGCTCCTCGGCGGGGTCGGCACCGTGGCCGGCGCGTCCCTCGGGGCGCTGGTGCTCGTCATCCTCCAGAACGGTTTCACGCTCCAGGGCATCAGCGCCTACACCTTCAACATCATCCTGGGTATAGCGATCCTCGTCGCCATGATCCTCAACGTTTACGTCGCCAGGCTGCGCGGCACCGGGAGGGCATGATGGACGACGGAACCAACAAAAGCCCCGCCAACGGCTCCGCGAACGTCTCCGCCGACGGCGGGGACTTTCTGCGCGTCGAGGGGGTCGTCAAGCGCTTCGGCGCCGTCTCGGTCCTCAAGGGCGTGGACCTGCACGTCAAGAAGGGCGAGGTGCTCGGTCTCATCGGGGACAACGGGGCGGGGAAGAGCACGCTGCTCAAGACCATAACCGGCTTCCACCGCCCGGACGGGGGGCGCATCCTCGTAGAAGGGGAGCCCGTCAACCTCCGCTCGGTCGCCCAGGGGCGCTCTTTAGGCATCGAGACCGTCTACCAGGACCTCGCCCTAGTCAACGAGCTCTCCGTCTTCCACAACATGTTTCTCAACAGCGAGATGACCGTCGGGCCCTTCCTCAACAACAGAAAAATGAAGGAAAAGACGCGGCGCTACCTCGACGACATGGGGGTGAGGATCCCCTCCATAGGCACCACGGTCGCCCGGCTCTCCGGCGGCCAGCGCCAGGCCATAGCCGTCGCGCGCGCCGTCTACTCCGACGCCAAAATGCTCCTCCTGGACGAGCCGCTCGCGGCGATGGGGGCCAAGGAAGGGGCACTGATACTGGACCTGATCCAGCGCCTCAAGGAGGAGCGGGGCATACCCATGATTCTCATAGTCCACAACTACGCCCAGGTCTTCGACGTCTGCGACCGCGTGAACCTTCTGCGCAACGGCCGCATCGAGTACGACAAACCCGTCGCCGAGACCTCGGTCGAGGAGCTGACGGAGCTCGTCGTCGCCGAGTACCGCAAGGCCCGCGCCGGCAACACCGGCGACGGCCAGTAGTCTTCCTTAGAGCGAGAGACGAACCCGGGGTGGTTCAAGATGGGCACCGGCGCCGTACCGGAACACGCCGGGCGCAAGCTCGGTGCAAGCTCGGCCGCGGGCACTTCCTGCGCGCCGCCGAGGAGTACCTGTCGACGGGCGGTCAGTTCGGGATCGTCCACGGCGACCAGAGCGCGATAGTCACGGAGGTCGGCGCGACCCTGCGCTCCTTCTCCGTGGCGGGCCTGGAGCTTCTCGTCACCTTCGGGGTAGCCGATGGACCCCTCCCACGGATTTTTCAGGTCTACACCGGCGACACGCTGCCGTAAGAGGACCGGCGGCGGGGCATAGCGATAGAGCTCATGACCTGCGCCCCGAACGCCTTCAACCGCGGCGACGGCCTGCGCGTCCTCGCCCCGGCGAGTCGTTCGCCAGCGTGTGGGGCGTGGCTTGCCGCTGATAGGGGTTTCAGCTGTGAGGTGGCAGGGTCTCTTCGCGGGTACGGCGATTCTAGGGTCGGCCCCGCCGAACCGCCCTGCGTTTCCCGGTCTCTCTTCACAACGGAGAACGCCTGTCTCTGAGGGCCGAGACCGCGGCGGAAGCGCCATCCGCCATGAAGCGAACGTCCGTAGAGACGTTGACGAAGTTGAACCCCTCGTCGATCGTGCGCGCCGCGTACTCCGTGGAGCCGGTGAAGATGCCGGCGGCGAGCCCCTTCTCCCGCGCCGAGCCGACCACCCGGCCTATGGCCTCGATCATCTCGGGCTCCTCGCGATCCATGCCGGGGCCGTGCCCGAGGGCCTGGCCCAGATCCGACGGCCCGACGAAGACGGCGTCGAGGCCAGGCACGCCGAGGATACCGTCCAGGTCGTCGAGTGCTTGGGCGGTCTCTATCATCGCCACCGTCACTACGGTCTCGTTGGCGTTGGCGGCGTAGTCCGGGCCGCCGTAGAGGCTTGCCCGGAACGGCCCGTAGCTGCGGTAGCCTTCGGGCGGGTACCGGCAGGCGCCGACGAAGGATTCGGCGTCTTCGCGGCCCTCGATCATGGGACAGATGATGCCGTAGCAACCGGCGTCCAAGAGCTTCATGATCGTGCCCGGGTCGTTCCAGTTCACCCGCGCGAACGGCACGACGTCCGTGGTCGAGATGGCCTGGAGCATGGGGATGACGCTCCCCGCATCGGGCGGCCCGTGCTGCAGGTCTATGGTGAGGCTGTCCCAACCGGCGTGCGCCATGACCTCGGCCGCGTAGGAACTCGGCACGTGCAGCCAGCCGTTGAGCACCACGCCACCGTCCCTCCAGATGGACCTTACCCTGTTCTCCCTCACGCCCTGTCCTCCCTGCCTCCGGTAGCCAAGAATGCCGTCCCGCCGACGGAAGACGGGCGGTAATTCTATGCCGAATGGAGGCTTCCTGCTGCCGGCCCGACTCCCCAATCGCGGCTCGCCGCTCGAAGGCCTCCGAGGATCATGGCCGTTGGCACAGGCTCGATGGTAAGCTGGCCGGCGTTGGCGGTAGACGGGAGGGATGGACGGAGGGTATGGATTTAATTTCCGGGATCGATGGGCTGCGGGTGGGGGAGCGGGCGCTCGCCTTCTGGGGCCTTGGCCAGGTTGGGATCGCGATCAAAGGCCCGCAGGGCGTGCTGTACGTGGACCCGTACCTGACCGACTCGGACGGCGAGGGCGGCAGCCTGGGGCGCGCGTTTCCTCCCCCGCTCCGACCGGACGAGGTCACAAACGCCGGCGCGGTTCTCCTCACCCACGACCACGTAGACCACACGGACCCAAAGACCATCTTGCCGCTCTCCGAGACGTCGCCGGACGTCCGTTTCGTCGTCCCCTTCACCAGCCACGACACGCTCGTAGCGGCGGGGTTGGAGGCAGACCGGCTCATCGTTCCAGACGTCGGCCAGCCGTTCAGGGCCGCCGGGGCAAAGGTAACGGCAGTCCCTTCGGCGCACACGGAGCTGGAACGCGACACGGAGCGCGGTCACCCGTACCTGGGGTACGTGATCGAGTGCAACGGCGTGACCGTCTACCACGCGGGCGACACCGTCGTCTACGACGGCCTTATAGAAAGGCTCTCGGCCTGGAAGATAGACGTCGCCTTCATACCCATCAACGGCCGCGACTACTTCAGGACGGCCCGGAACATCGTTGGCAACACGGACTTCAGGGAGGCCGTGGAGCTTGCCGAGGCCCTGGATTTCGGCCTGCTCGTGCCGACCCACTACGACTTGATCCCCGGCAACACCGCCGACCCCGGCCACTTCGTGAGCCACCTCTACAGCCTCAACCCGATGCGCCGCCACAAGCTGCTGCGCCCGGGCGAGCTCCTGTATTATGTCGGGGATGCCGGCTGAACAGCTCCCCGCGCGCCGCCCGGGCTCATCCCCCAGTGGCCGGAGCGGGACGCGAGCCAATCCCGGATGCGAGGCCGGAGGTCCCCGGCTCCGACGAGCATGCCCACGTGACCGGCGTACAGGGAGAGGGACCCTCTGTCCCGGCTGCGGGCGAGGGGGGTTGTGGCTCCGACGACCTTCCTGGGCGCGTAACCCCGGTCTTCAACTCGATCTCCTGCAATAGCACATGGGGGTACCCGTGGCGTACTTCCTGGAGCGGATCGTCTCCGGACCGTCGTAACTGCAAATACCGAACGGCCCGAGACTCCATCCGCCCGGTCCGCCTCGCTCCAGGTCCGGACTGCCGTTGCCAGAAACGGCGAGATTGCGGATCACGCCCGCGCACCCCTCCGCCCCCGGAAATCCTTACAAAACGCAGGGCAGCCCTGCTGGCGTTGTCGCCGTACCCCACCGTACCGAAATCTCCGCAATGATCGCCGAAACAAGTGAATCTACTATTTGCATAGTACATATATATACGCACGCCAACGCTGCGGCCTGACACGATGGTTCCCACGTCTCTCCGAGGGCGCATCCGGGCGTCTCGGCTTCGGTATCCGCCTGGGACACGAAAGTGGGTCGTACCCTCGCGCGTGGGGCGCCGGATGCGGGCGTTTCGGCCTGAAGACGCGTTTGCGGCCAGCGCGCTTGCGAGAAGTTTTGCAAAGCCCGATAATCCAACAAACCGCGGGGTCGCATCGTCGCGCTTCTCTGCGGGGCATAACGAGGTGAGGGTGGTCAGATGTCACCGTCACGTCCGGACCATTGCGGCGAGGGCGGAAGGGGGAACGTGGGCCGTTTGGAGGATCTGTCCAACCGCCGGGATGATCTGCTCGGCAAAGGAGAGAAGACCGTCACGGGGTCGAAAAAGCCGGCCGTCTTGCGCTTGCTCGGGGTCGTGGTCGTCCTGTCCGTCGTCGCGGCGGGTTGCGGCGGCGGTTCGGGGGGCGGCGGGGGCAACGTGGGAGGGAGCGAGGCCGGGCAGAAGGTTAGGCTGTCCGATCTGGAAATATCCGTCGGTTCCAAGGAGTTCACCGAGCAGAAGGTACTCGCCCAGATCGCCATCCAGGCCCTGGAGGCCGCCGGGGCGACGGTCGAAGACCGGACCGGTCTTGCCGGGACGGAAGCCGCCCGCGAGGCTTTGACCTCGGGGGAGATCGACGCCTATTGGGAGTACACGGGGACCGGTTGGGTCACCCATCTCGGCCACGCCGAACCCGTCTCGGACGCCCGGAGGCAGTACGAGGCCGTCGCCGAGGAAGACCTCAAAGAGAATCGGATCCGGTGGCTCGAACCCGCCTCGGCCAACAACTCCTTCGCCATAGCCGTGCGCGGCGAGGCCGCCGGGGTCCTGGGCGTCACGAGCCTCTCGGAGCTGGGCGCGCTGGCGGAGTTGCGCCCGGAGGACGCAACCCTGTGCGCCGCGAGCGAGTTCCTCAAACGCGACGACGGCCTGCCGGGGGTCGAGAGGACGTACGACTTCGAGCTCCCCGACGACAACATCGTCGAGCTGGAGGAGGACCGGATCTACGGGGCCGTCGACGAGGGCGATCGGTGCAACTTCGGCGAGGTGTTCGTGACCGATGGACGCATCAAGGCCCTCGACCTGACGCTCCTCAAGGACGACGAGCGGTTCTTCCCCGTCTACAACCCGTCCCTAACCGTCCGCGAGGACGTCGCGAGCCAATATCCCGGGATCGCGGACGTCTTCGCCCCCATCACGGAGGAGCTGGACAACGAGACCCTGCAGGAGTTGAACGCGGCCGTGGACGTGGACGGAGAGTCCGAAGAGGCGGTCGCCCGGCGTTTCCTGCGGGAGAACGGGCTCCTCTAAAAAGGACTGAACCGCGAGGGATCTAATGGTGCGATGACCAGGTCGGCCATCACAAAACAAGAGGGCAGCGGAGCCTCTTGCCATCGTACACGCATAGTGTTCGCGACGCCCAGGGCCGGGACTGGTGACGTCCCGGTCCCTCCGTTAGTCCGCTTTCTATAGAGCACTAGTCGCGCAGGTTTTCCCTCCCCTGACGTGACTTGGCCATGGCCGCTACGCGCTACCTCGGCGTCCCACTCCAGTTGAATGCAGGTTATCAGGCAGCGGAGGTGCACATACAGCAACCTTAGTTGCACCCAGACATAGCGCATGATACATTGCGAATATGAAGGGAAAAAAACTGGAGGTTGACGAAAAAAGCTTCGCGGCAACGCGTCCGGAAGAAAGAGAGTTTTCGGTTACGGTACCCCGATGAGGAGGGCTTCTCTTGCGCATACCCTATGACACTCCAAGGATCCACATGTACACTCGGATCCGCAAGTCCCCCTTCTTCTATGCCCATCAGCGCCACGGCGTCCAGTCCTATACGGTCACCAACCGCCAGTACCACCCCAGGCACTACGACGACATGTTCGCCGAGTACTGGAAGCTCGTCAACGACGTCACCATGTGGGACGTGGCCGCCGAGCGGCAGGTAGAGATCACTGGCCCCGACGCTTTCACCTTCACCAACATGCTTACCCCGCGCGACCTCACGACGTGCGAGGTCACGCAGTGCAAATTCGCTCTCAACACCGACGTCGACGGCGGCATCATCAACAACCCGGTGCTCTTGCGCCTCGGCGAGAACCACTTTTGGCTGTCCGTGGCCGACGGTGACGTGCTCCTTTGGGCCAAGGGCGTGGCCGCCGTATCGGGCCTAGACGTGCAGATTCGGGAGCCCGACGTGGCGCCGGTCCAGATCCAGGGCCCGAAGTCCAAGGACGTCATGGTGGACCTCTTCGGCGAGAAGATCCTCGATCTCAAGTACTACTGGATGGACGAGTACGATCTCGAGGGCATGGACGTCGTGGTGTCTAGAACCGGCTACACGGGCGAGGTGGGATTCGAGATCTACCTCAAGAACGCCAGCCGCGACGGCATGAAGTTCTGGGACACGGTCCTCGAGGCTGGCAAGCCCCACGACCTCGCGGTCATCGGGCCGAGTCAGATCCGGCGGGTGGAGGCCGGCATCCTCAGCTACGGCTCCGACATAGCGTTGGACAATAACCTCTACAGCGACTATCACTTCCTGAACCCCTACGAGGTGGGGCTAGAGTACACGGTGGCGCTGGACCAGGAGGCCGACTTCATCGGGAAAGAGGCGCTGAAGCGTATCGCGGACGAAGGGGTCAGCCGCAAGGTGGTGGGCATAGAGCTCATGGGTGACCCGCTGGTGGGGTACATAGAGGACTACCTGCAGGTCGTCGAGAACGGCTCGCAAGTCGGGCAGGTCTCCTCGGTGTTCTGGTCCCCACGTCTGAAGACGAACATAGGGTACGCTCTGGTGCCCATCGAGTGCGCCGACCTGGGGACCGAGCTGACGGTGAGGAAAGCCTCCGGCGAGGTTACGGCCAGGGTCGTCGAGAAGCCCTTCATAGACCCGAAGAAGCAGACCGTCAAGGCGGATCTGAGGGCGCCTTCGGCTCCCACCAAGGTGTAACCGGTCCAGCGATCTCACCGATGGACCAGACACAGGCTCGCCGAACCTCCGCGGAGTACGGCGGGATGAGCGACGTGGGGAAAAGGGCTACTCTCAAAGGTCCGGCGTGGTTCAGATTCGAGATGATGCCGACGGAGGGCGCGGCGGAGCAGGCAGCTTACCTCCCCGAGGGGGCGAAAGTCGCCGTAAGCTGTTCCCCGGCGAAAGGCGTCGAGGGTACCCTCGCGCTGAGTAAGGAGCTGTCGGGCAGGGGCTTCCGGGTTGTGCCGCACGTCTCGGCTCGGCTCGTGGAAGACGAAGCGCATCTAGAACAGATCCTGCGGCGGTTGGGCGGCGTCGGCGTGAAAGACATCTTCGTCGTGGGAGGCGATACCAAGGAGCCCGCCGGCCCGTTCGAAGACGCGTTCGCGCTGCTCTCGGCCATGGCGGATGTGGGGCACGGCTTCGCGCACGTAGGCGTGACCGGGTATCCCGAGGGCCACCCTACTATCGCCGACGGCGACCTTCGCCGGGCGCTGCGGGACAAGCTGCCCTTCGCCACCTACGTCGTTACCCAGATGTGCTTCGATCCTGAGGCGATTCTGGGCTGGGTCGCGGGCATCCGACGGGAAGGGATCGAGCTGCCCGTCTACGTCGGTATTCCGGGCGCCGTGGAGCGCAGGAAGCTGCTGCGGATCTCGCTGAGGATCGGCGTGGGCGACTCAGTGCGCTTTCTCGCCAAGCACGCCAACATAGTGGCGAGCCTCTTCAAGCCCGGCTACAACCCCGACACGCTGGTCGACGAATTGGCCCCGTATATTGGTGATCGTGACCACAACATCGCCGGGTTCCATGTGTACACCTTCAACCAAGTGGAGAGCACGGAGAAGTGGCGTCAGCGGGCGCCGAGCCTCAGCGGGGTGGCGGCGGGTTAGCTCGCGGTAAAGAGACGATCGAGCCGGACCTCTCTGTCGTTATGCTTTCGTCCGGCTCTGACGATCACACGCAGTATGGGAGATAACTAGGTGGTCATACTCAACAACCGCAACAGCTCGGAGAACGGCCACCTCAAGAATGGCTACCGCAAGCCTACCCGGTACTCGGCATTCGACCTTCTTCGTCACGGCTTCTCGCAAGCCGACTGGCCGCGGGCATGGCGCAAGCACGACCTGCGGCCGAGCTACGATGTCGTCGTAGTTGGCGGCGGCGTACACGGTCTGGCCACCGCCTACTACTTGGCCGCCAAGCACGGCATCACGGCCGTGGCCGTCCTCGATAAGGGCTACATCGGCAGCGGCGGTTCGGGGCGCAACACGGCGATCATCCGCTCGAACTACCTCACGCCGGAGGGCATACGCTTCTACGACCGCTCCGTCAAGCTCTACGAGACCCTCTCTGCGGATCTGAACTTCAACGCGATGTTTGCCCAGCGCGGACACCTCACCCTAGCCCACAACGACAACTCACTGCGCACGATGCGCTGGCGGGCCGAGGTCAACAAGCTCGAAGGGATAGACTCCGAGGTCATCGGGCCGGACGAGATCAAGCGCCTCGTCCCTTTCATGGATACCTCGGAGAGCGTGCGTTACCCGATCCTCGGGGCGCTCTATCATCCACCGGGTGGGATAATCCGCCACGACGCCGTGGTCTGGGGCTACGCCCGCGGTGCGGACGCCTACGGCGCACACATCCACCAAAACACCGAGGTTACGGGCATCGATGTGGTCGACGGCAGGGTCAGGGGCGTCAAGACCAATCGCGGCGATATCGCCGCACCTATGGTGGTCAACTGCACTGCCGGCTGGTCTACTTTGATCTCGGACATGGCAGGGGTGAAAATGCCGATCGGTACCTTCCCCTTGCAGGCGGCCGTCACCGAACCCGTGAGGCCCTTCCTCGACCCGGTGATAGTCTCGGGCACGCTGCACGTCTACGTGAGCCAGACCGACCGGGGGGAGTTGGTCTTCGGCGCCAGCGTGGACCCTTTTACCTCCTACTCGATGCGGGGTTCTCTCGATTTCACCGAGGGCCTGGCCGGCCACGTGCTCGAGCTCATGCCCTCCCTAGCCAGGATGCGCGTGCTCCGCCAGTGGGCGGGGCTGTGCGACATGACGCCGGACTTCTCACCGATCATGGGCACGACACCCGTGGCGGGTTTCCTCATCGACGTGGGCTGGGGCACCTACGGATTCAAGGCGGGCCCCGTCTCGGGCGAGACGATGGCCGAGCTCATCGCCACAGGCAAGACGCCTGAACTCATCGCCCCGTTCGGCCTCGACCGGTTCGAAAAGGGTGACCTGATGGGCGAGAAGGGAGCCGCGGCTGTTGGCCACTGAGCGCGTAGCCGGGGGTGGGGCGTGATCCTGCTGCCCTGCCCGTACTGCGGGTCACGCAACGCTTCGGAGTTCCGTTACGTCGGCGAGCTTTCGACGCGCCCCAACCCGAACGAGACCGCCATCGAGGAGTGGCGGGCTTTCATGTACATGCGAGCCAACCCGGCGGACTGGACGACGGAGACCTGGTTCCACCGCGCAGGGTGCAGGCAGCATCTAGTCGTCGAGCGGCACACGGTGACCAACGAAGTAAGGACCTCGCGGCTTCCCGCCGCGCAGCTTAGCAATAGGAAAGGTGAGCGGGCCACCGGTGGGAACGTCTCGAACGAGAGCGGGGGTGCGACATACTGACTCAGACGATGCCGACAGTCGCCAGAAACTCCATGTCCATGCGCCTCGACCTCCAGCCGGGCGAGGTCATCGACCGCGGCCGGAGGTTCAGGTTCACGTGGAACGGCGAGGCGTACCCGGCGTACGAGGGGGACACCATCGTCTCGGCGCTTGCCGCTTGCGGCGAGCGGGTCTTCTCCCGGAGCTTCAAGTACCACCGCCCCCGCGGGCTGCTGACCGCGAGCTTCCTGGACCCCGGCTGCATGGTGCAGGTCGGCGACGAGCCGAACGTCCGGGGAGCGCACCGCCGCGTGGAGCCGGGCATGGTTGTTAGCCCCCAGGCCGTCTGGCCCTCTCTGAGGTTCGATGCGAAGTCGGCCAACCAGGCTTTCGGCCGCTTTCTATCCCCCGGCTTCTACTACAAGACCTTCATCAAGCCACGACGGCTGTGGCCCGTCTACCGGAGGGTCCTGCGGCGCTTCTCCGCGGGCGGCGTGGTCTCCCCCGACTTGTCGCATGGGTACTTCGACAAGCGCTACGCCCACCCCGACGTGGTCGTCGCCGGCGGCGGTCCGGCCGGGATGGCCTCCGCCGTCGCCGCGGCCGAGGCAGGGGCGCTGGTCCTGCTCGTCGAGGAGGAGTACGAGCTCGGCGGCCACCTCCGCTGGGGGAACGAGGCCGAGCTGACTGCCTTGCGCGGGCTGCGCGACGAGGTGGCCCGCACGCCTGGCATCGAGGTGATGACCAACTCGGTGGTCAACGGGCGCTACGACGGCAACTGGGTCGCCGTGCTGCAACGCAACCTGGCCCACGTCGAGGAGCGGCTCGTCAAGGCCCGGGCGAAGAGCCTCGTGGTTGCGCCTGGCCTGATAGAACGCCCCTACGTCTTCGAGGGCAACGACGCGCCTGGGGTCATCCTCTCGACCGCGGCGCGGCGCCTGATCAACCTGTACGCCGTCAAACCCGGAGGGCGGGCGGTCGTGTTTTCCGCGAACGAGAGCGGCGACGCGGCGGTGGAAGACCTCGAACGCGCCGGTGTCCAGGTCGCGCGCGTCGTGGACGCCCGCCGGGGCGAAGGCGTAGTCCGGGTGAGGGGCAACGGGAGCGTACGCTCCGTGGAGTGCGCCGACGGCGCGAAGATAGACTGCGACCTGCTCGTCACGGCCGTCGGCTGGACCGCGCCAACCTCGCTCGCGAACATGTCCGGCGACCGACCGGTCTACGACGAGCGGGCGGCCCGCTTTTTCCCTTCGAAGCTCCCTGACGACGTGCTGGTGACCGGCGGGATCGCGGGCGACGGCACCCTCGACGAGCTGCTCGCCCACGCACGCGCGACCGGCCAGGAAGCCGCCCGCAGGGCCGCCCGTACGGCGCGGGAGCTGAGCGCCAACGTTTCGCAGCGCGCGGACGGGGAAAAAGAGTCGGAGTCGTCGCCGGTGGAGATCCCTGATTTGCCGGTCCACGATCACCCGGCGCTTTTCTACGTCGGGACCCCCGGTATCGTGGACTACTCCGAGGACGTGACGTCCAAGGACCTCATCGCCGCAGAGAAGGAGGGCTACGACTCCATAGAACTGGTCAAGCGGTATACGACGGTGACCATGGGGCCTGCCCAGGGCAAACTCGAGACCGTCAACGCCGTGGCGATCATGGCTGCTGAGACGGACCGCACCATCGCGGAGACGGGGACCACCGTGTGGCGTCCACCGTACAGCCCGATCACCCTTGGAGCTCTAGCCGGACGCGTCTTCGAGCCGGTACGGTACTCGCCGATGCAGCCCTGGCACGAGCGCCACGGGGCGAAGCCGCTGGTAGCGGGGGCCTGGATCCGGCCTGACCACTACGGAGATCCCGCCTCCGAGGCACGCAACGTCCGCGATAACGTGAGCCTCATAGACGTGACGCCTTTGGGCAAGTTCGACCTGCGCGGCCCTGACGTGCCGAAGCTGTTGAACCACCTGTACGTAAACAAGTGGGAGGGCCTCCCCGTCGGCGCGGTCCGCTACGGGGTGATGTGCGCCGAGGACGGGGTGGTCATGGACGACGGCGTTACCGGCCGCCTCGGCCCGGACCGCTACATTATGACGGCTACCTCCTCCGGCGCGGCAACGGTCTGGGAGTGGATCGACAACTGGCTGCAGACCGCGCACCCCGAGTGGCGGGTTCACATCGCCCCGGTGACGACGGCTTACGCGAGCATCAACGTCGCCGGACCGAAGTCCAGAGAGCTGCTCCTGCGCCTGACCGAAGGCGTGGACCTCTCGCCAGACGCTTTTCCGTACATGCGGGTCCGCACCGGGCGCATCGCCGGCGTGGACGGTTGCTTCATGTGGCGCATCGGCTTCACCGGCGAGCTCAGCTACGAGATCCACGTTCCCGCCGCCTACGGGCTGCACGTGTGGGAGGCGCTGATGGAGCGCGGCGCGGACCTGGGCGTAAAGCCCTTTGGCGTCGAGGCGCAGCGCATCCTGCGCCTGGAGAAAGGCCACTTCATCATAGGCCAGGACACCGACGGGCTCACGGGGGCCTACGGCGCGGGCCTCGCCTGGGCCGTCAAGTTGGACAAAGAGGACTTCGCCGGCAAACCCGAGCTGGTGTGGCAGAGCGAGCGCGAAGACTACTTCAGGCTCGTCGGCCTACAACCCCACGACGGATCGGTCGTACCTCCCGAAGCGAGCCAGATCGTGGAGGGCAACAACGAGATCGTTGGGCGGATCACGTCCAGCCGCATGTCGCCCACGCTCGGGCGCTCTATCTGCCTCGGCTTCGTCGCCCCTCACCTCGCCGAACCGGGAACGACGGTTACGCTGCACCTACCCGACGGGAAGCGTGTGTCCGCTAGGGTTATGGAGCATCATGCGCACTTCGATCCCGAGGGGGGGCGCCAGCGTGGCTGATGCGTCGCCTGTCGCCCGGAGCCCCATCTCGCCGACCCCGCCGGCGACGGTGGAGCGCGGCTGGGAGGTCAGCGCGCGCCGCACCGACGCCGATCCGCAAATTACGGATTGCACCCCGCTCGCCAAGGTCCTCGTGCTGGCGTCCGCGGGCGGCGAGGTCGCCCGCACGCTCGGCGTTCCCTTCGGGCGCGCCGCTCGCGACGACCACGGCACCCTTGTGGTGGGCTCCGGTCCTGGCGAATGGTTGTTGCTCGCCCAGCCAGGAGCGAGTGCGACGGTCGCCGGGCGCGTAGAAGAAGTGCCGGATGAGGAGCTGGTCAGCGTCTTCGATGTCACGCACGGGCGGGCGCTGATGCGGATCACCGGCGCGAAGACGGCGGATCTCCTGGCGAAAGTATGCGGCATCGACCTGTCGGAGGGGGTAACGCCCGACGGGGCGGCCTTTCGTAGCTCGGTCGCGAAGCTCGTTACCGACGTTGTGCGCGACGACCTCGACGGGGAGCGGTCGTACCTGTTGCACTGCGAGCGGTCCGCGGGGCAGTACCTCTTCGACGCGCTGATAGACGCCGGCGACGAGTTCGGCATCGAGGTCGGAGGTTTTGTCGCTCCCGAAATGCGAGGAGTACACGGATGACGCTCCCTACGAAGAGGAGTACACGGATGAGGCTCCCTACGAAATTTCCTTCGGACCTTCAGATCGCCCGCGAAGCGACGCTCCGGCCGTTGGAGTACATAGCGGGCGAGATGGGCATCGGGCCGCACCTCTTGGAGCCCTACGGCAGCGACGCCGTCGCCAAGATAAAGCTAGAGGCCATCGGGGAGCTGTCGGAGAGGCCGATGGCGAAGTACGTGGTGGTCTCCGCCATCACGCCGACGCCCCTCGGCGAGGGGAAGACGACGACCACCGTAGGCCTGGGGCAGGCCTTCTCCCACATGGGCAAGAGGGCGACCGTCGCGGTGCGCCAGCCGGCGATGGGGCCCACATTCGGCATCAAGGGCGGGGCCGCCGGGGGCGGCTACAGCCAGGTCGTGCCGATGGAGACGCTCAACCTCCACCTGACCGGCGACACCCACGCGGTCACCGCCGCGCATAACCTGCTGGCGGCGATGCTAGACAACCACGTCCACCAAAACGACGACTTTTTCCACGTAGACCGGCACAGCATCACCTGGCGGCGGGTCTTGGACGTGAACGACCGCGCCCTAAGGAACATCGTCGTCGGCCTCGGGTCCCGCGCGGACGGGGTGCCGCGCGAGACCGGCTTCGACATCACGGCGGCCTCGGAGGTCATGGCCGTGCTGGCCCTCTCGACCTCGCTCAAGAACATGAGGGAACGGCTGGGTCGGATCGTGATCGGTAACACCACGGACGGAAAGCCGATCACCGCCGAGGACCTGAAGGCCGCCGGCGCCATGGCGGTGATGATGCGCGAGGCGATCAAACCGAACCTGATGCAGACGCTTGAGAACACGCCGGTGCTCGTCCACGCCGGTCCCTTCGGCAACATCGCCACCGGCAACTCGTCCATAGTCGCCGACCTAGTAGGCATCCGTGGCGGGGACTTCCTCGTTACGGAGGCGGGCTTCGGCGCTGACATGGGCGCCGAGCGCTTCTTCAACATCAAGTGCCGCTACTCTGGGCTGAAGGCCGACGCCGCTGTCCTGGTCGCCACCGTGCGCGCCCTCAAGGCGCACTCCGGCAGGTTCAAGATCGTCGCCGGACGTCCGCTGCCGCCGGAGCTCCTGGAGGAGAACCCCGACGACGTCTTCGCCGGGGCGGACAACCTGAGAAAGCAGATCGAAAACATAAGGCTGCACGGCGTCTCGCCGGTGGTGGCGATAAACGCCTTCCCGACCGACCACGACTCCGAGCACTCCGCCATACGCGAGATCGCCGAGCAGATGGGCGCGCGGGTGGCCGTCGCCGACCACTTCTCCGGGGGAGGGGCGGGCGCGACGGAGCTTGCCGAGGCGGTCGCCGAGGCCGCCGAAGAGCCCACCGAGTTCGCCTTCCTCTACCCCGAGGAGGCGAGCCTCAGGGAGAAGATAGAGACCATAGCCACGAAGGTCTACGGCGCGGACGGCGTGGCCTACGACATGAAGGCCGCCGCCCAGCTCGACTCCTACGAGAAGAACGGCTTCGGGCATCTGCCGGTGTGCATGGCCAAGACGCACCTCTCCATCTCCTCGGACCCGACGCTGCTGGGGGCGCCCAAGGGTTGGACGCTTCCGGTGCGGGAGGTGCGCGCGTCGGTGGGCGCCGGCTTCATCTACCCTTTGTGCGGGGAGATGAGGACGATGCCGGGCCTGAGCGCCACACCGGCCGCCACGCGCATAGACATAGACGAGAACGGCGAGATAGTGGGGTTGTCCTGAACTACTTGGAGCAGCCACTGAACGGCTTCCTGGAGATGGTGGCCTCCCACGAGACAGCCCCCGGCGGGGGCGCGTCGGCAGCCGTGGCCGTTGCCCTCGTCGCCGGATTATCCGGCATGACCGCCCGTCTGTCCGCCGACCACCTGGCCGACGCGACCGGGCCGGCCGAACGGGCCGACCGCTTGCGGCGGCGCGTGGCCCCGCTCGCGCAGGAGGACGCGACCGCATACGGGCGCGTTCTGGCCGCGTACCGCAACCAGGACGACGGCACTCCCGGAATCCGCCAGGAGCGCATCCGGGCAGCGTTGTCGGGCGCCACCGACGTGCCACTGGCCATCGCCGAGACCGGCACCGAAGTCGCCGAGGTTGCGGCCCGCCTGGCACGGGGGGGCAACCCGAACCTAAGGGGCGACGCGGCCGCTCTCCTGGCCGAGGCGGGGGTACGCGCCGCCGCCGTGCTCGTGGAGATCAACACGATGGCGGGGGAGACCTCCGATGATCGGGTCGAGCGCGTGGGTCAGTGCGTTGTGAGAGCCGCCAGTGCCGCGGGAGGGATCGCGGAGGACGACCGCTGATATGTGGCTCGTGGTTACTTTCCAGGCCGCCGGTCGCGCGACGGCTGCCCGGAGGAAGGAGTAAAGGTGCAGCTACCCACGCGGGTTGCTTACGTCATCGTCGGCGCTGGTGTGCACGGTCTGAGCACGGCCTGGCACCTGGCTAAAGAGTTGAAGGCTCGGGGGCGCGGGTCCGGTGAGGACGTTATCGTGCTCGACAAGACCGGCGTCGCCGCAGGGGCC
>CADCUZ010000067.1:23209-38991 GCA_902806015.1 uncultured Rubrobacteraceae bacterium
TCCAGCCCGCGATGCGTAAACTGATGGCGCATTCGGTCTCTGTTTGGGAGTCGGACCCGGAAGCGTTCGCCTACCACCCCGTGGGCTACATGCAGATCTCACCCGAGGTGATGCACGACGACGTGGTGCAGATCTACAAGGAGCAACAGGCGATCGGCTACCCCTCGACGCTCGTGGAAGGGGAAGAAGAGTGCCGGGAGTACATGCGAAACATCTTCCACGATTGGCAGGCCGAGAACATCACCAGCGTCCTGCACGAGCACCGCGGAGGGTACGCGAACAATAAGGCGTCGATACAGGCCCTGGCCGCCAAGGCGCAAGCCGAGGGCGTCCGGATCCACACCGGGGTCAGAGTTACCGGGCTGCGCATGGACGATGGTGCGGTGAGGGCCGTAGAGACCGACCAGGGCGCGGTTAGCTGCGAGCACCTCGTCGTTGCCGTGGGGCCGTGGGTCCGGGACGTCTGGAAAATGCTCGACCTGCCCGAGAAGATCACCCTCAAGGATCCCGACGGCGAGCTGCACCAGGACCGTGAGATGTGGACGTACTGGTCTTTGCAGGAGGGCGTTCTGGGGGTGGAGCCTAGCTTTCTGACGGACAACGCGGGCGAGGTGCCGCCGGTGATCCACGTCGACACCGACGCCCCGCTCTACGACGAGAACGGCGAGCTCATCACCAACGAGCTTTGGGGGATCTACTACAAGCCGGACTTCTACTTCAATGGGGTACAGGGCGGCGCCACGCCCTACGTCGTCGACCAACCCGCAGGCGAGGTCGCCGTCGACCCCTACGGTCCCGAGAGCCCGGACTTCGTGGTCGGGGAGGGTTTCGCCCGGATGTGGACCTCGGCGCTGGCGCACTGCCACGAGCGCTTCGAGGGCAAGAGCTACCTTTTCTCCAAGGAGCCCTCAGGCGGAATCGGGTGCTTCACCCCCGACAGCTTCCCCGTTTTCGACACCTTCCGGCAGAACGCCTACGTTATCGCCGACTCCAACCACGGCTACAAGATGATCGGCGTCGGGGCGCTGGTGGCAAAGGAGCTACTCGATGAGCCGCAGGAACTGCTCGAACCGTTTCGCTTCTCCCGCTACGAGACCGGAGAGTTGCACCCCACGAGCAACTCCCCCTTCCCGTGGAGCTGAGGCAAGGGGCGTCGTGAGCGCTGGCATCGACTGCCCTCCGCGCGAGAACGCCCCGGCTACCTTCTGCCGATCGCGCACCAGAGAGCCGGTGAAGGTATCCCCGCAGGCGCCGACCCCCGCAGTTTTGCTCGGTTAGTGGGGAATGCTCTTGGTCGAGCACGTGAAGTACGGAACCGTGGCCGATGTAGGAATTCATCAGGGACCCGGCGAGGGGTTGGCGGGTGAGGCGCGCTTTGCGGCGGTGGAGCGAGAAGCGTTCGACGTGACCCCCGTTTCCGGTGGCGTAAGACCAATGAACGGAACGATGCTTCTCTACCACCCGCTTCGGGTGGCGCGTACCGGGGCGGGTAAATCCGCCTTCTCAGGCGGTTCGCTACGCCGGCCTCGCCAGTTCTGAGCGGAAA
Source organism: uncultured Rubrobacteraceae bacterium (assembly GCA_902806015.1). Next base: position 24,756 of record CADCUZ010000067.1, read on the forward strand.
GGAGGCTTCGAAATGTTGGGAGGGTCGCACTTTTCGGGACACCGGGTAGACGGGCCCCGAGTCGAGCGGAACATACGGGAGATACTGGCCGCCATAGGGAGCGACCGCCCCCGCATGACGATGAGGGTGACAGAAGCCAGGTAGCGTAGCCGTCAACACCGCCGTGCGGGGCACATCTACGCAGAGGACGAGCGCACCCGGCATGAGGCCATGAGCCTCATACCCACCCATCGCTAGGGAAGGTATAGGCACGGGTTAGACAGTCCCCCGAATCGCACATACCCGCCCGAGGGGACGAAGACCGGCCACCGATTGCTCTATCATGCACAAGGATTTGTGCTACGCAACTACTCGGCGCGAAGGATGGGTCGTGTATCGTTCGAAGGTGGATGGCGGGCATGGCAAAAGCAAGCGGCGGTCGGGAGGCTGGTGGCACAGGAGCCGCTGGCCGGGCCGCGAGAACCGCTTTTACCGTTTTTGCTTCTCCTGCTACCAGCCCAAAGGCTGCACCCTACTAGCGCCCCGCATCCCGTAGAACCAAAAGGAGGAGCTTGATGAGCATCAGCGAACGACGCTACGGTCTACTCGAACGGCTGGCCGAGGGACCCGTGATCTGCGCGGAGGGCTACCTGTTCGAGCTGGAGCGCAGAGGCTACCTCCAGGCCGGGGCGTTCGTGCCCGAAGTGGTGCTGGATCATCCCGAGGAGGTGTCGCAGCTCCACCGCCAGTTCGTCCACGCCGGGTCGGACGTGGTCGAGGCGTTCACCTACTACGCCCACCGCGAGAAGCTCCGGCTCATCGGCAAGGAGGATGCGCTGGAGCAGATCAACCGCCAAGCCCTCGAACTCGCCAAAGAGGTCGCAGAGGAGACCGGTACGCTCTTCGCCGGAAACATTTGCAACACGAACGTGTACGAGGCCGGGAACGAGGAGGCCGCCCGGCAGGCCAGGGCGATGTTCGAGGAGCAGGTGGGATGGGCCGTCGAGGCCAGGGTGGACTTCGTCATCGGAGAAACGTTCAGCTACGCTGAGGAGGCCCTGATCGCCCTGAAGGTCATTAAGCAGGCGGGGCTGCCCGCCGCGATAACGCTCGCCTTCCACCAGGCGCCGGAGACCCGGGAGGGATGGTCCGCGGCCGAGTCGTGCAAGCGGCTTGCGGACGCCGGAGCGGACGTCGTCGGGCTGAACTGCATCCGGGGTCCCAGGACCATGATGCCGCTCCTGGAGGAGGTCGTGCCGGCGGTAAACGTGCCCGTGGCGGCTTTGCCGGTTCCCTACCGCACCCACCCCGAGGAGCCGAGCTTCCAATCCCTGCGCGATCCCGACTACGGGGATCTGCCGTCGGGTAGGCCGTTCCCGACGGCGCTCGACCCGTTCACCTGCAACCGCTACGAGATCTCTGACTTCACCCGCGAGGCCTACGACCTGGGAGTCCGCTACTTCGGCGTCTGCTGCGGCGCGGCCCCGCACCACATCCGAAGCATGGCCGAGACCCTGGGCCGCACGCCGCCCGCGAGCCGCTATTCCGAGGACATGTCCAAGCACGCCTTCCTAGGCTCCGGTTCGGCCCTTAGAGAGCAGAACATGGAGTACAGGAGCGAGCTGTGACGGATGTTCTCAGGGCACGGCGCGACGTCCGCAGCGAGGGCCCCTACTCGGTGTAATCTGAAGAGATGCGCATACAGCAACCTTGATTGCATGATGATTTGATGTATGTGATACTTCTATAGGTGGTGGGAGTGAGAGAAGCGAACCTTCGACGGGAACTCGCCATACTGATAGTTCTTGGCGGTGAGGAAGCGGTCGAAGATAGGGGTTTAGGGGTCGTGCGGATAGCCGACCTTATCGGGCGGGAGAAGAGTCAGGTCTCGCGGACGCTGAGGACGCTTGCCGAGAGTGGATTCGTCGATCGTGACCAGGCGACGCTCCACTATCGTCTGGGTTGGAGGTTCTTCGCGCTTGCGGCGCGTGCGGGCGAGCAAAGGTTGCTCAGCGTTGCTCCTCCGCTGCTCGAGCGGCTCGTGAAGAACCTCGGCGAAACGGCCCACCTGTCCGTTCTGCAGGGGACCGCGGTTCTGACGGTTCTCTCCAAGCCCCCACCCTACGCCGTCAAAGCGGATGGTTGGGCCGGCCGGACGGTGCCCATCTATTGCACTTCGTCGGGCCGGGCACTTCTGTTCGACCACGACCACGACGCTCTCTCTGGTCTCCTTTCTGGCGTGGAGTTCCGCGAGCTGGTACCCAGCACGGTGCGTAGCGTTACGGAATTGTACGAGAAACTCGTGGCCGCGCGCGCGCTGGGTTATGCGCTGGTAGACGAGGAGTTCGAGTCTGGCCTGGTTGGTGCGGCGGCGCCGGTCAGGGACTTCAAGGGACACCTCGTCGCGGCGCTCAACGTCTCGGCGCCGAAGTTCCGTCTCGGCAAGCGGCTGGAGTCCGCGGGGCAAGAGGTCAAGAGGGCTGCGGACGAGCTCTCCACCCTGCTCGGCTGGCCCTCCGACCGTGGATACGGTGATGGCGATGCCTCTGGCGCATCCTGACATGCAACGTCGCCTGGCTTAGTAAGAACGGCTCTATCTAGCAGGCGGTCCGACGGCGATGGCCGGGCTTTGTCCCAGGCCATCGCGGGCGTTGCTCAACAGCTAAAGGGCCGCGGATCCGAGGCTTTCGCAACCGACGACGATGCCGTCGTAGGTCCTTTTCGTGGCACGAACCCAGGCACGGCCCGACCGGCGCCCGAGGCGTTCTCCCAAGCCTCCTATAAGCGAAGCTTATAGGGTTATTTCTAATGGTACACGCGTAGACTATCGGGCTTCCATCGGTAAGCGACGTAAAGTACAATCGGATCAATCTATGGAGACTGGAGCCTCTTTGTTATTGCGCGCCGACGCCGCTGCTCCGACGCTCGAGCGCCTTCTGAAGAAGATGGAGTTCGTCGCCTTCGTTTCCACAGAGTACCCCCTCGCTGCCGCACCGAGGTGCCGGTACGCGAGCCAACGGGAGTGGGGTAATAGGCAGCCATGCGGGTAGCCTTAGCCCAGGTAGACTGCATCCTTGGCGACACCGACGAAAATCTCCGCTATGCGAAAAAGGTGGTGGCCGAGGCCAAGGCCAGGGGCGCAGACCTCATAGTCTTCCCCGAGTTGAGTCTGTCCGGCTACGCCCTGGGAGGGCTTGACGACGGGATCCCTATCAAGGCGCGAAGTAAGCCCATCAGCTCTCTGGCCGAGGAGGCGGGAGAGACGGCGGTGGTCGTGGGCTTTTGTGAGGAGGGGCGGGACTTCCAAACCTACAACAGCGCTGCTTACCTCGAAGGAGGGGCCCTTCTCCACGTGCACCGCAAGCTCTACTTGCCAAACTACAGGATCTACGAAGAAAGGAAGCACTACAACCCGGGACAGAGCATGCGCGCCTTCGATACCAAACTCGGCCGCATGGCCGTGTTGAGCTGCAACGACGCCTGGCAACCGTTCCTACCCTTCATCGCGGTTCAGGACGGGGCCCAGGTGCTCATAATTCCCGCCGACAGCGGTTCCTACCCGTACCCGGAGTTGTTGGACACGAAGGAATACTGGCGGGACATCACCCGCTTTTATGCCCGCATGCTTGAGAGTTACGTTATATTCGCTAATCGGGTGGGGGAACAGGGCAGTCTCGTTTTCTCGGGCTACTCCCACGTCGTCGACCCCTGGGGGCGCGTCGTTGCGGAGGGACCCGGTCACGAAGAGGCCCTGATCACCGTAGACATAGACTTAGACAACGTCCGGCGCCGCCGTCGGGAGGTACCCCTGGTGAAAGAAGCCCGCCTCGCTCTCCTGTGTAAGGAACTCAACCGTCTTGCTGAGGAAGGCGGTGATCTTTGATCGGCAGCACATCCTTTCCGGGTGTAAGGTTAATCATGCTGTGCACGACAAACCCGAACCTCCCGTAAGGCGCTGCACGCCGACCTCGACGGCCGGCTGGACGGATACCTTACGACGGACCCGGCCTCCAGGGCTCTGTGGTCTACCGACGCCTCCATGCGTCTAAGTAAACCTGCGGGCATCGTGGCGGCGCGCTCTGAGGGGTAGGTGGCTCGCCCAGTAGGGGGCTTTATGCCGATAGGGTCGTGCGCGCTGCGATAAACGTGCCGTCCTCGCCGGCGACGAGGAACGCGCACATCCTAAGCAACCCCGAGAGAGCGCCCGGGCCGCCATCGGCTACGAGCCTGAGGGCGACCTCGTGGTCCGAGTGGGTGGTCATGAACGGCTACACCCTTCCCGGCCGCGGGAGGGTGTCGGCTATCGGGGAAGAGCCGCTGGAGAACTGTTCCTGATCCAAGGCCGTGGCCCGTCCGCACCATGAGGCTCCTAGTCCCGGCGTTCGCCGGGCCTTTTACGCGCCCCCCGCAGTTCGCGCCAGATGGTGCGGCCCACGAGGAAAAAGCAGAGGCCGGCCACGGAGGCGATCAGGAGCCCCACCACGCTCGCCGTGCCGGAGGGCTGGCCGAGCGCCGAAACGGCGAAGGAGGCGATAAGGGCCAGGCTGACGGCGGCCAGTACCGCCGCGACCGAGACCACCCCTACGCTGACGACTAAACCCAGACAGCCCGATCGCACCCGACTCCTCTCCGAGACGCCGCCAAACCGGCGGTTGCCGCGTAAATATACCCTTACCGCCCCCGTCCGGCCGTCGTCACCCGGGCTCTTGACAACGAGCCCGTGGCGTGTAAAATATACGTTTGGCAACTTCCTAAAAACAGCCTGTAACCCCGGATAACACCATTTCCGAGTGCTGGACAGCGGAGCCTCCGTGCGCGTCGCGGTTTGCGGCACTCTGGGGGCGGGGAGAAAAAACGGGCCTGTGGAGTGACCTTTTAGTACGGGACTGAGGAGGATCGCGATGTCAGTAATGGAGATCAGAGGGCGGTCGGAGCGGACGTCGGAGACCCCGGACCTCATACCGGGCTACTTCGCGCGCATCGACAAGGGCAACCTGCTCACCCACAAGCAGGAGATTGATCTTTCCAAGAGGGCGACGGCCGGCGACGACGGCGCCCGCAAGAAGCTCGTGGAGAAGAACCTCAGGCTCGTGGTGAGCGTCGCCAAGAGGTACCGCGGGATGGGCTTGCCGTTTGAGGACCTCATCCAGGAGGGCAACGTCGGCCTCATGCGGGCCGTCGAGAAGTTCGACCCCGACCGGGGCTGGCGCTTTTCCACGTACGCGACGTGGTGGATAAGGCAGGCCGTCCAAAGGGCCGTGGCCGACAAGGGCCGCACCATAAGGGTGCCGGTGCACATGGGCGACAAGATCCGCAAGATGGCCCGCGCCTACAACGAGCTCTCCGCCGAGCTCACCCGCGAGCCCACCGACGAGGAGGTGGCCAGGAAGCTTGAGTGGACCGTCGGTGAGGTGCTGGACGCCAAGAGCGCCATGCCCGACGCCACGAGCCTCAACCAGCCCCTCTCCTCGGACGGCGAGGGGTCCGAGCTTGGCGAGCTGATCGAGGACGAGCGCGCTTCTGAGGTCGCCGGTGTGGTTATCGGGGACATCGAGCTAGGCTCGCTCAAGGAGGCCGTCCAGCGGCTGCCAGAGCGGCACCAGCACGTCCTGATCCGGCGCTACGGCCTCGGCGACCGCGACACCGCGACGCTCGCAGAGCTCTCCGATGAGCTTGGCATCTCCCGCGAGCGTGTCCGCCAGCTTCAGCGCGAGGCCGAGCGCATGCTCGCCAGCGGCGAGTTCGGCGCGGTCCTGCGCGGGGCCGCGTAAGTAGGGCTCGGCAAAAGCGAAACACGCAAAGAGCCCCGGCCAACGGGGCTCCTTTTTTTGCCCGGTGGGCTACGTGGCGGGTGAGAGGCGGGCGAGGATGGGGTAGTGGTCGCTCGGGAAGGGGCCGGGGCCGTCGTCGTGGTGGCGCAGGATCTCGTGGGACAGGACGCGGAGGCGCCTGGCGGGGTCTTTGAGGAGGATCCAGTCGATCCGCCTCGGGCCACGCCCCGGGTGCGGGTCCCGGAAACTCGCCCCCGCAAACGCGTGGAAGGTGTTGGCCAATTCGGCGTCGCCTTTGCCGGCGGCGAGGTAGGTGTCCGCAAATCCTCCGTCGGCAAAGTTCTTGTATGTGGGCGTGCCGGGGCGGCAGTTGAAGTCGCCCGTAACGATGGTCGGGGTCTTGGGGCCGTAGCGTTGCAGCAACCCGTCCGCTTCTCTTAAGATCAGCGAGCTCCCTTCCCTGCGGGCGGGCGAGCTCTTGTGGTCCAGGTGGGTGTTGAGGTGCAGGAGAGGCGGGCCGGTCCCCGCCAGGCGGAAGAGCGCCCAGTTCGCGGAGCGGATCACCCTGGTTCCCCAGCTTCGGGAGGGCATCTGCGGCGTCTCGCTCAACCAGAAGCCGCCCGATTCGACGAGTTCGAGGCGTTCTGGGTCGAAGAGGATGGCGTTGAAGTCGTATGGCGGGGCGTTGCCGTATCTGGGCCCTTTGAGGGGTTCGTAGCGGGGGAGGTGCTTGCGGTAGGCGGCCAGGTTGCCGCGCTGGCATTCCTGGAGCCCGACCAGGGCCGGCCCGTGGCGTTCTATCGTCGCGACGTTCAGGGCGGCCCGCTTCGGCCAGGCGTTCTTGCGGCCCACGTCGCGGAAGGAACCCCTGACGTTGAAGCTCATCACCTTTAGCGTTGGCGTTTCCAGCCCGGGACCCCTTCACATCCGTGGCGCGGCCGTCCGTACTATACTGCCCCCATGATCGGGGAGAGAGACGGGAAGCTCGCGGAGGGGTTGCACGCCGCGCTCGACGGAAAGCTGGAGGGCTACCTGCGCACCGACGAGGCCTCGCGCGCCCTTTGGAGCACGGACGCCTCGATCTACCTCCGCAAACCCGCCGGCGTGGTCGTCGCCCGCTCGGAGAACGACGTAAAACTGGCGCTCGCCGCGGCCAGCGAACTCGGCCTCTCCGTCACCCCCCGCGGCACCGGGACGAGCCTCGCCGGGCAGGCGACAGCCCCGGGCCTCGCCCTCGACGTCTCCGAGATGAACCGTGTGGTCGAGGTTGACCTCGACGGAAGGCGCTGCGTGGTCGAGCCCGGGCTCGTGCAGGGCGAGCTCAACGCCCTCGTCGAGCCGCACGGCCTCGTCTTCGGGGCGGACACCTCGACCTCCGACGTCGCCACCCTGGGCGGCATGGTGGGCAACAACTCCGCCGGGATGCGCTCGCTCGTCTTCGGGACCACCGCTGACCAAATCCTCTCCCTGCGCTGCGTGCTCGCGGGCGGGGAGGTCGTGGACCTCAGGCCCATGCCGCGGCGCGAGGCGCGGGATCGGGCCCGCTCCAACGGCCCAGAGGGGCGGTTGCTTCGCGGGGCGCTGCAGATAGGCGCGAAGTACGAGGGGGAGATCCGGCGCCGCTTCCCCGACATGATCCGGCGCGTCTCCGGCTACGGCCTGGACGCCCTCGTGGACCCCGACACCCTGGACCTCACGGGCCTCGTCTGCGGCTCCGAAGGTACGCTCGCCGTCGTGACGCGCGCCGCCTTCCGGTTGCACCTGCTCCCGGAGGCCCGCGCCCTGGCCTCCTTCGAGTTCGACTCTTTGGCCGCCGCGGCCAGGGCGACGGTGAGGTTTTTGGAGATGGGCCCCTCCGCGGTGGAGCTTCTGGACGACGTGGCCGTAGGCCGCGCCCGCCAGACCCCGGCCTACCGCGACTCGACCCGCTTTCTGCAGGGCGGCCCCGACGCGGAGCCTCCGAAGGCGATCCTGCTCGTAGAGTGGAGCGGCACACAGGGGGATCTCGACGAGAGGTTCGCCGGCATAGAAGAGGTGGCGGGCGAGGTGGGCGCCCGGTCGGTCGCGCCGCTGCGCACGAAGGTGGAGATGTACCAGACGGTTAGGCTCCGAAAGTCCACCCTGCCTCTCCTCCTGGGCACAACGGAGAATGAGAAGCCGGTGGCGTTCGTCGAGGACGCGGCGGTGCCGCCGCAGAGGCTCGAGGAGTTCGTCGTCCGCTTCGAGGAGATCGTGGAAGACGCCGGCACTTGGGCCTGCTTCTACGGCCACGCGAGCGTCGGGTGCCTCCACGTCCGGCCCGCCCTGGACACGAGCGACCCCGATGGCGTCGCCAGGATGCGGCGCATCGGCGAAGAGGTGGCCGACCTCGTCGTCGAGTGCGGCGGCTCCATCTCCGGTGAGCACGGCGACGGCCTGAGCCGGTCGGAGTTCCTCGGGAAGATGTACGGGCCCGAGGTCCTGAAAGCGTTCTCCGAGGTAAAGAGGCTCTTCGACCCCGGGGGCACCCTGAACCCCGGTATCATCGTCGATCCCCCAAAGATGGACGACCAACTTCGGATAGGACCGGGCCGCAGACGCCTCCCGCTTAAGACGGGCCTGAACTTTTCGGAGCAGGGCGGGTTCGCAAAGGCGGTCGAGCTCTGCAACGGGTCGGGCTTCTGCCGCAAAAAGACCGGCGGCACGATGTGCCCGTCGTACATGGTCACGCTGGACGAGCAAGACACCACCCGCGCCCGGGCGAACATGCTCCGCTCCGTCCTCGAGGGCACGCTCCCGCCCGGGGAGCTCACCGGCACCAGGATGCGGGAGGTGATGGACCTCTGCGTCGGGTGCAAGGCTTGCAAGACGGAGTGCCCGTCCCAGGTGGACGTCGCCAGCATGAAGACCGAGGTCCTCTACCAGTCGGGCAAGAAGCACGGCTTCTCCCTGCGCCAGAGGGCCGCCGGGCACATCCGAACGCAGCTCGCCCTCGCCTCCCGCGCACCCGCGCTCTTCAACCTTGTGAGCGGTACCGTCCTGGCGCGGCGCGTGGCCGCCCTCGCCGGCATAGACCCGCGCCGCTCCCTGCCCCGCGTCGCCCCGGGGACGTTCTCCAAGCGGTTCCCAGGGCTGCCGCAGGGGGATGGTCCCGCGGAAGTCGTGCTCTTCAACGACACCTGGAACGAGTTCCAGCGGCCGGGAATCGGGGAGGGGGCGGTGCGCCTCTTCGCCGCCGCCGGTGCTAAGGTTCTTCTCCCCGAGGTGGTCTGCTGCGGCCGGCCGATGCTCTCCGAAGGGCTCGTCGAGCCGGCCCGGAAGAACGCCAGGCGCAACTTGGACATCCTGACGCCCCTCATCGAGCGCGGCGTCCCGCTCGTAGGCCTCGAGCCCAGCTGCATCTTGACGATGCGCGACGATTACAGAAAGCTCCTCCCCGACGACCCGCGCGTCGAGGGGCTGGCGGGGGCCACGCGACTCTTCGAGGAGGCGGTTCTGGAGTTGGAAAGCGAGCTTCCCTTAAGGGGCGGCTCCTCGGTGCTCCTGCACGGCCACTGCCACCAAAAGGCGCTCGTGGGGACGGGGCCCACGGAGAGGGCGCTCGCGCTCGCGCCGGGCACGGAGGTCGAGGTGGTGGACTCTGGGTGCTGCGGGATGGCCGGGCTCTTCGGCTACGAGAAAGGGCACTACGACGTCTCCATGAAGATGGGGGACAGGAGGCTCTTCCCGGCGGTACGCGAGGCAGAGGGGCGCGTCGTCGTGGCACCGGGGACTAGTTGCCGCGAGCAGATCCGGGACGGCACCGGCCGCTACGCCCTGCACCCGGCCGAATACCTGGCCGGCCTGCTGCCTGTTTGAGGCGCTCCGGGGGGACGGGCTTCCCGTTCGAGAGGCGCTACCTTCTCTTGGAGAACTACGAGTACTCCTCGTTCGACCTGGGCTACGAGGAGAGGATCAGGCTCGGGTCCCCTCTCCGTGGCGCTTGGAAGGGCAAGCCCTCATCGGCGACACGCCGGCGGAGCTGATCGGGGAGTACGCGGGGTACGCCGGCAGGATGCGGCCCTTACCGTCCTGGATACGCGGACGAGTTTTGGTACGCAGCTGTGGTCGAACTGGAGCTGGACAGCGAACGCTACCCGAGCTGGGACCAGCCCGTCGCCGGCCCGCGGCGGGACGACGTGAGGGCCATGACGCACGTGAGCCCCTTCTTCACGGACCCTTCGGAGAAAAGGCGAACCACCGGCGCAACTTGTTAGATGAGGCCAGGGACCGGGGCTACTTGGTCGAAGCCCGGGACGTGGAGCGTACGTGATCGAGGCCGGCGACTTCTCCGTCGCGATGGTGGACCTTTCGAGCCCGGGGCGCGGGACCGGATCAAGGGGATCATCAAGGAGAACCCCTTGCAAGAACGCGCCTCCGGGTGGATGGCGGACTTTGGGGAGGGGCTCCCCTACGACGCGGTGCTGCACTCGGAAGAGGGCGCGGCGGCTTTCCACAACCGGTACGCCGAGGAGTGGGCCGAGGTGAACCGGAAGGCGGGCCGCGGGGAAGAGATCGCCTTTTTTGGCCGATCCAGCTTCAACAAGAGCCCCGGTAAGAGCACCCTGTTTTGGTTCGGTGACCAGCTCGTCGCATGGCCTCCGCCCGAGTGCCCCAAAGATCACACTCGCCGGCGCGGCCGCCTCCTCGCCCTGCTTGGGGTCCCACCACGCGGCCATCCGGTTCCACATCTTTGAGTCCTCAGGCCTGGCCTGCCATCCCACCCTCCCCTCGCCCGCCCGATAGTGCGGTCTTACCCGCACTGCCCTTCGTCCGTTATGCACTCCAGCGCGTGCTAGGGCTGGATTGCGAGTTTCGCCCGTAGGGGGTTCTCGGAAGCTCGCTGTATCAGTGCCTAGCTAGTCCAATTCGGGGCCGCGGCGCCCCGGTATGCCGAGTATGCTGCCCTCGTAACCGGCGCTCACCAGGCGGGGCGGTGAGGCTTATCTCACTTCTAGAAAAATACCGCATTTGAGGGACGCGGCGCACCATGCCCCGGGGCTAGGCTGCGATTGTTTCATGGCGCAGACGGAAGGGAGCGAAAGATACCCATGTTCATCCTGGCCACGTCGGCTGCCCTGCTTCTCAAGCGAAGCGCCCCGCAACCCGTCGGCGCCCACCACGCTTTTCGCGACGCGATGGATGTCAAAACGCGCAGCAGAGATGCCACCCGCCGCCTGCGGGCGTCCCGCATCCACGACGCGTACTTCGATCCAAGCCCCATGGGGTTGACCAAGCGGCATCGACAAAGCAGCGCTTCTTACTAGGATGCGGGGTCCGCGGGCTTCGGCACCACCGGCTATCGCTAGGACAGCTTCGGGCCCTTATTCACCGTACGTCCTAGAAGGGGCCTCCCACGCGCTCGGGTGAGCAACGCCTTCTTAAGAGCGCCAGAGGTAGCCAGCTGGCATTATACGTTCCAGGTTCGACCGCTCGAAGAAGGGGGCAGCGCATGAGTTTCTTTCCTACGAAAATCCTTGTGGCCACAGAGGGCTCCGAGGAGGCCGAACTGGCTGCTACCGCCGCCGCCGAGCTTGCCAAGAGTACCAATTCTGAGCTCCATATCATCCACGTCAGCGAACCCGGCCCAGAGATTTCGCTGAACCCCGCGTATTCGCTCAATCGCGACTTACTGAATGAACCGCTTCAAGAGCTCGAGCGGCAGGGCCGCCACTTGCTCAACGGACAAGTGAAGAAAATCCAGGAAGCGGGGGTAACCGTCGCAGAGGCCCATCTTAGGATCGGGAGCAGACCAGACCACGAGATCATCCTCCTGGCCGAAGAAATAGACGCAGGGATGATAGCCATGGGCAGCCGTGGGCATGGGCCCCTGAAGAGGATCCTCATGGGCAGCGTCTCTGAGTCGGTGGTACGGCACGCCCACTGCCCCGTCACTATAGCTCGAACGTGACCAAATAGGGTTCGAAGGACGCGGAGGAAGACTTCTTAACCCGCGAAGTCTAGAACACGCCTCGAGCCCGTTGGGGGCTGAATAAAGCCCGCTGCCTCGGTCCATCCGGCCCCGGTCCTCCGAGGGGGAGGGCGGACGCCGAGGGCCACGGTCCCGAACACAAGCCCCCGGCCCCGCCGCCCGCCCGTCGCCGTGCACAGCTCGCCCGGCAGCTAGAACGGCCTCTCCCGCCCGGCGGCACTCGGCCCCTCGCCTCGGTACCCATACCCTTCCTCCCCTCCCGAGCCGGACTTCGCTACCGGTGTGCCGAACTTCGCGGGAAAGCGTATCCCGCAAAAACGGCTATCTTGGGGCTTATTCGCCCGAATGCGCAGAAGGGGTGCTCCGCGGACTTCGCGTGCAGGGGGTTCCCCGGAGTTCGGTCGGTGAAGCTCCCCGGAAGTTTCGGCCACCGGCGGGATGCGCCGGGCTTCCCCATGGTGCTACACCCGGTCGGGCCATTCCTTATGCGGAGCCCTACGCACGACGGCACAGGCCGTCGAGGTGGTGCGCGAGCAGCGCCGCCACCCCTTCGGCCGTCGACCGCTCCGGCCGCACCACGGCATGCACCGCGAGCCCGTCGACCACCGCGTAGAGCAGCTCGGCCTCAAGATCGACGTCCAATCCCGGCCCGGCCTCCCCCGACTCGACGAGCACGCCTACCAACCACCCGCACAGTCCCTGCAAGAGGTCGTAGGACTCGTCGCGCAAGGCCCGCAGGGTCGGATCCACCAGCGCCCTGCCGGTCAAAGCCAGCCAGACTTCGGCCTCGGCCCTACGCTCGGCGTCCAGCGGCAGCACCTCGCGTAGCACCATCTCGACCGCTTGACGCGGATCGCGAGAAGAGAAGTCCAGCGCCCCTACCCGCCCGCGCGCCCGCTCGATGACCAGCCGCATCGCGAAGGCCAAGAGCTCGTCCTGAGTGCCGAAGTAGTGCCGCAGCGCCCCCATCGACATCCCCGCCTCGCGGGCGACGTTCCGTACCGAGGCACGCTCGAGCCCGTCCCGCCGTATCACCCGCCACATCGCCTCCGCCAACTCCTCGCGGCGCGCCTCGATGTCCACCACCTTCGGCACCTTCCTTTTATAGCACGATTGTGCTACCATCGTTTTTGCCGCACGATTGTGTTATTAAAGGTGGTTCGCCATGATCTACGCCGTGATCGTCGCCTGCGAGGTGGGCTTCTGGGTGGTTCTGCTCGCCGGTTTCACCGCCCGTTACCTGCTGCGTCGCCCGCGGCTCGGCGCGGCGTTGTTGGTCTGCGTGCCGCTGGCGGACCTCGTTTTGCTCGTGGCCTCGGCGCTTGACCTGCGCTACGTCGGGGGCCAGGCCGACCTCGCGCACGGGTTGGCCGCGATCTACCTCGGGGTTTCTGTGGCCTGGGGCCATTCGATGGTGCGTTGGGCCGACGCGCGCTTCGCCCACCGGTTCGCCGGAGGTCCCCCGCCCCCGCGCCCGCTCAGAACCGGGCCCGAGCACGCCCGCCGCGAGCGCCGCCAGTGGGGGCGGCACCTGCTTGCGTGGGTGGTCGGCAGCGCCCTCCTCCTGGGCGGCGTCGCGCTTGTCGGAGATCCGGACCGGACCGGGGCGCTGGTGGGCATCGCGCAAGGATGGACGATCGTGCTCGGCGTCGACTTCCTCTGGTCGTTCAGCTACACCCTCTGGCCTCGCAAGAAGCCCGAGAAGCATGGTAGCGTCGACGCGGACGTCTCCGCCGGAGGTCGACCTTGAGCCGGCACGGCTTCGGAGGGGTTCCTACCGCCTCACCGACTTGGCGACAGAGCCCAGGGTTTGGGTCCTAGTCCTCTCCCTTTGGCACTATTCACCGCGGTGCGTGGGGGAGGTGTTCTTAGAAATTCGCCTGTAAGTAGTCCGCGTTCGCACTCCCCAGCACAGCACCGTCCGTGCCTAGTCTCTTTGTACGAGACATAACCGTACATTTGCGGGATGCGCCGCGGCCCCGTCCTTGCGACCATCCTCGTAGCAATGATGGCAAGAAAGGAGATGCACCGTGACGGGCACAACGACGCGACCCGAAGAGCTCAGGGTCGCCAACACCGTCGAGGTTCGCGGCGATAACCTGCTGGTCAACGTCCGGGGCGCGACAAGGCCTCGATGTTCGTTCCCACCATGACGATCCCCCTCGATCACGTTTTGGGGGCCGAGGCCGATCCGGAGATCGAGCGCAGGCTGTGGAGGGCGTGGGTCTTCGGGCGGCATGGTGGGTACTGCACCCCCGAGCCTGGGGTGAGGTTCTACAACCCCCGCCACTATCGCGCCCACAAGGCGGTGGTGATCGGTCTGCGAGAGGAGGCTTGCGAGCGGCTGGTGGTGGAGGTAGAAGACCCGGACGGCGTCGTCGAGCGGGTCAACCGGGCCGTGGGGGCTTCCGCGCGTGCGGCCAGCATGGCCTAGTAACCCTAGTAATCCTTTATGGGGAGGTAGTTACGGGGATGAAAATCAATCAGCGGAGCCTGGACGAGATGGTTCTTGCCTACATCGAGGCCTGGAGCACAT
>CADCUZ010000068.1 GCA_902806015.1 uncultured Rubrobacteraceae bacterium
ATGGAGAAGTTCGGGGTGGACGTCGAGGAGATCGACCAGTGGGAGCTCGTCCGGCGCTCGGAAGGGGTCGACGCCGCCAAGGCGCGCGCCGCGCGCGAGTGGCTCGAAGAACACGCCGCCGGCATCCACTACGATGGGAAGAGCCTGACCCCCGAGAAGCTCGAGCGCCAGATCCGCTCCTACTACGCGATGCGCGAGCTCATAGACGAGTGGAACCTGGACTTCTCGGGCATAAAGGCCCAGCCCGAGCTCACCAACCACTTCGCCACGATGGACGTCACCGAGGCCTTCCTGAACGACCCCTACGACTGGGACGGCCCCAAGGAGCCGCACGTCTGCTCCACGGAGGCGGACATGGACGCGGCGCTCACCATGCAGATCCTCAAGGGGATAAGCCACACCCCCGTCCTCTTCGCCGACGTTCGCCACTACCACGCCGACCGCGGGATCTGGGACCTCTGCAACTCGGGCCAGCACGCTACCTGGTTCGCGGCGCGCGGCGACGACGCGGAGGAGAACCTGCGCCACGTCCACCTCTACCCCGAGGTCTTCTTCTTCCCAGCCGGCGGGGCGAGCGTGCACCACCTCGCGGCGCCCGGGGACTTCACATTCGCCCGCCTCACCCGTCTGGACGGCCGCTACCGGATGCACGTCATGCGAGGCGCCTTCGAGCGCTACGACGACGAGACCAACGAGGACCTCATGCACCAGTCCACCTACGAGTGGCCCCACGCCTTCGCCCGCATGGACGCCCCCGCCGAGGAGATACTCTCCCGTTACGGCTCCAACCACATCCACGCCATACCCGGGGACCGCGTCGAGGAGCTAAAGATAGCGTGCAAGCTTCTCGATGTGGACTACGACGGGTTCGGCCCCGCCGGTTACGGGGGGGCGAGGTGAGCGGGCTGCTGCTCGGCGTGGACGTGGGGACCTCGAGCACCAAGGGCGTCCTCGCCCGCCCCGACGGCGAGGTCCTCGCGACCGCCGAGAGGCCGCACGAGCTCTCCCTCCCCCGTCCCGGCTGGGCCGAGCACGACGCCGAGGGGGTCTGGTGGGACGACTTCGTCTCCGTCTGCCGGGAGCTGCTGGCCGGGGCCGACGACGGCATAGCCGCGGTCTGCGCGAGCGGCATCGGGGCTTGCCTGTTGCCGACGGCCGAGGACGGGAACCCCCTGCGGCCGGCGATCCTCTACGGGATCGACTCGCGGGCCGAGGAGGAGATCGAAGAACTCAACGACCGCTACGGCCGCGAAGCCCTGCTCGAACGGTGCGGCTCCGTGTGCACGACCCAGGCCGTCGGGCCCAAGCTCCTCTGGCTGCGGCGCAACGAGCCCGAGGTCTGGGGGAAGACGAAGAAGTTCTTTATGGCGAACTCGTTTATCTCGTGGCGGCTCACGGGGGAGTACGTGCTGGACCACCACTCGGCGAGCCAGTGCGACCCCCTCTACGACGTGCAGGAGTTCGGCTGGATCCGGGACCGGGCGGAAGAGCTGGCGCCGGGCCTGCCCCTGCCCCGCCTCCTCTGGCCCGCCGAGGTCGTCGGGGAGGTGACCCCGGAGGCCTCCGAGGCGACCGGCATCCCCGCCGGCACGCCCGTCGCGGCCGGCACGATAGACGCCTGGAGCGAGGGGGCGAGCGTGGGCGTCCAGAGCCCGGGCGACCTCATGCTCATGTACGGCACCACCATGTTCATCATCGAGGTCTTGGAGGAGGCGCTCCATCACCCGGGCCTCTGGGGCACCACCGGCATCCTGCCCGGCACCCACGACCTCGCGGCGGGTATGGCGACCTCGGGGGCCTTAACCGGATGGCTGCAGAAGGTCTCCGGCGGCGTCCCCTACGAAAAACTCACCGAGGAGGCCGCCGCCGTACCGCCCGGCTCCGACGCCCTGGTCGTCCTGCCGTACTTCGCCGGGGAGCGGACGCCCCTCTTCGACCCGAAGGCGCGGGGCCTGGTCTCCGGCCTGACCATAGGCCACGGCCGCGGCCACCTCTACCGCGCCGTGCTCGAGGCGACGGCCTACGGCGTCCGCCACATCTTCGAGTCCATGCGCGAGGCCGGGGCGGGCGGGGAGAGATTGGTCGCCGTCGGCGGCGGCACCAAGGGCGGCCTCTGGACCCGGATAGTCTCCGACGTCACGGGCCGGCCCCAGGACCTCCCCGAGCAGACCATAGGCGCCGCCTACGGGGACGCGCTTCTTGCCGCCCGCGCCGTCGGCCTCGCCGAACCCGACGCCGACTGGAGCCGCGTGGTGGACACCGTCGAGCCGGACAAAGCGAACCGAGAGCTCTACGACGAGCTCTACGGCGTCTACCGGGAGCTCTACCCCGCGACCCGCCCGCAGATGCACAGGCTCGCCGGGCTCCAGAAGGGGGGCGGGGATGTCGTCGCGTGAGCCCGGGCGGCCCGAGTACGAGCGGCGGGCGTCGAGCTGGCTCGGCAGGCGTCTGCCCGGGGAACGGCCCCGCATTTTTTACCCTGGCGAGGGGATTCGGGTCGAAGGCGTGCAACTCGAAGGTCCCGAGGAGGGGAGTTCCGTGGTCACAACGTTTTGGGGCCCCGATCGTCCTGGGTGTCTATCCGACCGTAGGGAGGATGCGGTGAGACCACCGGAGCCGGGGCGAGATCCCTACCGCGATGCGCCGAAAGGTTGGGCCGGGATAGTGGCGATCGACCTTCAGGAAGGCGCCCGGGCTTTCGGCTCAGGCATGCCCAACAAGTGCGGCCCCAAGAGGGACAACGTGGACGCGAGGGGGCTTATCGTGACGATCGGTCAGGGGGCGAACGGTGCCGTCTAAGACGGAGGTGGGAACGAGAGAGCCCGTCGTCCGGCTGCGGGGCGTCAGCAAGGAGTTCCCCGGTGTGCTGGCGGTGGACGCGGTGGACCTTGACATCCTGCCGGGCGAGGTGCACGTCGTCGCCGGGGAGAACGGGGCCGGGAAATCCACCCTGATGAAGCTGCTCTCGCAGGTGGAGAGGCCGAGCAACGGCACGGTAGAGATCTCTGGGGAGCCGGTCGAGCACCACGGCCCGGGGCATGCCCAGCACCTCGGGGTGGCGATGGTCTACCAGGAGTTCGCGTTGGCGCCGGACCTGTCGGTGGCGGAGAACCTGTACCTGGGGCGCGAGCCGGGGCGGTTCGGGTTCGTCAACCGGAGCAAGGAGATGGAGGAGGCCGGGGGGCTGCTGCGGCGGGTGGGGCTCGGGGTGGGCCCGACCCGGCTCGTCGCCGGGCTCACCGTGGCGGAGATGCAGCGGGTCGAGATCGCCAAGGCCCTGGCCATCGACGCGAAGGTGGTCATCATGGACGAGCCGACCGCGACGCTGGCGGAGAGGGAAATAGAGGAGCTCTTCGGGGTCATAAAGGCCCTCACCGGCGAGGGCATCGCCATCCTCTACATCTCCCACAAGCTCGACGAGATCTTCCGCATAGCGGACCGCGTGACCGTCATGCGCGACGGCAAGATAGTCGACACGCTCCCCATCTCCGAGCTCGACGAGGACGGGCTCGTGCGCCTGATGGTGGGGCGCGAGATCTCCAACCTCTACCCGAAACCGGAGGTGGAAATCGGCGACGTGCTGCTCCGCGTGACGGGCGTAAGCCGCGGCGAGAAGCTTAAGGGTTGCTCCTTCGAGGTCAGGGCCGGGGAGATCCTGGGCTTCGCCGGCCTCGTCGGCGCCGGCCGCACGGAGCTCGCCCGCGCCGTCTTCGGGGCCGACAGGGTGGACGGCGGGGGCGTGGAGCTGGAGGGGCGCGCGCTCAAGATAAAGAAGCCCCAGGACGCCATCGGGGCCGGCGTCGGCTACCTGACGGAGGATCGCAAGGGCGAAGGCCTGGCGCTCCAGCTGGGGGTGGACCAGAACATAACCCTCGCCAACCTGCCCATGACCAAGGGGCTTATCAACCTGAGAGAGGAGGGGCGGATCGCCCGCCGGAGGAGGGACGAACTGAACATCCGGACGCCCTCCATCCGCCGGCGCGTGCAGGTGCTCTCGGGGGGCAACCAGCAGAAGGTCGTGGTGGCGCGGTGGCTGGAGACGCGGGCGAAGGTGCTGTTCTTCGACGAGCCGGCGCGGGGGATAGACGTGGGGGCCAAGGCCGAGATGTTCGGCCTGATCGGGGACCTGGCGAGGGAGGGGAGGGGAATAGTGCTCATAAGCTCCTACCTGCCGGAGCTGTTGAACATGTGCGACCGCATCCTGGTGATGCGGGAGGGGGAGGTTGCCGGCGTGATCGGACGCGAAGAGTTCTCTGAGGAGCGCGTCATCGCGCTCGCCACGGGCGCGGAGGAGGCCGCATGACGGAAGGGACGGCAAACGGAACCACACGCGGGAGCGCGCTGCGCGATAGGCTCTCGGATTTTGTCTCCCAGCTCGCCGCGGCGGGCGCCCTCATAGTCGTCTTCGCCTTTCTCTCCGTCGCCTCGCCGGATTTTCTCACCGCCGATAACCTCTTCAACATCGGCTCCCAGACGGCCGTCGTCGCCGTGATAGCCGTGGGGATGACCCTAGTCATCATCACAGCCGGCATAGACCTCTCGGTGGGCTCGGTAGCGGCCCTCGCGGGCGTGGTCGGGGCCCTCCTCATGTCCTCCGTCGGGCTGTCGATGCCGGTGGCCGTGCTCGGCGGGACGCTGGTCGGGGCCGCCTGCGGCCTCACGAACGGATTCCTCGTCTCCGTCGCGGGGCTCAACCCGTTTATAGCGACCCTCGGGATGCTCTCCGTGGCGCGCGGCGTCGTGTACATCGCCACCGACGCGCAGTCGGTCTTCGGGCTGCCGGATTCCTTCAGGCTGCTGGGGCAGGGGGTCGTGGCAGGGGGCGTGCCCATATCCGTCGTCATCATCATCGCGGTGGCGGTGCTCGGGTACGTGGTGCTGACGCGAACCAAGCTCGGGCGCTACGCGTACGCGATGGGGTCCAACCTGGAGGCGGCGAGGCTCTCCGGCATCCCGATCCGAAGGTACCTGACGGGCGTGTACGTCATCTCGGGGGCCCTGGCGGGTTTCGGGGGCATGATCGCGGCCTCCAGGGTCGCCTCCGGGCAGCCGAACTACGGGATCGGGCTGGAGCTCGACGTCATCGCGGCGGCGGTCATCGGGGGGGCGAGCCTCTTCGGGGGGCAGGGGACGGTGGTGGGCACCCTGATAGGGGCCTTCCTTATAGCCCTGATCCGGAACGGCGCGGTCCTCCTCAACGTGAACACCTTCTACCAGCAGGTGATCATCGGCGTCATCATCTGGATCGCGGTCTTCTGGGATCAGTACCGCCGCCGCAAGCTGGCGGCGGCGGCGGAGTAGGGAACCAGGGAGAAAGAGGAGAAGCGATGGATAGACGGGTATCGACGGTGCTGCTGGCGGGCGTGCTGGCCCTGACCCTGGCGGCGTGCGGCGCCCAAGTCCGGGAATCCGGCGGGGGTCAGGAGGGCGGCGGTGGCGGCGGCCAGGAGGGGCCACTGCGCCTGGCGGTCGTCCCGAAGGCGGTCGGCTTCGACTTCTGGGAGCAGGTACGCATCGGCGCCCAGTGCGCGGCCAAGGAGGCGGAGGGCGGCGAGATCCAGATCCAGTGGGACGGCGTCACCGCCGAGACGAACGTGAGCGGGCAGGTCGACCTCCTCACGAACTTCGCAACCCAGGGCGTGGACGGCATGGTCTACGCCGCCACGGACGCCAAGGTCCTCGCCGACGTCTCCAAAACCGCCCTGGACCAGGGGGTCACGGTCGTCAACATAGACTCCGGCACCGACCCGCAGCCGAAAGAGGTCCCGGTCGTCGCCACGGACAACGTCGCCGCCGCCGAGAAGGCGACGGAGTACCTGGTCGAGGAGCTCGGCGGCAAGGGCGAGGTCGCGTTCATCCCGTTCCAGCCGGGCACCGCGACCAACGACACCCGCACCGAGGGCTTCAAGAACGTCCTCGAGGAGAACCCGGACGTCGAGCTCGTCGCCGAGCAGTCCAGCGAGAGCGACCCGAACGTCGCCCTCGAAGTAACGGAGAACATCCTCACCGCCAACCCCAACCTCGACGCCATCTACGCCGCCAACGAGCCCGGCGTGGTCGGCGCCGCCGAAGCGGTCCGCCGGGCCGGCAAGGAGGGCGAGATAACCATCGTCGGCTGGGACACCGCCCCCGACGAGGTCAAGGCCGTCGAGGAGGGCGTCGTGAGCGCCCTCGTCGCCCAGAACCCCTTCCGCATGGGCTACGACGGCGTCAACTCCGCCGTTGACGCGATTCGCAACGACGCCCAGCTGCGGGACATAGACACCGGCTCGACCCTCGTCACCCAGGGCAACCTCGACGACCCCGACGTCAAGGCCGTACTCGACCCGAGCTGCTCCAACAAGCCGGAGGTCTCCCAGTAGCGGATCCGCCATCCGGTAGGGGGACCGCGCCGCAAAGCGCGGCCCCTCCCCCGTGCGCCGGGGAAGCCCCTAAACCAGGGACCCGTCCTCGCCGAAGTCCATGGGCCGTGGCCCCTCGACGACGCGCAGGTTCTCGTCCTTCTCCACGGTCGGGAGCATGGCCTCCGAGACCCACATGCGCCGGAGCTTGAGGGTGTTCCGGACGCGCACGATCCTGGCCCCCGTCGGGGAGACGCCGGCGCACATGGTTAGGGCTGCGGCCAGGGCCATCCTGTCGGTCGGCATGACCATCGGCGTCTTTACGGGGGCGGGGGTCGTCGAGGTGAGGGCGTTCATGTAGGTCGAGGGGCGGTCCATCGCGGACGCCAGGCGCTCCGTCACCACGTCCGCGGCGCCGAGGCCGTTGGCGTTGCCGCCGGTCTCCTCGGTGAGGCCGAGAAAGACGACGCGCTCTATCTTCGGCCCCCCGGAGGCGGCGGTCGTCGCGTAGCGGCCGGTCACGTTCGGGTCGGCCCCGTCGCCGCTTATGTTTTTCCCGATCTCGTCCACGACGAGCACGTCCATCTCGTCGAAGGGCAGCCGGAGCAGGTTCTTTTTGGCCTCCTCGAGCAGCGGCGCCTCGGCCTCTTCCAACCCCCCCGCCGGGATGACGGCTACCCTGTAAGGTTCCTCGTCGGCGTTCTCCAAAACGGCCAGACCGAAGGCCACCCTGCCGGTGCCTACGGCCACGCGGGCGGCCTGGGGGATGGTCTCGTGGATGGCGTCCCAGCCGGCGGAGTGGACCGAGTGCGCCCCCCGCTGCTTGCCGAGCCCGATGGCGAGCATCTTCGTCGGGCCGCTCTCCACGGTCCCCCGGAACGCGGTGTGCGGCTTGATCCTGTTGACCACGATGACCCCGTCGGCCTCGTAGGCGTTGCGGTCCATGTGGACCGCAACGCCGGATGGGGTCTCCCCGACCTTTACCGTCTCCATCGTCGCCCGGATGGGGCACCCGACGGCCTCCTCGTCCACCCCGAGGTGCCTCAAAACCTCCGCCTGTCCCTCGGCGGTCGAGGCCCCGTGGCTCCCCATCGCCGGCACCACGAACGGCTCCGCCCCGTTCTCTTTGAGGGCCCCGACCAGCGCCCCCACGACCTCCGCTATGCCCCCGACCCCCCGGCTCCCGACGCCCACGGCCACCGAACCGGACGGGATCTCGACGCCCCCCAGCGCCTCCCGGACCGCCCCCCGGACGTCCGTCAGGGCCGCTGGCGAATCGACGGACCGCTCGACGAGGGCGAACCGCGGCAGCCCGACCCCCCGGAGCAATTCCTCTATCTCCTCGTAAACCGGCCTCTCCGTCTGCATCCCTCACCCCCGGGTTAGCGTCCCCTGCAAGCATAATAGCAGCGCCCGACGCCGGAACGCGCGGCGTGCCTGTGGGCCGCGTTGCTATACTGGCGCGCGGAGAGCCTTATGGTGGAAAGGTGGAGAGCCTTATGGTGGAAAGGTGGTGAGCTTTGAAGGTGGCCCTTTTCGTGCCGTGCTACGTGGACCTCGTAAACCCGGAGGTGGGGGTGAGCGTGGTGCGCGTCCTGCGCCGGCTCGGCGTCGAAGTCGTCTACCCTGAGGGGCAGACCTGCTGCGGCCAGCCGGCCTTTAACTCCGGCTTTTTCGACGAGGCCCGCGCCGTCGGGCGGCACTTTATGAACGTCTTCGGGGGGGAGCGCTTCGACTACGTCGTCTGCCCCTCCGGGTCCTGCACCACCATGGTCGCCCACTACTACCCGTTTATCTTCGAGGACCTCCCCGACGAGCGCGAGCGCTCCGAAGCCCTCGGTGGCCGCGTTCGCGAGTTCTCGGACTTTCTGGTCAACGTGATGGGGGTCAAGGACCTAGGCGTCCGGGGCGAGGGGAAGGCGGTCTTCCACACCGGTTGCCACCAGCGGCGGGAGCTTGGGGTGCTCCGCGCGCCACGCGAGCTGCTCGAGAACGTCGGGGGGTTGGACCTCGTGGGCTGGGAGAAAGAGGAACTTTGCTGCGGGTTCGGCGGGACCTTCTCCGTAAAGATGCCGGCCGTCTCGACCGCGATGGCCGACGAGAAGGTAAAGGCTCTGGAGAGGAGCGGGGCGGACACCCTGATCTCCGGCGACTCGAGCTGCCTGATGCACCTCAAGGGGCGCCTGCGGCGCACCGGACACGACACCCGCGTCCTGCACCTGGCACAGGTGCTCGACCCGAAGAACGGGGGCTAGAGTTGGAGACGCACAAGCCGACCCGCCAGCGCGAGACGGAGGACGGGCGACACGAGGGCATCGTCAGCGAGGTCGAGGGCTTCAACGAGCGAGGCGGCAAGGCCGCGCGGGACAAGGAGCTCCACGACTCGGTCGAGCTCTTCACCGGCAAGGCCGTCGCGGCGCGTAACGCCGTCCTGCACGCCCTGCCCGAGGCCCCGGAGCTCCGGGAGCGGGCGTACCGCATAAAGCAGGGGACGATGGCCAGCCTCGACCGCTACCTGGAAGAGATGGCCGACAACGTAGAGGCCCGCGGCGGCAACGTCTTTTTCGCCGAGGACGGGGAGGCCGTCGTCCGCTACATCGGCGACCTGGCGCAGCGCAAGGGCGCGAAGGTCATAACCAAGTCCAAGAGCATGGCCACCGAGGAGATCGAGCTGAACAGGCGCCTTGAGGAGGGCTACGCCGACCTCGATCTCGAGATCGTCGAGACAGACCTCGGGGAGTGGATCGCCCAGCTCGCCGGTGACCATCCATCGCACATCGTCGGCCCGATCCTGCACATGAACCGCAAACGCATAACCGAGGTCCTCTCCGAGACGGCTGGGGAGAAGCTGCCCCCCGACGTCGAGGCCCTCGGCTCCTTCGCCCGCAGGCGCCTCAGGGAGAAGTTCCTCGCGGCGGACATCGGCGTAACCGGGGCCAACTTCGGGGTCGCCGAGACGGGCACGGTCGCCACGATCACCAACGAAGGGAACGCCCGGCTCGTCACCAGCGTCCCGCCGGTCCACGTTGTCGTTATGGGGATCGAGAAGATGATCCCCCGCTTCGAGGACCTGTCCGTTTTCACCCGCCTCCTCGCCCGCAGCGGGACGGGCCAGAAGCTCACGGTCTACACGAACTTCATCACCGGACCGCGCGACGAGGGCGAGCTCGACGGGGCCGAGGAATTGCACCTCATCCTCATGGACAACGGCCGCTCCAAGCTGCTCGGCACGGACTTCGAGGAGGCCCTTTACTGCATCCGCTGCGGCGCCTGCCTGAACGTCTGCCCGGTCTACCGCCAGACCGGCGGCCACGCCTACGGCTCGACCTACTCCGGTCCCATAGGGGCGGTCATCACCCCGCTCCTTAAGGGGACCAAGGAGGCTAAGGACCTGCCGTTCGCGTCGTCTTTGTGCGGGGCGTGCTGGGAGGCGTGCCCGGTGGGGATACCGCTGCACGACCTCCTTTTGAAGCTGCGCAACCGCCAGGTGGAAGAGGGAGTTAGGGGCAGGGGGGAGAGGCTGGCTTTTAAGGGGTTCGAGAACACCATGAAGAGCCCGGCCCTTTACAAGATCTCCGGCAAGATGGGCCGCGTCGCCCAGAAGCCCCTCAAGAAGGACGGCTCCGTGAGGCCACTCCCCGGGCCATTGAGCGCCTGGACGGACACCCGCGACCTGCCGCCGCTGGCCGAGAAGCCCTTCCGCGACCTCTGGAAGGAGGGCATCTAGCCTTGGCCGGCCGCGCGGAGTTCCTCGACAACATTCGCCACCGCACCCGGACCGGCAAGTACAAGCCGACCCAGTCCCCCGACGTGGCCTGGACCCCGAAGGAGGAGCCCCGCGAGAGCCCCTGGATAGAGGACCCGCCCGCCCGCTTCCTCGAAGAACTCGAGGCCCTAGGCGGCCACGGCCTGAGGGTCGCCACCCTCGGGGAGGCCCGCGAGTACGTGCTCGCGCTGGCCCGCGAGAGGGAGGCGAAGAGGCTCGTCCGGTGGGACGTGGAGGACCTTGAAGAGATGGGGGTGGACGGGCCGCTCGGGGAGGCCGGCGTCGAGGTCGCGGTGTGGCGGGACCTCGAGGACTTTCGCGAGGTCGCAGGCAAGGCCGACATAGGGCTCTCGACGGCGGCCTGGGCGATAGCGGAGACAGGCAGCTTGGTGATCGAGGGTGGGCCGGGGCGGGGCCGCACGGTGACGCTCCTGCCGCCGACCCACGTGGCGGTCGTCCCGGTGGGGAGGATGTTGCGCACGGTGCCCGAGGCCATAGGAAAGTACGCCGGCGGCGAAGGCGGCGCGCTGCCGGCCAACGTCACCTTCCACACCGGCCCGAGTCGCTCCGGGGACATCGAGATGTCCATCTTCGTCGGGATGCACGGCCCCGGGGACGTACACGTGGTCCTGGTTGGCTAGGCGGCGAACCGCTGAGGGACATCCGGGAAGCGGGCGTGACGGCGTTCGGGGGTCGCCTGTGCTGCCCGGCGACTTTGCAGCCTAGATCCTAGCGGGGCTGGAGTTGTTTACTTGGGCTCGGATGGGCAGCAGGGGGTCATCGGCCACGATGCGATGGCGCCCGTTCAGTCCAGCGGGACCGCGCCGATCACGCGCCCGTTCTCTGGCGATCCGTACGGGATCGTGGGGTCCTTGGACGCCTGGACGAGGGCCCCCAACGTGCCGTTGGTGAACAGCGCTGCTGACGCCGAGAACCCTCCTGTTTCCTGCCGCTGTACTTCAGGGTGAACCCGGACGCCGGGCAGGAGACGACCCGCCAGCAGATCGTCGGCAGCGGCGCCTTCCGGGAGATGGCCGAGCGGGGCCTGGCGACCCGGAAGCCGGGCGCGGGCTGGAGGCGATGCGGGACTTCTACGGCTTCTGGGAGCGGGAACTCTCCGCCGTCCTCGCGCGGTGGGGGGG
>CADCUZ010000069.1 GCA_902806015.1 uncultured Rubrobacteraceae bacterium
AGAATTTGGTTCCCGAAGCGATGCCGAAGCGTGTCTCTAACGTATTCTGGATTTGGTTGCTCCGGTCGGCGTAGCCGGCCGCACTCTCATAGAGCACAATGCCCTGTTGGCAAATGGAGATTACACCTGAAAAAGCATGTTCGTCAATGGAGGTATTCAGCAAGTACACGTTAGAGCTAAGCCCAGCCCTATTACACTGAAGTGCGCTGCGAGCCTTGCGAAAAGATTCGCGGTACTCTCAACGTGCTTCCGGGATGCGTCTGGTGCGCTGGGTGACGCGCTCGGGCGATCGTCCCGACTCGCTATACTCCCGGCGTGTCTCAGAAAAGGCCATAGGGAGGGCCACAGGATGCCGAGGGGCGGTCTCGGGCCGGAGTACCGAAAGCTGTGGACGGCGAGCACGCTATCGAACCTAGGCGACGGGGTCACGATGGTCGCCGGGCCGCTGCTCGCCGCTTCTTTGACCCGCGACCCCGTGCTGGTGGCGGGCCTTGCCTTCTCCCAGCGGCTGCCATGGCTGCTCTTCTCGCTGGTAAGCGGCGCGCTGGTCGACAGGCTCGACCGGCGGCGGGTTATGTGGGCCGTGGACGCATTCCGCACGGTGGTGCTCGGCTTCCTCGGCCTCGCCGTGCTGGGCGACTTCGTCAGCATCCCGCTGCTCTACGTAGTCTTCTTCTTCATGGGCACGGCGGAGACCCTGTTCGACACGGCCTCGGTGTCCATCCTGCCCGCCGTGGTGCCCCGCGGGAGCCTGGAGAAGGCGAACGGGCGGCTCTTAGGAGCCCAGATCGTCTCCAGCGAGTTCGCCGCCCCGCCGCTGGGCGGTTTCCTCTTCGCCGTGGCGGCCTCCGTTCCGTTCTTCCTGGATGCCGGGTCGTTCGCCGCCGCCGCGGCGCTCGTGCTGTTCATGCGCGGCAAGTTTCGGGTCGAACGCCCAGAAGGGAAGCCGCCAACCACGCTGCGGGCGGAGATCTCGGAGGGGCTCCGGTGGCTGTGGGGCCACCGGCTGTTGCGCACCCTGGCGGTCTCGCTAGGGATCATGAACCTGACGATGACCGCCACGATCTCGATCTTCGTGCTCTTCGCCCAGGAGCGACTGGGCTTGGGCTCGGTCGGTTACGGCGTGCTGCTCACCTCCGTGGCCGTCGGTGGGGTCGCGGGAAGCCTTACGGCGGAACGCCTCACCGGGCGGCTCGGCGCGGGCACGACCATGCGGCTAGGACTCCTGATCGAAGCCGCGAGCACCGGCGTGATCGCCCTCTCGCGTGAGCCGCTCGTGGTTGGCTTCATGCTCGCCCTCTTCGGCTTCCACGCCATCGTCTGGAACGTCGTCACGATCTCGTTGCGCCAGCAGATCATCCCGGAGCGTTTGCTCGGGCGCGTGAACAGCGCCTACCGGCTGCTCGGGCTCGGCGGCATGTCCGTGGGAGCCCTCCTAGGCGGCCTGCTTGCCCGCAGCTTCGGTCTCACCGCGCCGTTCTGGTTCGCTTCGCTTTCGGTGGCGGTATTGGGGATTGTCGTCTGGCCCGCCCTCAACAACGGAACCATAGACGCAGCCCGCGAGAGCTTCTCGCCCGAACAGTAGCCGCTACTCAAGGATACGGAGTTTGTCATAGAGGCCCCGCACACCCATACAAAGAGCACGCCCTCGCGGCGAGAGCTTCGCCCTCCATAAGCCCGACAAGCTCAAGGGGGCCAGAAATAGAGGTAGACTAGCATCTCCATCCGCAAGCGACTCCCCGCCCCTGCCTCCACTCCGGTTTGCTCACTTGGCTCCGCCGGCGCCAAGCCAAGCTCGTCGACCTGACAAAACAGAGCGGGTTACGCCTTTGGGGCAGGATCTACGCGCAATAAATTTGACCAGTGTTGCAACGTTAGTGTAAAGTCCAGAGGGGTTGCGGAAAATGCACGGTTCGGAACGGCGAATCCGTAGACGGGGTAACGAAGGGCCGCCTGTAGGATGCGGATTAGGAAATGAGGCCAAGGATGCACCACCTTTACCTTAATGGTGGTAAGGTGGCGCTTTTGTTGGTCGGATACCAGCGATGCTTCAACGACTCCTGCGGAAGGAGCGACCCCGATACCGAAGTGAACGCTCGGCTGCTACGGGGATCTTCTGGAGTGTTCGGAGCGCGACCTCACCCGGGCGGATGAACCGTTGAGGCGAGAACCGAACTGAGGCGACCGAACGCGCGAACCGGGGCCGAGAGCCGACTTTGGAAGATCGAGGGAAGGGGAGGGTTTGTGACCCACACAGACGGAATAAGGCTAACGGATCAAAGAGCAGTCCGGATGACCCGCCGGGGTTTCTTGAGGGTCGGCGGGGCTGGGCTCGCGGGCGCAGCCCTTTTAGGCGTTGCTGGCTGCGGCGGCGGTGGCGGGCAGCAGGGCGGTAACGGCGGCGGCAAGAACCTGGTGGTCGCGCTAGACCAAGAGCCGGCCATCCTGAACCAGTTCATCGTCGGCGGGGACTTGGCGGCGACCAACAACATCGCGATCGCCATCGTCCAGTCCCCGTTGCAGATCATGCCGGACCTTTCCCTCAAACCGCTGCTCACCGACGGGATGCCCGAAGTCCTACAGGACGACCCGACGGTGATCGAGTACAAGCTCAAGGACGGCCTCGTCTGGTCGGACGGGAAGCCGCTGACCAGCGCGGACGCGAAGTGGACCTACGAGCAGCAGGTGAAGAAGGGGAACCAGATCCTCACTCGCTTCGGCTGGGAGAAGATCGAAAAGTTCGAAACCCCCGACGAGCGGACGGTCAGGATCACCTTCTCTGAGGCCTTCGCTCCCTGGGTGGTGCTGCTCGCGGGGTCGGCCACCCCGATCCTGCCGAGGCATGTCTACGAGGGAAAGGACTTCAACAAGGCCATGAACGACGAGCTCGTGGGCAGTGGTCCGTTCAAGCTCCGGGAGTGGAAGAAGGGCCAGAGCGTCACCATCGAGCGAAACGACAACTACTGGGGCGAGAAGCCGCCGCTTGAGCAGATTACCTACCGCTTCATCCCGGATACGAACTCGCTTGTAACGGCCTTGCAGTCGGGGGAGGTGCAGTTTATCAACCCGCCACCGGACGTCGGCCTACTTGAGCGCCTGGAGGGCATAGACGGAGCCAAGGTCGAGTACAAGGCCGGCACGGTCTACGAGCACATAACTTTCAACGTGGAGAAGGTGGACAACCTGAAGATGCGCCAGGCCATAGCCTACGGCATCAACCGCGAGCAGGCGGTGAATCAGATTCTCAAGGGCCAGGTGTCCCCCCTGAACAGCTTCCTGGTGCCGGAGCAGAAGCCCTACGCCACCCCGGCCTGGGAAAAATACACCCAGGACCAAGACAGGGCCCGCCAACTGGTCGAGGAGGCAAAGTCCGAGGGGGCCTCGACGACGATCTCCTTCTCGACCACCTCGGACGCCCGGCTGCGCGAGACGCTGCAGGAGGTGATCCGTCAGCAGCTCAGGGAGGTCGGGATAACCGTCGAGATAAACAACTCCTCGGCCGACGTCTTTTTCGGCGAGCGGACGCCCGCGGGGGAATTCGAGATGGGCGAGTGGGCCTGGCTGGCCGCACCGGACCCGTCGAGCACGACGCTGTTCGCGAGTGATCAGATCCCTCCTAATGGGCAAAACTACGCCCGGTACGACAACGCGCGGGTCACCGATCTGCTGAAGCAATCTGACAAGGCACTGGACGAGGGTGAGCGGGCGGATCTTCTCAGGCAGGCCCAGGAGCTGATAGCCGAGGACCTCCCGATGATCCCCATGTACCAGAGGCCAGAGTACTACGCTTGGTCCGACGGGCTCACCGGGCCGGACGTCAACCCCACCATCGTCGGCCCGTTCTGGAACGTGGGAGAGTGGTCGCTCTCCGGCTAGAGCGGGATGATTGAGAAGGAGGGCCTCGTGTCTAGTTTGGGATACCGAGAGGCGGTCGGGGCTTGTTAGCCTATACTGTCAGAAAGTTCTTCTTCAGCGTGGTGGTGCTCCTCTTCGCGAGCGTTACGATTTTTGTCCTCGTGAACCTCGGTCCAGATCCCCTCACGGAGCTTAAGAACAACCCCCGCATCTCGCAGGCCGACGTCCAGCGGATAACCCGAATCTACGGTCTTGACGAGTCGCTGCCCGAACGCTACCTGATTTGGGCCGGCGGCCTCCTGCGGGGCGACCTGGGTTATAGCGTCAAGCTGCAGAGCCCAGTCAGCGAGCTCATCGTCCCCCGGGTGTGGCCCACAGCGTTGCTGATGGGCTCCTCCCTGATCTTCACCGTCTTGATAGCCATACCTTTCGGCGTCTACTCGGCTATCAAGAAGTACGGCGCGCTGGACAACGTGGGGACCTTCCTCTCGTTCGTCGGCTACAGTATGCCGAGCTTCTGGCTCGGGCTCATACTGCAGCTCGTCCTCGGCGTCTACCTGACGAGCTGGGCGGGGGTGCGCATCTTCTACACCTCCGGCATGAGCGGTCCGGAGGGCGGGGGGTTAGTTGACCTGCTGCAGCACCTCACCCTACCAGTCTTGACGCTCTCCGCCATAAGCATCGCCTCCTACAGCCGTTTCCAGAGGGGCGCGATGCTCGACGTGCTCTCCTCGGATTACCTGCGCACCGCCAGAGCCAAGGGTTTGAGCCGGCGGCGGGTGTACCTCAAGCACGCCCTGCGCAACGCGCTCGTGCCGGTCGTCACAGTGATTGCCCTCGACATGGGCGTGCTCTTTGGTGGGGCGGTGATCACGGAGACCGTCTTCGCCTGGCCGGGGCTCGGGTTTCTCCTGGCCGATTCACTCTACAAGGGCGACTACAACGTGGCGCAGGGGCTGCTGATGATAAGCGCGGCGCTCATCGTGTTCTTCAACTACGTGGCGGACGTAGCCTACGCCGTGGTGGACCCGCGCATCGGCTACGAGTAGGAAGGGGGCGCAGCTTTGGTGGAGCAAAGGGATAAGGACCCCGGGCTCGAGGGCGGCGGAGCGGTCCGGGCACCGGAGCCCGCGGGCGACGAGCACGGCAAGGTTCGAGCACGCACCCAGCGCGAGATCATCTGGCGGCGCTTCCGGCGCCACCACCTGGCGATGGCTAGCGCCGTGTTCCTCATGCTTGTCTACGCGGTGGCGTTCGCGACACCCTGGTTGGCCCCCTACGGGTATGACGAGATAAATTATAGGGCCCTCAACCAGACGCCAAGCTTGACGCACCCCATGGGGACCGACCGCCTGGGCCGCGACGAAATGACGCGCGTGCTCTACGGCGGCCGCGTATCCCTCACGGTCGGCCTGAGCGTGGGCGTCTTCTCGACCCTCATCGGGGCGGTCGTGGGCGTGTTCTCCGGGTACTATGGGAGGCTCGTCGACACTAGCCTTATGAGCTTCACGGACTTCATGCTGACCCTGCCGTTCATCCCGCTCATACTCGTGATGGGCAGCATCTTCAACTTCACCCCGACCACCATTACGCTCGCTCTGGTGATACTGCTCTGGATGAACATGGCCCGGTTGGTGCGCGGAGAGGTGCTCTCGGTCCGCGAACAGGAGTATGTGCTGGCGGCCAAGGCGGTCGGGGCGTCCGATCCCAAGATCATGCTCCGACACATCCTGCCGAACGTGGTCGGGGTGATGGTGGTCCAGGCGACGCTGACCGTCGCGCTGGCGATACTCCTGGAGAGCGCCGTTTCCTACCTCGGCTTCGGCATCCAGCCGCCGACGCCCTCCTGGGGCAACTTGCTCACGGACGCCCGCGCCACGATGACCCAACAGCCGTGGCTCACGTGGTTCCCCGGCATGATGATCGTGATCACCGCGCTGTGCGTCAACTTCGTGGGCGACGGGCTGAGGGACGCCCTCGACCCGAAGGCCGTGGAGTAGGGGGTGGCCAGGCGCCTCCAATATGGGCCGTCTGATCGACAACGCCCGACCGCTTCAGGGCCCGGACCACGCGGGCGGGGACCCCGCCGGGGCGAAGGAGACAGTCCGGCATCTGCGCCGACGGAGAGCGCGAGGCCATACGCAGTCGAGCTGAGCGACGGGCAACGGGAGCGTCTGTTCGATCTGATCGGTGAAGGAGGCCACCGCGATCGCGGCAGGCTCCAACGGGCGCGCATGCTGCTGCTCGCTGAGGAGGGGCACGGGGACATGGCGGTGGCCAAAGCCCTCGGCGTAGATCGGAGCACGGTCTGGCGGGTGCGCAAGCGCTTCGCGCAAGGGGGATGCGATGCGGGGCTCGCGGATAACTCAACACGCGGAGGCCCCAGGAAGTTCGACGAGGACCGGAGGGATCGGATAGTCGAGCTAGCGCGATCGGACCCTCCAGAGGGCTTCGAGAGCTGGACTTTGCAACTTCTGGCCGAGAGGCTGGTCGAGCAGGGGGTAGTCGACGCCATAAGCCTCGCTACCGTAAGGTCGATTCTCATGGACGACGCTCGAAGACGCGGAGGTAGAGTGTGGCGATGCTGGAGGTGAACAACCTCAAGACCCACTTCAAGACCCAGGACGGGATCGTCAAGGCGGTCGATGGGGTCTCGTACTCCCTGGAGCCTGGAGAGACGCTTGGGATAGTTGGCGAGTCCGGTAGCGGCAAGAGCGTGACGGCGCTCTCGGTCATGCAGCTTAACCCGAAGCCCCCGGCCTTCTACCCGGAGGGCGAGATCCTCTTCGAGGGTCAGAACCTCCTCGAAGCGCCGGAGAAGAGGATGCAACAAATTCGGGGCAACGACATCGCCATGATCTTCCAGGACCCCATGACGAGCCTAAACCCCGTCTTCACCGTCGGGAACCAGATCCGCGAAGCCATCCGCATCCACCAGGACGTCTCCAAAACCGAGGCGACTCAGAAGACCGTGCAGGTTCTCAAAGACGTCGGCATCGCCAACCCCGAGCGGCGCGCCAAAGAATACCCCCACCAATTCTCCGGCGGGATGCGCCAGCGCGCCATGATCGCGATGGCCCTCTCTTGCAACCCGCAGGTCCTTATAGCCGACGAGCCGACGACGGCGCTGGACGTGACCATCCAGGCCCAGATCCTCGAGCTCATGGTCGACCTGCAGGAGAAGTACGGGACTGCCATCGTCATGATCACGCACGACCTGGGCGTCGTCTCCCAGCTCGCCGACAAGGTGATGGTGATGTACGCCGGCCGCGCCGTCGAGCAGGCCACCACCGACGACGTCTTCTACGATCCCCTGATGCCGTACTCGTGGAGCCTGCTCCGTTCCTTGCCGCGCCTGGACACCGCGGGCGAAGTCAGGCTGCTGCCGATCAAGGGCACGCCGCCCAGCCTGATCTTCCTGCCGGACGGCTGCAACTTCCACCCCCGATGCCCGTTCGCGAAAGACGAGTGCCGCGAGGTGGACCCCGCCCTCGAGGAGAAGAAGCCGGGCCACGAGGCCGCGTGCATCCTCTCGGTGGAGGAGATAGAGGCCAACAAGAGCCGCGTGGACCGGGAGCTGGGGGTCCGGACGTGAGCGAGGTGACCACGATCAATACGGACCGGAACGGGTACCCCGGCGAGAACCTGCTGGAGACGAGGAACCTGAAGATGCACTTCCCGATAAAGGCGGGCGTCTTGAGGCGGACGGTCGGCCACGTCAAGGCGGTGGACGGGGTGGACCTCGCGATCCGCAAGGGCGAGACCCTCGGACTGGTCGGCGAGTCCGGCTGCGGCAAGAGCACGCTGGCACGCCTCATCCTCAGGCTGCTGGAGCCCACGGCGGGCGAGGTCCTCTTCGAGGGCGAGGACATCCTGCGCTACGATCGCAAGCAAATGCTCGGCGTCCGGCGGAACATGCAGATAGTCTTTCAGGACCCGTACGCGAGCCTGAACCCCCGCATGAGCGTCGGCAACATCGTCGCCGAGCCACTGAAGACGCACAACGTGAGCGGGGGCTCGGAGCGCAAGAAGCGGGTGCAGGAACTCTTGGAGGTCGTCGGCCTCTCCCCCGAGCACTACAACCGCTACCCGCACGAGTTCTCCGGCGGGCAGCGCCAGAGGATCGGGGTGGCGAGGGCCATCGCGCTCAACCCGCGCCTCATCATCTGCGACGAGCCTGTCTCGGCGCTCGACGTCTCCATCCAGGCCCAGGTCGTGAACCTCTTGCAAGACCTGCAGAAAGAGTTCGACCTCACCTACGTCTTTATCGCCCACGATCTCTCGGTCGTGAAGCACATCTCCGACAGAGTCGCGGTGATGTACCTCGGCAAGATCGTTGAGGTCGCCGACCGCAAGGACCTCTACGACAGGCCCCGCCACCCGTACACGGCCTCCCTCCTCTCGGCCATCCCCGTCCCCGACCCCCGCAAGGAACGCGAGCGCCAGCGCGTCGTCCTCATCGGCGACGTGCCCTCCCCGGCCAACCCGCCGAGCGGCTGCCCCTTCCACACCCGCTGCCCCCGCGCCCAGGACTACTGCGTGGAGAACGTGCCGCCCCTGGAGCCCCAGGAGAGCGAGAACCACCGCGCGGCCTGCTTTTTCCCCGTAAAGGGGGGGCAGAAGATCGAAGAGCCCGCCACGAGCACGCCGTACCGCGTCGATTAGCCGTCGGCTTTCGGCCAAAGCCGACGGCTTGCTAGTACAATCTCCCCGTGTGGAAGAGCGCCGATAAGGGGGATGGGCGGCGTGGCGGGGCTTTGCGCCTGCTGGTGTTCGTCGGGCTCCTGGTCGCGACCGCGGCCGGGGCGTTTTACGTGGGGCGGTCCCAGAGCCCCGCGGCTTTGCAGGAGAGGGACCGGGAGAGCCTTGAGCTGTACGCCGAGGCGCTCGACGTCATCCGGGACGAGTACGTCGACCAGGGGGCCATCGACCCCGAGAAGCAGACGCACGGGGCCATAGAGGGGATGCTGGACACTTTGGGCGACGAGGGCCACACGCGCTTTCTAACCCCGCAAGAGCGCGAGCAGAACCAGGAGGGGCTCTCCGGCACCTACGTCGGTATCGGCGTCCAGTTGGAGCCCCGCGAGGACGACGTGGTCATCACGGCGCCCATAGAGGGCTCGCCGGCGGAGAGGGCCGGCGTGGAGCCGGGGGACGTGGTGGTCGGCGTGGACGGCGAGAGCGTGCGCGACGAGGACATCTCCGGGATCGTCTCGAAGGTCAAGGGGCCGGAGGGGACAAAGGTGAAGCTGACCGTCTCGCGAAACGGCAACGAGCGGGTCTTCCAGCTGCGGCGCGCGGAGATAGACTCGCCCGTGGTCACCTGGGCGCGTATCCCCGGCACCGACGTGGCCCACGTCCTCCTCTCGGCCTTCTCAGACGACGCCGCGGAGGAGCTGCGGGCGACCTTCGAGGAGGCGAAGGGGGCCGGCGCCCGACGGTTCGTGCTGGACCTCCGCGACAACCCGGGCGGAAGGTTGGATCAGGCGGTCGAGGTGGCGGGCTTTTTCCTGGAGCCTGGCAGCGTCGCCTACATCCGCAAAGACGCCTCCGGCGGACGCGAAGAGATCGAGGTCGAGGGTGAGCCCGGCCTGACCGAAGCGCCGCTGGTGGTGCTCGTCAACGACGGGTCGGCCTCGAGCTCCGAGATCGTCTCGGGCGCCCTCAGGGACAACGACCGCGCGGCCGTCGTCGGGCAGACCACCTTCGGCACGGGCACCGTCCTCTCCGAGTTCGAGCTTGACGACGGCTCCTCCGTCTTGCTTGGCGTCGCTGAGTGGCTGACACCCGACGGGGACTTTATTCGGGAGACCGGCATAGAGCCCGACGTGAAGGTCGGCCAGGGGAAGGGGGACGAAGCCCTCTCGCCGGCCGACGGGTGGGAGATCTCGCGTCAACAGGCCTTCGAGAGGGACGCCCAGCTGCGCGCCGCTTTCGAAGAACTCCCCGGTCGGTAGTCGGTCTCACTTAAAGACGTGCTCCCGTGCGCGGTGCTCTCTGGCGACTCAGACCGACGATAGACAAGGGGAGAGCGTGGCGCAGAAGGTCCGGGAGAGCATCGAGGCGCAGGCGCCGGTATAGGGCGCGGGCCGCTACTGGTGGTATTTCGAGAACTATTCCGATTTGATGTCCAACGTCGAAGGGGTCAGGATGACGGGGCGGGACACGAGCCATTGGAAGGTGAAAGGGCCGCTCGGCAAGAGCGCCCGGTTCGAGGCATGGACCACGGAGGTGGGCCAAGGCCGCGGCATCGGCTGGAACACGATCGGCGGCAACATCTCGACCAGCGGCGAGGCACGTTTCGAGGAGGTCGCGCCGGGACGCACGCGCATAGAGGTGGCCATGAACTCTGCTAGGACCCGCCTGCCGGAGCCGACGGGGAGGCCGTCAATTACGCCCTCTCCGACCCCCAGCGGAACCTGAGAGAGGATCTGCAGAACTTCGCCAGAATCGTGGAGCGCGGGCGGCTCGGCGGTGCCGAGGCCCAGACACCCAGCCGCTAAACCGAAAAATCCGGCATAAGGTAGTATGGTGCCGCCGGGCAAAACCGGCGGCCTCTGTACGCGCGGAGAGGAAAATCCATTGGGCATCGCCATCGTCGGTCTTATCGTTCTCGCAATCGTCGCGCTCATCGCCATTCCTATCCTTGCCCGCGTCCTGGGGGGGGCCACCCGACGCAACCCGGACCGCCCGGACGGCGAGGGGGAGACGCGCCGGGAAGAAGACGAGTAGCCGAAGAGCCAAAATCTGCCAAGAGAGCACGCGGGACGCGACTGGCGTCCGCTAAAGCTTCTTCGGCCCCAAGGATATCGGGACGACGGATGTTTCGAACCGTGGGGGCGGCTCAAAGACGCTCAGCCGCAAGCCGGGGGCTGATTGCTCTAATCCAGCAAATCTCGCAGCCCCGCGGCGTGGGGGCTGCTCTTTATCTTCGCAAGGGCCGTAAGCTGGATCTGGCGTATGCGCTCCCGGGTTACGTCGAAGCGTTCCCCGACCTCTTCCAGGGTTTTCGGCTGGCCGCCGGTCAGGCCGAAGCGGTACTCCAGCACCATGCGCTCGCGCTCGGGGAGGCTGCCCAGGGCCTCGCGCATCCTGGCCTTTAGCAGGGAAGACTTCGCGAGGTCGTGGGGGGACTCCGAGTCTTCGTCGGCTATAAAGTCGCCGAGCTCTGAGGAGTGGTCTTCGCCGACGGGGGTTTCGAGCGAGATGGAGCGGCGGGAGACGCGCCGGATACGCACGATCTCCTCGGCGTCGACCTCCATGATGCTTCCGACCTCATCGTCGGTCGGGTCGCGATTGAGTTGGGCGGCGAGGCTGCGTTGGACGCGGTAGTACTTGTTGATCTTCTCGACCATGTGGACCGGGACCCGGATCGTGCGCCCCTTGTCCGCTATGGCCCGGGTTACGGCCTGGCGGATCCACCACGTCGCGTAGGTGGAAAACTTGAACCCCTTGCGGTGGTTGAACTTCTCGACCGCCCGCATCAGGCCTATATTGCCCTCCTGGATCAGGTCGAGCAAAGAGACGCCCCTGCCGGCGTATTTCTTGGCGATGGAGACGACGAGCCTCAGGTTCGCCTTGGTGAGGTGCGCCTTGGCCCGGCGGTCCCCGCGCTCTATGCGCCGGGCGAGGTAGACCTCTTGCGCTTTGGTGAGTAGTGGGGTCTTGCCGATCTCGTCGAGGTACATCTGGACGGCATCGCCAGTGTAGCGGCTCTTCAGGTCGCCCTCCATTACCTCTTCGACAAGCTGAGTATCCTCGTCCTCGTTCATGGTCTCCGTGAGGAACCCCGCGTCCACCACCTCAACCCCGTGCTCCCGGAGAAGACCGTAGACCTGCTGGATTTCGTCGGTCGAGAGGTCTACTTCCTGGAGCAATTCGAGCACCTCGCCAGACTCCAGGGTGCCGGTTTCTCGACCGGCTTCGAAAAGCTCTTGTATCTCCTCTATGTCCCGCAGATCGCGTTGTGGCTGCAAGAAACTCTCCGGAGATTTGAGGTTGAAACCCACCCGTAGCCTGCACGTAATATATCTTAAAAAGGTCATTAATCAATTTGGGGTCTCCGCGAGGACCCCGCCCGTTGGGTCACGGAGGAGGTCGGTTTTATGATGGGCTTGAGGAACTTGTACAAGGTTTTTACCGAGACGCGCAAGGCGAGCCGGGGGCGGGCGACGCTCGCGGTCGTGGGGGATTCCGTGCACGCGGGGGAGATCGCCGACCTTTTGGGCGCGCAGCGAGCCTCGGAGAAGGCCGAGGTGATCCTGACCGTCTCGGGCTCCACGGCCTCCCTCTCGGGCAAGGCCGTGGAGGACCCCGGCGAGATACCGCTGCCGCCCCCGGGCGCGGCCTCGGCTGACGAGCTCGCGCCACGCCTCGTAAAAGCCCTGGAGGCGGAGTACCTGGTGCCGCTGGCGAAGGCGTACCCGCCTCTTCGGGGGGCGGCATGCGAGGAGATTATCCGCAAGAACGCCCGCCAGAACGCGGTCGTGGGGGCCCTCCCCATCCCGGGCGCAGACATGCCGGTGATGACGGCGAACCAGGCCCGGATGGTCCTGCACCTGGCCGCCGCCTACGGGGAGGAGTTGTCGCTGCAGAGGGCGCGGGAGCTTCTCGGGGTGCTGGCCGCGGGGTTCGGGTTGCGAGCGCTGACGCGTCAGGTCGTAAAGGTCGTGCCGGCCGGTGGGTGGGCCGCGGCGGCGGCCATCGGGTACGCGGGCACGTTGGCGATGGGTCGGTCCACGATGCTGTATTTCGAGCGCGGCGGGCAGAAGGTCGGGCAGGGGGAGATGGAGGAGATCCAGCGCCGCGCCACCGAGGAGGCGAAGTCTTTCGTCTCACGTTTCAGGCGCCGGTAGCGCGAGCGTCGGGAGCACGCGCCGCTATAATCCGCCCCGTGAAATTCTCTTTTGGACGGACGTTTTCGGGCTTGCGGAGGGTCGGGTTCAGGCTCTTCGCCGCCCTGACGGTGGCCCAAGCGGCGATAGTCGGTGTGCTGGTCGCCATGGACGAACTCCGCAAACGCCGGGCGGGGCCGCGGGGCGGTTTCCCCTGGGAGGACCAGCCGGAGGTCACCCTGGAGAGGGGCGACAGGTTCAAGCTTTTTCCCTACGGCGTCCAACTCTACGAAGCCATGCTCGAGGATATACGCAACGCCAAAGAGAGCATCTACGTCGGCACCTTTATCTGGAAGGGTGACGAGGTCGGCAGGCGCTTCATGGAGGCGCTCGCCGAGAAGGCGCGTGCGGGGGTGAGGGTGTGCGTGATCTTCGACGGCCTCGCCAACGTCTTCGTCTCCCGCGAGTTCAAGGAGTTTCCGAGGGAGATCCACACGCTCCATTTCCGTCCCCTGTGGGGACCGGAGAAGTTCGTCAACCCGCGCAACGTTTTTCGCTACCACAAGCACATCATGAGCGTCGACGGAAAGATCGGCTTTGTCGGCGGCTACAACATCGGCTCGCTCTACGCGGAGGGCTGGCGCGACACCCACATCCGCATCGAGGGCCCCGACGCCCGCGAGGTCGAGAATGACCTCGTGGATTTCTGGAACGACCACCGCACCGCCGGCCTCCCGAAGCTGGAGCTGGCCGGGGAGCGCGCCTGGAACAGCACTACCGTGTTCCACAGGAACGACCCGTACATGAGGATGTTCCCCATAAGGGCGATGTACATCGAGGCGATAGACCGCGCCAGCAGGCACATCTACCTCACCCACGCGTACTTTATCCCGGATCGGGCGATGCGCTCAGGCCTCATCGACGCGGCAAAGAGGGATGTCGACGTGCAAATCCTCGTGCCCGAACACTCCAACCACGTCACCGCGGACTGGCTGGCGCGGCGGCACTTCTGGGAGCTGTTGCGGGCCGGCGTCAGAATCTTTCGCTACAGGCACATCATGATCCACTCCAAGACCGCCACCATAGACGGCATCTGGTCCACCGTCGGCACGGCGAACATCGACCGCTACAGCCTGCTCGGCAACTACGAGACGAACCTGGAAGTCTACAACGAGGTCCTCGCCGCCCAGATGGAGAGGATGTTCGAGCTCGACAAGACGAACGCTCGCGAGATCACCCTCAAAGATTGGGAACGTCGCCCCCTGCCTGCGAAGGTCGTCGAGCGCCTCCTCGCAAGCCTGAGCCCGCTGGTGTAGGGGGCATCGGCCGCCACCTCTCCGCCGCTGTGGCGGGGACCGGTCGCGGTATGGGGACTATTTCCACCCTTGTATAATGACGATGATTCGGGACCGGAGCTTTTGTTCAGGGAGGATTGATTGGCGCGTTGGCGGTTTCTTGAGCCGGACGAGGGGGCGGTGGAGGACCTCGCGAGGGCGGCGAAGGTGGACCCTCTCTGCGCCCGTGTGCTGGCGAACCGGGGCGTGCCGCCGGAGGGCGCTTCGGCCTTCCTCGCGCCGTCCCTGAAGGCCATCGGGATGCCAGAGGAGGACCCGTGGGGGGTGGGGGCCCGGCGGGTGGCCAGGGCGATCAAAGCCGGCGAGCGCATCGGGGTCTTCGGCGACTACGACACGGACGGCCTCACCTCCGCCGCCGTGCTTTACCTCGCGCTCTCGAACTACACAGAGAACGTGGTCGTCGCGCTGCCGACCCGACAGACGGGCTACAGCCTGCGGGAGCCTTACGTACGGGACCTCTTCGCCGAGGGCGTGGACCTGCTCGTCACGGCGGACTGCGGCATCTCGAACCGGCGGGAGGTCGTGTTGGCGAACGAGCTCGGGATGGAGGTAATCGTGACGGACCACCACATCCCGCCGGAAGACCCGCCCGATTCGGCCGTCGCCGTCCTCGATCCGAAGCTCTGGGACCCGGACGACCCTCTGGCCGGGGTGGGCGTGGCCTGGAAATTCGCTTGGGCCGTCGCCCGCGAGCTCGGGGACGCGGAGGGCAAGAAGAGGCTCGGCCGCCTGCTCGACCTCGTCTCCGTGGGGACCGTCGTGGACATAGCGCCGCTCGTCGGGGACAACCGGGCGCTCGCGATGATGGGCCTGAGGCACATCAACCGGGGGCTCTCGGGGGGCATCGCCAGGCCCGGCATAGAGGCGCTCGTCAAGGTGGCCGGAGTACGCGGGGCGCTCGACGAGATAGACCTCGGGTGGAAGCTCGGGCCGCGGCTCAACTCCATCGGTAGGATCAAAAACCCCCGCCCGGCCCTCAACCTCCTGCTCACAGACGACCCGCGGGAGGCGAACCGGATCGCCTGGGAGCTCAACGGGCTCAACTCCGAGCGCCAGCGTCGGACCCGCTACGCCGTCGAGCGGGCGATGGAAGAGGTCGACCCGGAGCAGGACTTCAAGGTAGTCGTCACGAACGAGACCGGGGGGCTGGCCGGGCTGGTCGCGGGCAGGGTTGCGGGGGCGACGGGAAGGCCGGCGGCGATCCTCAACCGCAGGGCCGACGGCTCCTACGGCGGCTCGGCGCGCGCCGGGGAGACGGACGTGGACCTCTACGGCGCACTGTGCTCCGTCAAGCACCTGATGGGGGAGTGGGGCGGCCACCGCAAGGCCGCCGGCCTCTCGGTGAACCCGGGCCGGTTCGACGAGTTCGTCGCCGGCGTCAACGAGGCGGTGCGAGCCCAGCACGCCCAAGACCCGGAGGTCTTCGTCCCGGCGCTCGAGGTGGACGCGCAGATACCCTTGGGCAGCGTGCAGAACGGGCTGCTCGACTGGCACGAGAAGCTCGCCCCGTTCGGTAGCGGCAACCACAGGCCCGTCTTCGCGAGCGAGGGCCTGCGGATCGAGAACTCCAGGCGACTCTGGGAGGGCATGAACCTGGTTAGCCTGGCCGGTGGCGTCAAGGCGAGGATGGCCGGCGATACCGACGATCTGCCGGACGGGCCCTTCGACGCGGCCTACACCGCCGCCCGCAGCAGGTACTCTGGGCGGGCGGAGCTAGAGATACTGGACGTTGGGTGAGGGGTTGAACGCCATCGGGGTCGCCATGGGGAGACCAAGATCGCCGCGGGCGTTGTCTCCCCGGAGGGCGAGGTGCTGACGGAGGCCCGCCACTCGACGCCGCACTCGCCGGAGAAGCTCGTCGAGACCACGGGCCGGGCCATAGAGGAGTTCCGGGGCGGCAACGAGGTCGGCGGGATTTGCCTCGCCGTGCCCGGGCTCGCCCTAGCGCAGGAGAACAAGGTGTCACCTTCTCCCCGAATCTGTACGCCATCAAGGGCATCCTGCTCAAAGACAGGGTTGGGCCCGAAATCGGTCTTCCGCTCACGATCGAGAACGACGCGAGCGCCGCGGCGTGGGGTGATTTCAGGTTCGGGTCGGGAAGCGAGGTGGACTACCTCATCTTTTTTACCTTGGAGACCGGGGGCGGTGTGATCTCGCACGGCGTGCTTCTGCGCGGCGTGCTCCTGCGCGGCGCCCAGGGCTCGGGCGGGGAGCTCGGCCACGTGACGGTGCGTGCGATGGGACCCCGCTGCTCCTGCGGCAACCGTGGTTGCTTGGAGGCCCTCGCCTCCGGCACCACCACGGGCCGCCGCGCGAGGGAGGCCGCCGTCGAGAACCCGGGCTCGGCCCTGGGCCGCTCGGCCGTCAGACGAAAGGTGCTCGGCGACTAGCCATGCCCCTGGCAATCGTCCCGACCCCCATAGGCAACCTCGAAGACATCACCCTCCGCGCCCTCCGGTACCTGCGCGATGCGGACCTCGTCGCCTGCGAGGACACCCGGCGCACCGGACGCCTGCTCGTCCACTACGGCATAAAAAAAGCCCTCCTCGCCTACCACGAGCACAACGAGGAGCGCCTTGCAAAGGAGCTCGCCGGGCGGGCTGAGACGGAGCGCATCGCCCTCGTCTCGAACGCTGGGACCCCGCTCGTCTCCGACCCCGGCTACCCCCTCGTCTCCGCCTGCATCGAGGCCGGCGTAGAGGTCGAAGTCCTGCCCGGACCGTCGGCGCTCGTCACGGCGCTCGTCGCCTCGGGCTTGCCATCCGACGCCTTTGTTTTTCTTGGCTTTCTTCCGCGCAAAGGCCGGGGACGGAAGGAGATCCTGGCG
Source organism: uncultured Rubrobacteraceae bacterium (assembly GCA_902806015.1). The sequence goes on from CADCUZ010000069.1 coordinate 16,872, forward strand.
AGGATCTCCGAAGAACAATACACCTTCGTGATCTACGAGTCCCCGCATAGGATCAGCGGGACGCTGGCGGAGCTTCCGGCGGAGGCACCGGTGTCCGTCTGTCGGGAGCTCACCAAGCTGCACGAGGAGGTCTATCGCGGGAGGGCGGCGGAGGCGGCGGGGCGTTTCTCAGAGGGAGCGAAAGGGGAGTTCGTGCTCGTCGTGAGGGGTGGGACGGCCGCCACGGACAACCTTGAAGACGCCGTCGAGAGGGCGCGGGGGTACATGGCTGATGGCGAGAGCTCCTCGCGAGCGGCGGCGCGGGCGGCCAGGGAGTCGGGGTTCAAGAAGGGCGAGGTTTACGATAGGATCGCGAAAGCTTAACGGTTGGCAGCTGGAATTTCGTAGACCATCTGCTTCTGCCGACGCGGGGAACTAGTGCCTCGGAGCGCGGTGAGGTGGGCGTCCGGGGTGGACTCCACCGGCCCGAGCACGGGGGTGTGTGAGTTCGTCGCGGAGCCGCCTGACGATCGGCCGATTTGAGAAGAAGCATTGCGGACGCCTGAAGGGGCTCTCTCCCAATAGCCTTTGGATTGGGCCCCCGGCCCGGATACCGAGGCTGTCTTCGGCGACACTCCGCGTTTTCCTCCCGGCCTCCTCGAAGGGGACGGGCCTGTGAAGTGCCGCCGCGAGAACGCCGGCGGGAGACCGGTGGGCCTCGCCGGTTCACGACGCTCTGTATAATGCGGCCCGCTGATGTCTGTCGGGGAGAGAGGATGGACGCCATGCTGGTGGACTCGCACACTCATCTTCTGCGGCTGGAGGTCTCGCCGGAGGAAGCGATGAGGGAGGCCGTGGAGGCCGGGGTCGGCGCGGTGGTGAACGTGGGGACCGAGGTCGACGACTCGCGGCGCGGGGCGGAGTTGGCGGCCGTATTGCCCAACGTGTACTCGACGGTCGGGATACACCCGCACAACGCGGGGACCTACACAGCGGCGGACCTGGAGACTCTGGCAGAACTCGCGGAGTCGCCCGGGATTGTGGCGCTCGGCGAGGTGGGGTTGGACTACTACCGCTCCGAGTGGTCGAGGGAGGTGCAGTGGGCGTTGTTCGAGGATGCGATCTCGCTCGCCAACGACACGCGGCTGCCGCTCGTGATCCACTCCAGGCAGGCCTTCGCCGACACGATGGCTTGCCTGGGGAGCGCCAGGGTGCCGGTCGTCCTCCACTGCTTCGAGGGCGGCGACCGCGAGGTCCGCGAGGCCACCGAACGCGGCTACTACGTAGGCCTCGCCGGGAACATCACCTACACCAACAACGAGACGGCCAAGGTGCTCCGGCTCATAAACGAGGAGCGCATCCTCGTGGAGACGGACGCCCCCTACCTGAGCCCCCAGCCCGTGCGCGACAAGAAGAACGTGCCGAAGAATGTCGCCCACACGGCCGCCTTCGTCGCGGAGCGGCTCGGTTTCGAAGACGAAGAGTTCGCCACCCTCACCGCCCGCAACGCCAGGAACTTCTACGGCCTGCCGCTCGAAGTGTGAACGGAGGACCGCGTGAGCGCCTGTGGGCCGACCCGGAAACCCGGCGAGGGATGCTCGGCGGCGAGGGGTGCCCGATCGGCGACCGCTTCGAGGGCGGACCCCGTCGTGCACGCGCGCCTGGAACCCGTAGTGCTGGAGCAAGAGCAGTTCCGGGGTTTCGTCGTCGGGCCCCACGCGGCGCCGGAAGATGCGTGAGCGAGGATGCCTGATCCCGGCAGGCCCAAGAAGAAGCTCGGCCAGCATTTCCTGAAGGACCCGAACACGGCCAGGATAGTCGCCTCGGGCGTTGCGGCAGAGGACGTGGTGCTGGAGGTCGGCCCCGGACGCGGCTTTTTGACTGCCTTTCTGGCCGAGAGGGCAAAGCTTGTCCACGCCGTGGAGCTGGACCCCGACGTGCTGCCCGCGCTCCGCGAGGCCGTGGGAGAGGGATACAACGTCCACATCCATGAGGGCGACGCCCTCCGCTTCGATTACTCGCGCCTCGAACCCGCGCCGAACAAGATGGTGGCCAACCTCCCGTACAATGTCGCCTCGCCACTGGTTTTGATGATGCTGGAACAGGTGCGCAGCCTGCAGACCCTGCGGTTCATGGTGCAGTTGGAGGTGGCCCGCCGGATGGCGGCCCGGCGGGGGACGAAGGACTACGGTTCCTACGCCGTTCTCGTGGGGCTTCTCGCTGGGGTGAGGATCCTGCATAAAGTCCCGCCCACGGTCTTCGATCCGCCTCCCCGCGTACACTCGGCCGTCGTGGAGATCGAGCGGAGAGAACCGCCGAAGGACTACGAACGGGTTAAGGGCCTGGTGCTCGGTGCGTTCAGGAGCCGCCGCAAGCGGCTCGTCAACAACCTGCCGGAGCCAGCCCGCGCGGGGGCGCCGCGGGCCTTGGTCTCCCGAGGTCACGGCCCGGACGCGCGGGCGGAGGAGCTGTCGCCGGAAGACTTCGTCGCGCTCTACCGGGCGCTGTCGTGGGCGCTGTGACGGGGGAGGTCCGGCTCAAGGCCTACGCCAAGGTCAACTACGCCCTCGACGTGGTAGGCGTGCGCCCCGACGGTTACCACGAGATCCGGACGGTCATGCAGAGCCTCTCGCTAGCCGACGAAGTAGCGGTGGAGCGCATCGGCGAGGGGTTCGAGCTGCGCGTCGAGCCGGAGAACCCGGGGATCGGGCCGCGGGAAGATAACTCGGCGTACCGTGCGTGGAAGCTGCTCTGCGAGCTGTGCGGCGCGGGGTTGCCTACTAGGGTGACGCTGCGCAAGAACGTCCCAGCCGGCGCAGGCCTCGGCGGGGGCTCGTCGGACGCGGCGGCCGTGTTGCACGGTATGGATGAACTTTTCGGCCTCGGGCTCTCCGCCGAGGAGCTGCGAAGCGTCGGGGTGCGGATCGGAGCGGACGTGCCCTTCTGCCTCACCGGCGGGACCGCGCTCGGTGAAGGAGTCGGGGAGGCCCTGACCCCCGTCCCTGCGCCGCCGGACCACCGCCTGCTCGTCGTCAAGCCGCCACGGGGGGCAGAGACCGGGAGGGTCTACCGGGCGTACGACGGAGATCCCACCCGGAGCGGGAACTCCACAGATCACGTCCTGGCAGCGCTGCGCACCGGGGACCTCGCCGCGCTCGCCGGTGCGCTAGGCAACGACCTCGCGCCGTTCACGAAAGCGGAACTGCCGGAGGTGGCGGAGCTTGAGGAGAGGCTCCTGGGGGCTGGCGCGCTTGGGGCCTCCGTGACCGGCAGCGGCAGCGCCGTGTACGGGCTGTTCCGCGACGAGAAGACGGCCGAGCGGGCGAGGGGGAAGATCGGCGCCCCCTTCGCCGGCGTCCACGCGCCCGTGCCCCTCGGGTCCGAGGAGATCTAACCCGGAGGGCCAAATCCGCTTTTGGGTGCTGGGCGCACTCTTCGATCGGGTAAGGGCCATCTTGCCCCAAAACGAGCATGCGGAGTGGGGGTTCCGGGTGGCCGGTTGGAGGACGGCGAGACCCCGCGGGGGTGCATGGCCCGCGAGGTACTGGAGGGGCCCAAAATCCGACGGTCGGGTTTTAGGCTCCTGCTCGACGCGTGGGCCTTCGGGGTCTTTCGGGCTCGGCGGGCTTGGGGCGCCGCCTCGCCGGCGGGTTACGCGAGGGCGGTTCGGGCGGGAGGCTGCCGTTTTGCCGCGTCGGGACGGTTCGGGTTCTGACGTACAAAAGGGGCTCCGCTATAATCGCAGCGTCGCGAAGCGGTTTCTTTTGGGGCGTGGCCAAGAGGCAAGGCACCGGGTTTTGGTCCCGGGATCGCAGGTTCGAATCCTGCCGCCCCAGCCCCCGGTCGCGACGGCAGGTGAGGCTAACGAATAGGAGTTGCCAAGGCCCATGTCTCACGACCCGCCAATCTTCGCCGTGGTCCTGGCGGCCGGCAGGGGGACCCGGATGAAGTCCAACCAGGCCAAGGTGCTGCACACCCTCTGCGGCGTGCCGATGGTCAACTACGTTATTGAGGCAACCAGGCCCCTCCTGCCGGAGGGGCTCTTCGTCGTGGTGGGCCACCAGGCCGAGCTGGTCGAGGCGGTCCTGCCCCCCGACGCAACGCCCGTGCTGCAAAGGGAGCAGCGGGGAACGGGGGACGCGGTGCGGGTCGCGCTGGACGCGCTGGGCGGGCAGGAGGACGGCGTGTTGCTCGTCGTGAACGGGGACGGGCCACTCATCTCGGACCGGACGCTCGGTGAACTTCTGGAGCGGCACCGCTCGGCCGGGTTGGGGGCGACGGTGCTCGTGGCGCAGCTGGAAGACCCCAGCGGGCTCGGGCGGGTAGTCGAGGAGGCTGGGGTCGTCAGGATCGTCGAGGAGCGGGACGCGAGCGAGGCCGAGCGGGAGAATCGGCTCGTCAACCTGGGGCTGTACGCCTTCGAGCTGTCTGAGATCCGGGGCGCCGTCGCGGGCCTCGAGTCCGGCAACGACCAGGGGGAGCTGTACCTGACGGACGTGCTCGAGACCATCGGGCGGAGGAGCCGGGCGGTCACCTACAAGCTGGAGAACCTGGAGGAGGCCAACCTCGTCAACGACCGGGCGCAGCTCGCCAGGGCGGAGGAGATCCTGCGCCGCAGGATCCTCGACGCGCACATGAGGAACGGGGTGACGGTCAGGGACCCGGCCAGCACGCACATCGAGGCGTCCGTGAGGATCGGACGGGACACCGTGATCCTGCCGGGCAGCTTCCTGCTGGGCCACACGGAGATAGGCTCTGACTGCGTGATCGGGCCTTCGGCCGACCTGCTCGACACCGCGGTCGGCGACGGCGCCCGGGTCGAGCACTCCGTAGGGCGGGGCGCGGTAGTGGGCGAGGACGTCAGCGTCGGACCGTACTCGTTTTTGCGGCCGGGGACGGTGCTGGAGGCCGGGGCGAAGGTCGGCGCGTACTGCGAGGTGAAGAACACGCGGGTTGGCAAAGGCAGCAAGGTGCCCCACCTCTCCTACATCGGGGACGCCGAGATAGGGGAGGGGGCCAACCTCGGGGCCGGAACGATAACCGCCAACTACGACGGCGTGAACAAGAGCCGTACCAGCATCGGGGACGGCGCCTTCACGGGTATCAACACCAATCTTGTCGCGCCGGTTACAATAGGCGCGGACTCGTACACGGGGGCCGGCAGCGTCGTCAGCAAGGACGTCCCGCCCGGGAGGCTCGCCGTCGGGGCGCCGGCGCGCGCGATCAAGGAATCACCGCAGAGCCAGAGAAAGCGAGCTATGAGGGACCAGAAGGGGGACTAGCGCGGTGATGGAGAACGGCCACCTGACGCAGAACACGGAGAAGCGGCTTATGATCGTCAGCGGCGAGGGCTACCCGGAGCTCGCCGAGAGGATAGCCGATCGGCTGGACATGGACCTGAGCAGGGTCGAGCTCGTCAAGTTCCCCGGCGGCGAGCTCTACGCGAGGTACCTGGAGAGCGTGCGCGGGGCCGACATGTTCATAGTCCAGTCCCTGGGCGAGCCGGTCAACGAGAACCTGATGCAACTCCTCATCATGATAGACGCGGCCAAGCGGGCGTCCGCCAAGCGGATCGTAGCGGTCCTCCCGTGGTACGCCTACTCGCGCCAAGACCGCAAGACGAAGCCGCGCGAGCCCATAACGGCGCGGCTCGTCGCAAACATGATACAGGCCGCCGGCGCCGAGCGGGTGATGACGATGGACCTGCACACGGGCCAGATCGAGGGCTACTTCACCTTCCCTGTGGACCACCTGACGGCGATGCACACGTTCGTGGACTACTTCGTGGACCAGAACTTCAAGGACGCCGAGGACGCGGTGGTCGTGGCCCCGGACACGGGCGAGGTGAAGGTCGCCAAGCAGCTCGCTGGGCACCTCGGGCTGCCGTGGGCCATCGTGAACAAGATGCGCGACAGGCCGGACCGCTCGGAGGTGACGCACGTCATCGGCGACGTCGCGGGCAAGCGCGTCATCATGATCGACGACATCATCGCCACCGGGGGCACCCTGGTGAACGCCGCCGCCCGCCTGGTCGAGGACGGGGCGACGGAGGTCCGTGCCGCCGCCACTCACGGCGAGTTTTCGGGGGGTGCCTACCGTAGGATCGAGGACTCCCTCATAAAAGAGGTGGTCGTGACGGACACGCTTCCCTTGAAGAGCGACCAGCCACAGGCTAAGATCAAGACGCTTACTATTGCCCCGATCCTCGCCAGCACTATAAAAAACGTCTTTACGGACGAGTCCGTAAGCGAGGTGTTCATGGGCGAGAACCAACTTTTCTGATAGGTCAGGAGAACTAGATGGCGGACAACGTGACCTTGCAGGCCAACGAGCGCGAGGGGCGGGGCAAGAACGCGGCCCGGCGCCTGAGGGCCTCCGGTATGACCCCGGCGATCCTCTACGGCGACCGGGAGAGCACGTCGCTTGCGGTCGAGACGAGAACTCTTGACTACACCCTCACCCACTTCGGGGACAACGCCCTCTACGACATCGACCTCGGCACCGGGAGCTCGACAGCCCGCGTAGTGGACGCGCACCGGGACCCCGTAACCGGCCTGCTGGTCCACGTGGACTTCGCGCCGGTGAACATGCGCGAAAAGATCGAGGTCACCGTCCCGCTGACGGTCCTCGGCGAGGCCGCCGGCGCCGAGGAGGGCGGCGTGCTGCAGCAGGTCGCGTACGAGATCCAGGTCGAGACCCTGCCGGGGGATATCCCGCAGGAGATCACCCTCGACGTCACGAACCTAGGGATGAACGAGAACCTCTCCCTCGGCGACCTGACCCTTCCCGAGGGCGTCACCCTGCTCTCCGACCCGGAAGAGGTCGCCGCAACGGTTACCGCGCCGACGGAGATCACCGACGAGGAGATGGAGGCCGCCGGCATCGTCGAGGAGGAATCCGACGAGGAGATTGCCGAGGGCAAGGCGGCCGATGGTGAGGAGGGCGCCACGGAAGGCGAAGACGGGGAGAACGCGTAACCTGAGGCTCGCCCGCTGCTTTTTCGAGCGCAACGATAGCGGGGGGCCTTCCGGGTCCCCCGTCGTCGTCGGCCTTGGCAACCCCGGCCGCTCCTACGAACGTACCCGCCACAACGCCGGCTACTTGGTGGTAGAGGAGCTGGCCCGCCGCCACGGCGGATCCTGGCGTAGGAAGAAGAAGTCACAGGTGGCGGACGTCTCCCTCGGTTCGAAGAACGTCACCCTGCTGAAGCCCACTACCTTCATGAACAACTCCGGTTCGGCGCTGGCCGGTCTCCGGGCCGAGACCCTGATCCTTGTTCACGACGACCTCGACCTCGACCCCGGGACCGTCAGGGTGAAGGTCGGCGGCGGGGCGGGCGGCCACAACGGGCTGCGCTCCACGATCCAGAACGTCGGCCCCGACTTTGTCCGGGTCCGTATCGGCGTCGGCCGCCCACCGGAGGGAACCCGGATGACCGTAACGGACTTTGTCCTCGGCAGGATGGACGACGCCGTGAAGGACGCTCTGCCGCGGGCCGCGGATGCCGTCGAGGCCATCCTAGATGAGGGCACCGAGGGGGCGATGAACCGCTTTAACGCGCGGAACACCGCATAGGAGCAGGGGACCGCGGGAGGCTTCACGAATCGCAGCACGAGCTCCCGCGCCTCGCGGAGAAATGGGCTTTTAGCGCCAGGGTAGTGGTTGGCGTGGGTTGAAACTTCCGGGACGAACTGGCCGTCTAAGTGGATCGCTTCGACCTCCAAGGCGTCGAAGTTCGCGCCCCAACTCAAGGGGCCAGGGTTCCATCCCCGATCCCACTCCGTTTCGGGCACGCCAAGCAGGCGCACCGCCTCCCCACCCGCCCACGACGACCGGCCCTCCACCGTAAGATCCAGAGGACGCAACTCCCCAGAGATCTCGCAGATCTCGTCCGTGGACAGGGGATAGAAGGTCCAGTAGTGGGCGAGGGCCAACCCGAAACACCGCGGATCGTGTTCGCGCGGGCCGGCTCCGGCGCGGTGCTCCGACACCCGCCCGCTGCCGGGCGGTCCGCCGATCGGCCGTCTCCTGCGACCCCCGCAGGCGGCTATTGCCACCCCGCCACCCGGCACCTCCGTCCGCATGCGCCAGCGGTAGCGGTCCGCGGGCCACGCCCGGCGGCGCCACTCGAAAGGGCCGTGCGGTTCCGGGTGTCGGAAAGGCCCGGAGGCTTTCCCCCGCAGACACCCCGAACGCGTGCCGTCCGGCCTCGCTGCGCACTATGCTCTCGCGGATCTTTTGCGTACGACACCGTCCCCCGGTAACGTAGGGTGGCGCTTACGGTGCCGTATCGCTTGGGCGCGGAAACGGATCAGTTCCAATAGGTGCGCGGGTTCCACGGCCGTCTCCTGCCCGGTTTGAGGGCCGCCCCTATGTTCGGGTCTGGCGGAGCATGCGGCCCATCATCTCGACGCCGCCCTTGTCTAGGGTGCGGTCTTCTTCGATGATCTCCAGCGCGTCCGGGGTACCGAGCTCCCGCAGCCTACGCGCCGTGATGCTGGCGCACACGACCGCCCGGACCTCCGGCAGGACCGATAACGCTTCCTCCGGGTCCTCGTACACGTTGGCCTGGACGAAGTCGAGGTGGTCGGGGCCGGCGCCTTCGAGGGAGCGGGAGAGGTTTTCCATGCACGTGCGGCCCCACCCGACGACGCCCACCAGTGTGCCCGCCGGAAGCTCGATCAGGCGGCGCAGGCTCTCCAGGTTCGCCTCGGCCAGGAGCGCGCCACAGTCTCCACCCCTGCGGGCTCCATAAGCTCCTGCACCTCGTGGACGTGAAAAAAGGTGGTGACCGCAACGCGCGGGGGCGACTCCTTCCCCAAGGATGCCCTCTGGGCCAGGTCCTCGAGCAAGACCCGCTTCACTACCACCGGGAGCTGCTGCTCGAGCTCGTCGGAGAGCTGGTCCAGCTCCTCCCGCGTGCACTCGACGAACAGAATCCTCGCCTTCTCCGGCGGCTTCGCACCGGCCCGAGCCAGCACCGCCTAGGCGAGGTACTTCACGGGAAGCCCCTGCGCCGCCGCCAGGTCCATCACCCGGTCGAGCACGTCCCCCTTCATCTCTACCGCGTCCACCGGCGGCTCCAACACGTACAGCCCGCTTCCCCGACGGCTTTCGACGAACCCCTCGCGCCCAGGTCCGAGAACACCCGGGCCACCATGTTGCGGTTAGCCCGCGAAAACCCGGCCATCGCCCGGATGCTCGGCAGACGGTCCCCAACCTCGAGGCTGCCTGCCAGGATCAGGTGTTTTATCTGCTGCGCTAGCTGCATGTGTACCGGCACGTAGCTTTTCGAATTTATCTGCAGATCCATAGATTATCCTATTGTCCTATGACAGTATGTCACTTATAATTGTCCTAGTCGAATAGGGCAATTATACATATACAGCAGCGGTTTGCCCGGAGGTGAGCGGTGCACGGGATGATGGATCTCGAGTTGGCGAGGGAGCGGCGCCGGGAGCTGCTTCGAGAGGCGAAAGGGCGGCGCGTGGCCCAGGAGGCGGCGCGTCCGGCGGCCGGAAATCCCGATGAGGGAGGCATAAGCGTGCGCTGGGGACTCGCGGAGGATGAGGCCGCCGTCGCCGACCTCTTGCAGCTCAACGGGATGCCGCGGTGGGTCGCTTTCGAGGAGCGGTTCGTCGTGGCCGAGAAGGACGGGGGGGTGATCGGGGCTCTGCGGTACGCGACGGAGTCAAAGAGGCTCTCGCTTGGCCTGCTGGTAGTGGATCCGTGGGCTGGCGAGCGGCGGACGGCGCGCGCCCTCTACTTCGGGGCCGCTGGCCTGGCCCGCGAGCTCGGGGCCACCGAGATCCTGGCCAACGCCGCGTGGGGTTCCGGGTACCTGGGCGAGGCGGGGTACCGCCGGGCAGGACGCGGCTGGAGGTTGGAGGTTTCAGCGCGGACCGGCAGAGTCTCGTCCGGTGGCTGGCGCGCGGCGCTCGGGCACTGGACGGCGAGGGTCCTGCGGTTCGGCCGGGCGCTGCGGTAACGGTGGAACCGCGGGGGAGGGTGATGATGCGTCTCCGGTCGGCTCGTGTTGCCGGCAGGAGGACGAGTCGGCGTTGACGTTCACGTTATCGGGGGCGCTGGCTGGGGCGCGCAGGTGCGTGCCCATCGGGGTGAGCGGGTTCGCGATCGGGCTCGTCTTCGGCGTGCTGGCCCGGCAGGCGGGGGTGGGCGTGCTCGAGACCTTACTGATGAGCGTGCTCGTCTTCTCTGGGGCGGCCCAGTTCGTGGTAGTCGGGATGTGGGCGGCGCCTGTGCCGGTTTTCGGCGTCGTTCTCGCGACGCTCGTTGTGGGGCTGCGGCACCTGCTCATGGGCGCCGCGCTTGGGCCGTGGTTCTCCAAGTTGTCGCGCCTTAAGGCGTACGGCTCCGTTTTTTTTATGGCAGACGAGAACTGGGCGATGACCATGGCTGAGTTCGACAAGGGGAGGCGGGACGCGGCCTTCCTGCTCGGGGGCGGGCTGGTGATGTTCTTCTCGTGGACCAGTTCTAGCCTGATCGGGCGCACCATCGGCGACTTCGTGCGGGACCCGGCCCGGTGGGGCCTGGACTTCGCCTTCACGGCCGTCTTTCTCGCGCTGCTCGTCGGGATGCGAAAGGGGGCCTCGGACCTCCTGCCCTGGGGCACGGCGGCGGTCGTGGCGGTCGTCGCGCACCATTTTGTCCCGGGCCAGTGGTTTATCCTGCTCGGCGGGCTGGCCGGAAGCCTCGCGGGGACGGTGCGTCGTGGGCGTTGACCCTTTGGCCCTCCTCGCCATCGTGCTCATGGCGCTCGCCACCTACGCCACGCGGGCCGGGGGGCTCTGGCTGACGAGCCGGGTCGAAATCTCCGACCGCCTAGAGGCGTGGTTGGAGCACATCCCCGGCGCCATCCTCGTCTCCCTCGTTGCCCCGGCCGTGCTCGCGGAGGGGATCGCCGCCGCGCTCGCCGCGCTCGCCGTGATGCTCGTCGCCCGCAAGACCGGCAGCCTCCCCGCCGCCATGGTAACGGGGGTCGTCGCCGTGGTCCTCCTGCGGGCCCTGATACCCGGCCCGGCATGAAGAAAGACCGACGAGGCGGCCGGGTCCCGACTCGAAACCCGCACCCGAAACGGGGGTGGAGGCGTTACCATTCGGGGGCCGAAAGGAGACGGTCGGCAAAACAGGCATCGAGAAGAGAGGTTGTGGCGTGAAAGCGTACGTGGACGAGGTTGAATCCCCGGCGGGGGAACTCGCCTTCGCCGTGGACGAGGAGGGGGCTATGATCTGGCTCCGGTTCGTCGAGAGCGATGGCGGGTGGAAGGTCGAGGAGGAGTTGGGGGTCGAGGGGTTCGAGGCCTCGCGGGACGGGCAACGGACCGCCCGGGCGCGGGAGGAGTTGCGGGAATACTACGCCGGCGTGCGTCGGAAGTTCGGGTTGCCCCTCGCGTTCGTCGGGTCGGAGTGGCAGAGGGCCGTGTGGGGAGAGCTGACGCGCATCCCGTTCGGTGAGACGCGGTCCTACGGGGAGATCGCGGACAGGCTCGGCAGCCCCGGCGCCGCCCGCGCCGTCGGCCGGGCCAACGCCACCAACCGGCTCCCCCTGGTGGTGCCCTGCCACCGCGTGATAGCGGCGGACGGCTCGCTCGGCGGCTTTAACGGCGGTCTGCACCTCAAGGAGCGGCTGCTGGGGCACGAGCGGCGCGTGCTTGGCGGGGGATGTTGAGCGCGGTGTCGGACGGGTGGGTTTGAAGGCCAAGGACTTCGCGGCGCTGATCTCGCTCGGTGCGCTCTGGGGGGCTTCGTTCCTGTTTATCCGGGTGGCCGTGCCGGTGCTCGGGCCCTTCGTGCTTGTGGGGCTGCGCGTGGGCCTGGCGGCGCTAGTGCTCGCGCTCTTCGCCGGTGCCGCGCGGCGGGCGCTGAAGCTGCGGGGGCTGTGGGGTCCGCTGCTGTTCGTGGGTTTCGCCAACACGGCGGTGCCGTTCTCTCTGATCTCGGCGTCCGAGGTACATCTGACCGCCTCCCTGGCCGCAATCCTGAACTCGACCACCGTGCTGTTCACGGCGCTGGTCGCCGCCGTGTGGCTTAGGGAGTCGCTGACGCCGAAAAAGATCCTGGGGGTGCTGCTGGGCATCTTCGGGGTCGCGGTGCTGGTGGGTTGGGACCCGTTGCCCTTGAGCCCCGTCGTCTTGCTCTCCGTCGCGGCCGTCCTCGGGGCTTCCCTCTGCTACGGCGTGGGCGCGGTCTTCACCAAGCTGACCTTCGCCGGCGTCCCGCCTTTGACCCTCGCCGTGGGGCAGCAGTCGGCCGCGGCCGGGATCATGATACCCGTCGCGCTCACGGACCTGCCGGGCGAGAGCCCGTCGGTCGCGGTGGCGCTCTGCGTGCTGGCGCTCGCCGTCCTCTCCACCGCCGTCGCCTACCTGCTGTTCTTCTACCTCATCGCCAGCGCCGGGCCCACCGCGACCTCCACGGTGACGCTCGTCGTGCCGGTCTTCGGCCTGATCTTCGGGGTCCTGTTCCTCGGTGAGCCGGTCGGCCTCGGGACGCTCGCCGGACTCGCCGTGATCCTCTGCAGCGTCCTCCTCATCACGGGCATCGGTTTCGAGAAGGCCGAGAAAGTCCCGGCCCGCTAGCGGGGGTGCAGGATCATTTGCGCGCAGTGGGGGAGTGCGATGGTCTTCTCCTGGCCTGTAACGGTGGCGTACCACACCTGGGCGGTACGCCCGCCGTGGACGCGCCGCGCCTTGCACTCGATGTCCCCCGGCGGGCGGTGCCAAGGAAGATGCTCTCCAACTCTATCGTGGTGAAACGTTCCGCCCCGTCGGGCAGGTTCGCGAACGTGCCGTGCCCGCAGGAGGTGCCCGTGAGCGCCACGACCGTCGCGGCGTGCAGGTAGCCGTTCGGGGCCAGTAGCTCCCCCCTCAACCCCAGCCGGCTCGAGGTGCGGCCCTCCTCCGCGCCCACCTCCAGCCCGGTAAGCCCCGGCAGCGCGCCCGTTCAATTCGCCGATCATGCCCATCGCTTCGTCTCCCGCGCCTACCCGCACCGACGGCCCGTTCTCTCAGAGGCGCGAGGTTGACAACCCCTCGTGCCAGGCGGCTTTTTCGGTAACCGTAGAGGGCGTGGGCGAGGAGGCCGAGCGCCATCCAGGCCCCGAAGCACAGCAACGTGACCGGGGGCAGGCTCAGCATCACGTAACCGTGGGACCGGCGTGCTCGGCGGCGATGCCGGTGAGCTCGAAGTTCCCAGGCCCGATACGTTGATTTCGTCCACGAGCGGGTAGAATCCCCGGGTGAGCGAGAGGACCCAAACTAGGCTTTTGCGCGCCCCGCGCAGGGTCCGCCCCTATCTTGCCGCGAACGCCGGGTCTCCGGCGCTGCTGCTCGCCTCGAGCGAGGCGGCGGCGGAGCGCTACTCGCGCGAGGCGGCCGTGTTTACCGACGGCCCCGTCGTTCATCTGCCGTCCCGCGGTGTCGCTTTCGGGGACGTGTTCGAGCCTGCCGTAACACGGGTCGGGCGGCGGCAGCGGGCCCTGGGGGCGTTCCCTTCGGCCCGGCTCGTGGTGGCCGGGCCGCTGGCCTTAATGGAGAAGACGCCGCTCTACCAGCCGCTCGCGCTCTCTGGCGGCACGCAGATCGAGCTGGACGAGACCCTGGAGAGGCTCGTGGGCTTGGGCTACGAGAGGGTGGACCGGGCCTCCCGGCCTGGGGAGTTCGCGGTGCGTGGCGGGATAGTAGACGTCTTCCCGAGCACCCGCCGCTCACCCGTGCGGGTGGATTGGTGGGGCGACGAGGTCGAGAGCGTCCGCGCCGTCTCGCTCGCCACCCAACGCGTCATTCGGGAGCTCGAGAGCGTAACCGTCTACGCCGCCCGCGAGGGGGACCTGGCCGGGCTCGCGTCCGCGGCCGGGGACGGTTACCCGGAGGAGGCCAGGCGCGGCGCTCGCGTGCCGGGGCTCGACCGGCTGCTTTTGGACCTCGACCCCGTCTCTCCCGCGGACCTCTTGCCGGACGGATTCGAGGTGTGGCGCGAGGGGCCGCAGGAGGGGCTGCCGGAGGGGCTCGAGGATCTCGTAAGGGAGCTGTACGACGAGGCGCTGCCCGGGCCCGACGTGGAGTTCTCGCTTGGCGAGGAGGGGGAGGCGGTCGAGGCGCCGCCGGCGGCGGCGTTCGCGACCTCCTTGCGGGAGGCGGCGCGCAGGCTGGACACGCTCGTGGAGGGCGGGCTCGCGGTCTTCGTGGCCTGCGACTCGGGCGGGGAGGCGAGGAGGACCGTCTACGCGTTCGGGGAAATCAATCGCACCATGCGCGAGGCCAAAAGGGTGGACGCATCCCTGCCGCCCGGCCTCTACGCGGTGCCGGGGCCCGTCGAGGAGGGCTTCACGTACCCTGGGGACGGGGTCGCCGTTGTGCGGCGGGACGCGCTGCTCGGGCGGAGGCGCGAGGCGAAGCGCCGCCCCGGGCGGGCCGTCTCCTCTTTTGCTGACCTGAAGGTTGGGGACCTGGTCGTCCACGCGACGCAGGGCATCGGGCGGTTCGAGGGGCTCGTCGCCAAGGAGGTCCTGGGGGCGACGCGGGACTACATGCAAGTCACCTACCGGGGCGACGACACGCTCTTCGTCCCCTACGAGCAGATGGAGTTGCTGCACAAGTACGTCGGCGGCGAAGGCGCGCGGCTGGACAAGCTCGGCGGCTCGACGTGGGCCCAGGTAACCGACAGGGTTCGAAAGAGGGTCAAGGCCCTCGCCGGGGAGCTGCTCCGCCTCTACGCGCAGCGGGCGGCGGCGCCCGGCTTCGCTTTCCCGCCCGATGCCGAGTGGGAGAGGGAGCTGGAGGAGAGCTTCCCCTACCAGGAGACCTCCGACCAGGAGGCGGCCATCGCCGCCGTCAAGACGGACATGCAAAGGCCCCACCCGACCGACCGTCTCGTGTGCGGGGACGTGGGCTTCGGCAAGACGGAGGTCGCCGTGCGGGCCGCCTTCAAGGCCGCGCTCGCGGGCAAGCAGACCATGATGCTCGCGCCGACCACGATCCTGGTTCAGCAACACGAGCGGACCTTCAAGTGCCGCCTGGGGTCCTTCGCCGTGAGGGTGGAGAGCCTCTCGCGCTTCACCAGGCCGGCCAATAGGCGCCGCATCCTCAAGGATTTCGCCGAGGGCGAGGTCGACGTGCTCATCGGGACGCACGCCTTGCTCGGCTCGGAGGTCTCGCCCAAGGACCTGGGACTCATCGTCGTGGACGAGGAGCAGCGCTTCGGGGTCAAGCACAAGGAGCGGCTCAAGGAGTTCAAAACCAGCGTTGACGTCGTCACGCTGACGGCCACCCCGATCCCCCGCACCATGCAGATGGGCCTCGCCTCCCTGCGGGACATAAGCGTCATAGAGACCCCGCCCGCCGGCCGCCGCAGCATCCTCACCCACGTCGGCCCTTACGACGAGGACCTGGTCCGGCGGTCCATCGAGCGGGAGGTCGCGCGGGGCGGACAGACCTTTTTCGTCCACAACCGGGTCGAGAGCATAGGCGAGGTGGCTGAGCGGCTGCGCTCGCTGGTGCCCGGCGCCACGTTCGTCACGGCGCACGGGCAAATGCCGGAGCGGGCGCTCGAAGGCGTCATGCGGCACTTCCTCGACGGCCGCGCCGACGTGCTCGTCACGACGACCATCGTCGAGAGCGGGCTCGACGTGGCTAGCGCCAACACGCTCGTCGTGGACCGGGCCGACGCGATGGGCCTCGCGCAGCTCTACCAGCTGCGGGGCAGGGTCGGGCGCTCCAGCCAGCAGGGCTACGCCTACCTCTTCGCGCCGCTTGGGGCTACCCTCGAGTCCCAGAAGCGCCTCGAAGCCTTGATGGACTTCACCGAGCTCGGGAGCGGCTTCGCCATCGCTATGCGCGACCTCGAGATAAGGGGCGCCGGGAACCTCCTCGGGGCCGAGCAGTCCGGCCACATAGCCGCCGTGGGCTTCGAGATGTACCTCCAGCTCCTCGAGGAGGCCGTCGCCCAGGCGAGGGGGGAGATGCCGCAGGAGCGCCGGGAGGGACGGCCCGTCATCGTGGAGCTTTCGCTGGACGCCTACCTGCCGCCCGAGTACGTGATGGACGAGATCGAACGTGTGGACCTCTACCGGCGCGCGTCCGGAACCGCATCTTTAGCCGAGGTGGAAGACCTCGCGGAAGAGCTGAACGACCGCTTCGGCCGGCTGCCCGAGCCCGCCGTCAACCTGCTCGGCATCTCCCGGGTGAAGCTTCTCGCGCGTCAGATCGGGGCGACCGCCGTGGCCTTGCGCTCCGGCGCTCTCTCGGTCTCCGGCGCCAACGCCGACCCAGTCCACGCCGCCCGCGTAAGGAAAAACACCGGCGGCGTGGTCGGCGGCAGGGAGGGTAGGGTCACCGTCCGCGACTCCGAGCTCGGCCCGCTGGAGCTCGCCGAGGCGACGCTCCGCGCCCTGGACCTCGGCTGATCCGCCCCCACGGATCGGTGCGGGCTTTATCGATCCTGGACGGTTTCGGCCCCCGCCGCCGCGGCCGACGCTTCGGGCGACGCTACCGTCCAGCCTAAATAGACTTAAAGCCGCCGCTGGCGGCGTGCTGATATAATCCACCGCGGTTTAGAGGAAACGATCCCGACAGCGAGGTTCCCGTCGCTTTGAGCAAGCATCTATCTTTAAGGGCGTGTTTCGTCCTGTTCGCGTTGATCTTCGTCGTATTCGCGGGCTGCCAGCCAGCGGACCCGGTCGCAAACTCGGACTCGGGAGCGAAGAAGGTGGCGACCTACGAGGGTGGCGAGGTGACCGAAGGCGAGCTTCAGCAGTTCGCCCAGCAGAGCGGGCTCGGAGAGCTCGACCCGAGCTCTCCGGAGTACGAGACGGCCGTGCAGCAGGTCATGCCGCAACTCGTAGGCATCGAGATCGCCAAGACCTATGCCCAGGAACAGGGCATCACGGTCTCGGATAAAGAGGTAGACAGGGAGCTCGAGAACATAAAGAAGCAGGTCGGCGAGCAGGCCCGCGCCTCGGGGCAGGACCTGAAAAACCAGGAGGCCTTCGACCAGGCGCTGGAGCAGAACCAGATCTCCGAGCAGCAGCTTCGCCAGGACATCCGGGAGAGCCTCCCCGTGCGGCAGGTCCAAGAGAAGATCGCCGGCGACGCCGAGCCCTCCCAGGAGGAGGTACAGAAGTTCTACGACGATAACAGGGCCACGTTCACCCAGCCCGCCCAGCGCTGCATGAGGCACATCCTCTTCACCAAGGATCAGAAGGAGAAGGCCGAGGAGGTCAAGGACCAGCTTCGGGACGGCGGGGACTTCGCCAAGCTCGCCGATAAGAACTCCCAAGATCCCGGCAGCGCCGAGAAGGGCGGCGACCTCGGTTGCCTGGGCAAGGGCGAGACCGTGCCCCCCTTCGAAAAGGCCGCCTTCGCCGCCGAGCAGGACGAGATCGTCGGTCCCGTGGAGACCGAGTTCGGCTTCCACCTCATCGAGGTCACGGACATTCGGAAGGAGCGGACCCAGCCCCTCGAAGACGTCGAGGCCCAGATCACCGACCAGATCACCGCCACCCAGCAGGAAGAAGAGTTCACAAAGTGGCTCGAGGACCAGAAGGAGCAGCGAAACGTGAAGTACCTGCCCGGCTACAAGCCCGCCGCGCAGGGGTAGCGGTCCGCGCGACGAGCCACGCAGTCAGCGGTCATCCTTAGCCGTCGGCCTCCGGTCCGCCGGAGGGACGACCACGCCAGAATTCTCACTTGGCCGGTGGCGCAACGCCGCGCCAAAGCGTAGAGTTACGAAAAAGCTAGTCAGCTTATCGGTAGAAAAGCACGCTTTCGGGTACTATCCGCAAGAAGCTAAGGGCTGACCGCTGAAAGCTGACAGCTAAAGAAGGAGGATGATGACGGAGATCGTCGCGGTCCATGGAAGGCAGATTCTGGACTCACGGGGAAACCCCACGGTCGAGGTCGAGCTTGCCACGGTGAGCGGCTTTGTCGGCCGGGCGTCGGTCCCGTCGGGGGCCTCCACGGGCGCGAACGAGGCGGTGGAGCTCAGGGACGGGCACAAGGGGCGCTACGGCGGCAAGGGGGTTCTGAACGCCGCCGAGAACGTGGACACCGAGATCGCGCAGGTCGTCATCGGCTTAGACGCCGCCGACCAGCGGACGCTCGACCTCGCCATGGTCGAGGCAGACGGCACCCCCAACAAGGGCCGTTTGGGCGCGAACGCCATCCTCGGCGTCTCCCTCGCGGCGGCGAAGGCGGCGGCTGAGGCCTCCGCACTTCCCCTTTACCGGTACCTCGGTGGGGTGAACGCTCACGTGCTCCCCGTGCCGTGCGCGAACATCATGAACGGCGGGGCGCACGCGGCGAACAACGTGGACTTTCAGGAGTTCATGGTCGTGCCGTTCGGGTTCGACCGCTTCGACGAGGCGCTACGGTCTGTGGCCGAGATCTACCAGGGCCTGAAGAAGCTGCTCGGGGAGCGCGGTCTCTCTGGCGGCATCGGTGACGAGGGGGGCTTCGCGCCCGACCTGGAGAGCAACGGGGCAGCGCTCGCGCTCATCGCTGAGGCGGTGGAGCGGAGCGGGTACTCTTTGGGGCACCAGATCGGCTTCGCCCTCGACCCGGCCGCCTCGGAGTTCTACAAGGACGGCAACTACGAGCTCGCCGGCGAGGGGCGTACGCTCTCATCGGGGGACATGGTCGATTACTACGCCGAGCTGTGCGACCGGTACCCAATCCTGAGCATCGAGGACGGGCTCGGGGAGGACGACTGGGTAGGCTGGGCCGCCATCACCGAGAGGCTCGGGGAGCGGGTGCAGCTCGTCGGGGACGACCTATTCGTGACCAACAAGGAGATCCTGGCGCGCGGCATCCGGGAGGGGGTGGGCAACTCCATACTGGTGAAGGTCAACCAGATCGGGACGCTCACCGAGACCTTCGAGACGATGGAGCACGCGCACAAGTCCGGCTACACGACGATGGTCAGCCACCGCAGCGGGGAGACCGAGGACGCGACGATCTCCGACCTGGCGGTGGCGGTGAACGCCGGCCAGATCAAGACCGGCGCCCCCGCCCGCACCGACCGGGTCGCCAAGTACAACCAGCTCCTGCGCATCGAGGAGGCCCTGGGAGGCTCCGGGGTCTACCCCGGCCGCTCGGCGTTCAACCCGAGGGCGAAGGGCTAGGATGGCCGCGCGCCGGACAAAAATAGTCGCCACCCTGGGGCCCGCCACCTCCTCAGAAGAGAGCATCGGGGAGCTGGTGCGGGGCGGCGTGGACGTTACGAGGTTCAACTTCAGCCACGGCGACCACAACATGCACCTCAAGAACGCCAACCTCGTCAGGGACCTGGCGCGGGGGCGGGGGCGCAACGTCGCCATCCTGCAGGACATACAGGGTCCCAAGATAAGGACCGGCGACGTCGAAGGCGGCACGGAGCTCCTCGCCGGCAACAGGGTGACCATAGCGGCGGGTGACTTTGTCGGTGACGCGAGCCGCCTTTCCACGTCCTACGACGCCCTCGCCAAAGACGTGCGACCCGGGCACCGGCTGCTCATAGACGACGGCCTCATCGGGCTTCGCGTCGAGAACATTGAGGGCGCGGACGTCGTCTGCGAAGTCCTCGAAGGCGGCCCCGTCTCCTCGCACAAGGGCCTCAACTTTCCCGACTCCAACCTCTCCATTAAGGGCCTCACGCCCAAGGACGTCGAGGATTTGCGCTTCGGAATGGAGGAGATACAGCCCGACTGGGTCGCCGTCTCGTTCGTGAGGACCGGCGACGAGGTGCGGGAGGTCAAGGAGCGCATAAAGGAGTTCGGCGGGAACTCGCCAGTGATCTCCAAGATAGAAAAACACGAGGCCATAGAGAACATAGAGGACATCATCCACGCCTCGGACGGCATCATGGTGGCGAGGGGCGACCTCGCGGTCGAACTATCCGCCGAGCGGGTGCCGATAGAGCAGAAGCGGATGGTGGCGCGCTGCCGCCGCCTGGGCAAGCCGATCATCGTGGCGACGCAGATGCTCGACTCCATGATCCGGAACCCCAGGCCCACGCGGGCTGAGGTCTCCGACGTGGCGAACGCCATCTTCGACAGGACCGACGCGGTGATGCTCTCGGGGGAGACGGCGGTAGGTCGCTACCCGGTGCAGAGCGTGCAGGAGATGGAGAGGATCTGCCGGGCCGCCGAGGGCGCCATCAACTACGGCCGCGACATCCCGTCGTCCGCCTCCTGGGGCCGGGGGGACCGCTACGACGCCGTCACCCACGCCGCCTGCGAGCTGGCCGAAGACCTCGAGACGGAGGCCATACTCACCTCTACCCAAACGGGGCTCTCGTGCATAAGGGTGGCCCGGTTCAGGCCGCCGAACAGGATCCTCGCGATAAGCCCCGTCGAGCACACGGTGAGGATGCTCGCCCTGGTCTGGGGCGTCACCTCCATCCTCGGCGAGCAGGCCGGCTCCCTGGACGACCGCTTCGCCAGGGCCATAGAGGCGGCAAAGGAGGCGGGGCACCTGCAAGACGGAGACGAGGTGATCCTCACCGGCGGTAGGGCTGGCTCCCTGCCCGGCTCCACCAACGTCGTCGAGGTCATGACCGTGGGAGAAGAGACCTGAGGGGAGGTTGAGGCCGGGCCGATGAGCGTGCCCCGGAGATTCAGGCCTTTGGCGGTGCTTCTCTACGCCGCGTTCATCGGCCTCCTCCTGGCCTCCTACATCGCCCCCCTGGACGCCATAATTGACGGCCGCTCCGACGTCGCCGCCCTTGAAAAAGACCTCCGCGCAGTCAGGACCCACAACACCGTCCAGCAGCGCCTCATAGAGGACCTCAACACCCCCGCCGGCATAGAACGCGCCGCCCGCGAACGCTACGGGATGATCAAACCGGGCGAGAAGGTTTATATAGTCGAGTAGTAGCCGGCAATGGTCAGCAAGAGAACGGGAGGCGGCGATACGAGCCAGAGAACACCCGCCCCGGGTAGCGGGCTCAGCGTACGCCACCGGGAAACCGAAGGCCGATGGCTGACGGTTTGGCGGACCGCGGCGCGGTGGCGCGGCAACTCGGCCGCGAGCCCAAACCCTTCCGGGTGGCCGCGCGTTGCCCTTTCGGGCTGCCGAGCGTCATAGAGAACGAGCGGACGCGGAACATGCCGACGAGCTTCTGGGTCACATGCCCGACCCTGGTCGCCGCAATCTCCAGGGTCGAGTCCACGGGCGGCGTGCGGCAGGCGGGGGAGGCCATCGGCGAGCCCGGCGTGGCGGCGGTACATGAAGAGCACCGCTTCCGGTACGGGACGCGGGTGGCCGGGGTCCGGGAGGAGGGGAACGTGAAGTGCCTGCACGCCTTTACGGCCCTCCAACTCTCGGGCGCCATACCGAACCCCGTCGCCGAGTGGACGCTCGGGCGCTTGGGGCGGCCTTACCCGGCAGAGGCCTGTTGTACCCAAGCCTCAAAGGGGCAGAAAACCTGACTGCTATACTCGTAATGCGTTTTGCGGCGCGTGCGGGGGCGTAGCCCAACGGCAGAGGCAGAGGACTTAAAATCCTCACAGTGTGGGTTCGAATCCCACCGCCCCTACTGAACGATACGTCGTAGGTAAGCGGAAAACGCGACGAAATAACCGAGATCGAGCGCTCGTGTTGCCCTCCGTACACCAGCCCGTACACCAACGCGCCTCGGACGCCTCCCTCTAGGAGATCGCCTCTTCCATTCTGTCGGCGATGGTGTCGTCCATGCCGGGCAACACGTGGGAGTAAGTGTCGAGCGTGATGGCGATGCTCGCGTGACCGAGCAACTCCTGCACGAGCTTCGGGTGGAACGACGCCTACGGCCTTACGCCCGAAGATGTCGAACTTCTGCGGTCTACCGCCCCGCACGCCAAGATTCTGAGCGGCGCGACGCGAACAGCGACGCGGGCAGCGATCCGACCGGCGGCCACCTGCGGGGATCCGGCCCGGCGTGATGCGACGGCCTTTCCCGCGTCGAATACCTGACCCTGCCTCCCTTTCTACGCAAAA
>CADCUZ010000070.1 GCA_902806015.1 uncultured Rubrobacteraceae bacterium
CTCGCCTACGCCGGCCCAGAGGGTGCGGGCCTTTCTCTCTGAGGGGAAGACCCCGAAAGCTGAGGTCGAGACCTCGAACGGTTCGTGGCCTTCGCTCAACGGGGCAAGGGACACCTTCGCCCGGCCCAGAGCTTCCTCCGAGATTTCGCCCAGGAACTTGAGGGTCAGGTGGATCTTCTCGGGGACGGTGAGTCGAAAGGCCTCACCCGACGGCAGGGCGAGCGCCGTGCGGTACAGTGCTTCTTGGACTTCGGGTGGCGGGAAGACGGCGACAAAGGCGCGCACCGTGTTCTCAGTCGGGCTCGTGGCTAGTGCGGCGGGTGGTACGGCCGAGGGCCGCGCGGTTGGCGATGAGGGCGGCCGTGGCCCCGGCGCCGACCCCGTTGTCCACGTTCACGACCGAGAGGCCCGGGGAGCACGTCTGGAGCATGCCCAGGATCGCGGCGGTCCCGTCGCCGCCGAGGCCGTAGCCGGTGGAGGTCGGCAGCCCGATCACCGGCACGGCGATGAGACCCGAGACCACGCTCGGCAGTGCACCCTCCATGCCGGCTGCTATTATCAGGGAGTCCGGGTCGAAGTCCCCAAGCTTCTCCAGCGGCGCAACGAGGCGGTGGATGCCGGCCACCCCGACGTCGTGGAAGCTCATCACCCGGGCGCCCATCTCGCGGGCCACGGCGAGCGCCTCCTCCAGCACCGGCAGGTCGGAGGTGCCAGCGCTTAGGGCCCCGACGCGGCCGCCGGTCGGCTCGGGCTCGCCGGACCCCACCACGATGGAGCGACCGGCCCGCCGGAGCGGCGTGTCTGGGAGGGTCTCGTGGATCTTCTCCTCGTGCTCGGGGGTGGGGGAGCTCACGATCACGCGTTCTCTGGAGTCGAGGAGGGCTGCGCAGATCGCGGCGACCTGGTTGGGGCTCTTGGCGCGGGCGTAGACGACCTCGGGGACGCCCTTGCGGTGGGCGCGGCCGAGATCGAGTACGGCGAACTCGTCCAGGTAGCGGACCTCGCCGCCCTTCAGGCGCTCGGCGGCCGAGGCGGGGGAGAGGTCGCCGCTCGCGACGGCGGCCAGGGTCTTCTCGAGATCGTCCATGTCCTCCGGGTCAGGGGTTGTGCTTCTGGGTATAGTACGCGTGCCAAGGGGTAAGAATCTAGCCCGTCCCTGCCCCCCGAACGGAAGAAGGTTTCATGACGATAATCGAGCTGGTGTTCTCCCTAGCGGTGATACTGGGGGCCGCGATCCTGTTCACGAACGCGGTCGAGATCCTGGGCGAGCGGCTGAACCTTGGGGCGGGGGCGGTTGGGAGCTTGCTCGCGGCGGTGGGGACGGCGCTGCCGGAGACCATGATCCCGATAGTCGCCATCCTGGGGGCCGTGATCCTGGGCACGGGCGGGGCCGCCGCCGGCGAGATAGGCATCGGCGCGATCCTGGGCGCCCCGTTTTTGCTCGCGACGCTCGCCCTGTTCGTCGTCGGGGCGGCGGCCTTGACCTACCGGGGCCGCAGGAAGACGGGGAGCGAGATTACGACCGACCGCCAGACCGCCATCCCCGACCTCGGGTTCTTCCTCGTCTGCTTCACCCTGGCCGCCGCGGCGGGCATCGTGTCCTTGCCTTTGTTCTTGAAGATCTTGCTGGCGATAGGCCTGCTCGCGGCCTACGTCTTCTACGTGGTACGCACGCTAAAGAAGGACGACGAGCCAGAGGAGGGGGAGGCCCCGTCGAACCTCACGCTCTGGCCCTCGCAGTCCCCGGCGCCGACGTGGGCCGTCGCGGCGCAGCTACTGGGAACTATCGCGGTGATGGGCACTGGCGCCCACTTTTTCGTGGGCGCCGTCGAGCACATCTCGACGGCCGTGGGCATCCCGGCGGGCCTGATCGCACTGGTCCTGGCGCCGCTGGCGACCGAGCTGCCGGAGAAGTTCAACTCGGTCATCTGGCTCAGGGAAAACAAGGACACCCTCGCCGTCGGCAACATCACCGGGGCGATGGTCTTCCAGAGCACCATCCCGGTCTCGATCGGTATACTGTTCACGCCGTGGCAGCTCGACTTTTTGTCCGCCCTCGCCGCCGTGTTCGCCATCCTCTCCGGCATAGTCTTTCTGGGGTTCCTGCTGCGCAGGGCCCCGCTCCGGGCTTTCGTCATGCTCGGCGCCGGGTCGCTCTACATCGTGTTCGTGGCGACGGCGGTCGTCTACCTCGTGCGCGGTTAGGAGCATCCGACAGTGCGGGCAGCGCCCGGACACTCTGCTAAGATACCCTACTCGTCGTAAAGGTCGGAGGCTAAGGGGAAGCCGGACTAGATGGACTTTTTAACCGGAGAATGGCTCAGCGGCCTGGTCGGCGTGCTGGTTGTGAACCTGATCCTTTCGGGCGACAACGCCGTGGTCATAGCGATGGCGGCGCGCAGCCTGGAGGGTGCCAACCGCCGCAGGGCGATCATCTGGGGCGCGGCCGGCGCCGTGATCCTCAGGCTCCTCTTCGCGGCGGTCATCACCTTCCTGATCCAGATACCGTTCCTCCAGGTCGTGGGCGGGCTGCTCCTGATCTGGATCGCCTGGAAGCTTATCCACGACAGCGAGCCCGAGGATGACAAGATCGAGGCCGGGCAAAGCGCCTGGGATGCCATCCGGATCATCATCGTGGCCGACGCGGTGATGTCGCTGGACAACGTGATCGCGCTGGTGGCAGCCGCCAGGATAGACGGCCAGGTGAGCACCTCCCTGATCGTGATCGGGCTCGCGACCACGATCCCCCTCGTCGTCTTCGGCGCGGCGCTCCTGACCTCCCTGCTGAACCGCTTTCCCTTCCTCGTCTACCTCGGGGCGGGCCTGCTCGTCTACCTGGCCGTGGAGATGTTTTTCTCGGACGTTTTCCTGCACCACTACCTGGAGCCTCTCGCGAGCATCGAGTGGATCATAGGGGTCGGCGCCGCGCTCGTCTTTACGGCCGCCGCCTGGCTGTGGTCGCGCCGCACACGCGGGACCGAAGCGTAGCGACCGCGCGGTAGGGAACTTCCCCTACCGGTTCAGGAGCCGGTCCAAAAACCTCCTGTTCCTTAGACGCTCCAGCTCCGAAGCGCTCTCCTCCAGATCCTGCTCCACCCGGGCTATGTGCTCGACGCGCTCCATCAGCATCAGGCGCTCTTCGGCCGCCGCCCTGAGCTCCAGCACCTCCTCCGTGAGGCGTCGGCGCTCGAAGGTCGCTTCCTTGATCTCCCTCTGGAGCCGCGCGTTCGAGGCGCGAACCTCTTTGAGCTGGCCCGACAGGCGGCCCGCCTCCTCGCTGGCCCTCGCGAGTTCCCGCGCGACGACGGCCGCGCCGACCCGGCTGCGGACGGCCTCCAAGGGAACCCGCCCCCCTCCTCGCGCGAGCGGGCGGGCCTCGTCCTCAGGCACCCCCAAAAAGCGCGCGGCCTCCCGCACGGAGACGGAAGGGTCGGGCGTGGGATCAGCCAACTTCGGGGTCCGCGCCGGGGGAGGGCTCGAAGGCGTGGCCGGCCTCGCCTATGGCCCCCTCGACTTTCTCCCTCTCCGCCTCCCCGCCCTCGAAGGAGACGGCGACGAGGCCCTTCTCGGAGTCCACGTTGACGAGGTTCACGAACCCCAGGCCCGTGAGGGCGCGCTCCAGCTTCTCCGCGTCCTCGGCGCCCGCCACGCCGCGCACCACGAACGTCAGGTCGGGCATCTGTGCCTCCCTTGGGTCGGTTTGGGGTGTCAGGTTAAAGGCATCGGGCATCAGGTGTCTACCGTACGGTCGTCACCTCACACCTGAAACCCGAGACCCGACGCCTCCTACTGCTCCTGCTCGCGCGGGCGTATGGATAGGGTCTGCTCCTCGCCCCTCCTGAGGACCCTCAGTTCAAGGTCGCGGTTGATGGCGGACTCGTCCAGGAGGGCGAGGAGGTCGCCGTTGGAGCGGACGGGTTGGCCGCCGAGGGAGGTTATGACGTCCCCCGAACGGACGCCGGCCCTGAGGGCGGGGCTGTTCGGGGTGACCTCCCTGACCCCCGCGCCGCCCCCGACGCCCCCGCGCGCCGGCTGGGTCGCGACGACGACCCCCAGACGGGCGCGACGAACGCGGCCTTCGGTGACGAGGGAGAAGACGACGCGGCGGAAGGCGCCGGAGACGGGCACGGCGAACCCTATGCCCTGCGCCCCGCCGATGATGGCGGTGTTTATGCCGATAACGCGGCCCGAGGCGTCAGCGAGCGGGCCGCCGGAGTTGCCGGGGTTGATGGCGGCGTCGGTCTGGATGACGTTCTCGATGGGGCGGCCCTCCTGGCCCCGGATGGAGCGCCCCAGGGCGCTGACCACGCCTGCTGTCACCGTGCTCTGAAAACCCAGAGGGCTCCCGATGGCGACGACGAGCTGCCCGACCACCAGGTTTTCCGCCTCGCCGAGCGCGGCCACCGTGGGCTCTTCTTTCGGCGTGAAGCGGACCACCCCGAGGTCGCTCGGGGGGTCGTCGCCCAGCACCTCCGCGGGGGCGGATGTCCCGTCCGAGAACGTGACGCGCATCTCGCCGCCGTCGGCCCGTCGGCCGCCGGCCCTGCCCAGGCCGCGCACCACGTGGCTGTTGGTCACGGCGGTTGCCGAGGAGCCGTCCGTGCCGAGCACGACGCCGCTCCCCCCGCCGCGGCCGTCCTGAAGGCCGAGCGAGATCACCGCTGGCTCCAGCTTCTCCGTCACGTCCCGCACGGCCCGCGAGTAGGCGTCCAGCTCCATGCTCTGCAGCCGCGAGCTCGCCGAAAGGTTCTCGAAAATCTCCACCCACAATTTGTACCGCACCGCCCGGCGCGCGCCACCCGGAAAAACAGCCAGGATCCGGGGGTCGAACCACGGGTGCCCGGCCGAGGAGAGGCCATCCGGGGAACCGTTGTCTACCCGCGAGCCTTGAGCGCCGCGGTGGAGAGCTGTAACCTCTCTCGCAGCCAACCGTCGTGCCGGAGGTAGCTATTGACCCGCCGCTTCAGATCCCTGGACGCCTTGATCCTGGTGTCGAGCGTCACGGCCATTACCCTGCTCGTACCCCTGCGGGCCGTCACCGAAATCGTGCCCCTGATCGCTTTCGTCGCCACCCTCTTGCTCTTCATGGCACCCGGGGTGCTCGTGACGCACTGGTATTTTCGGGGGCCCATCTCGGGCCCTGCCATGGTGCCCGTCGCATTCGCCGTCAGCACGGGCATCTTCGGCCTCCTGGGGGTGCCCGTACTGATCTCGCACCAGAGCATGGGATTCTACCTCTGGGCCGCGGGAGCGGTGCTGACGGCCTCCCTCACGACGGCGGGGTGGAAGGTTCTGCGTGCGAGGATACCTACACCGGAGGCCGGGGGCGTGGCGCAAGGGGGTGGTGCCCCATACGGCCCTCCGGCCGGCCTGCTTTGGGCGCCGCTTGCGTTGCTGGGCGGGGGCCTGGCCTTCGTGGCCACGAGGAGGGTGCCGAACAAATACGACGACGCGTGGGTCTACCTATCGTGGGTGAGGGGTTTCGTGGGCGCGGAGAGGCTCGCGCTGCGCGACCCGTACTTCGGCGAGAGGATCGCCGGGCTGTCGCGGGTGAAGGTCAACGGTTGGCTGCTGGAGCAGGCGGCCCTCTCCCGCGTCTCCGGTCTGGACCCCATAGAGATGGTGCTCAGGTACCTGACCCCGACGCTCGTGGTCGTGGCGTTGCTGGCCGTCTACGCCCTGGCCCGGACCCTCCTAAAAAGCGAGCGGGCGGCGGTCGTCTCGGCCTCGGTCTACGCCCTTTTTCACGTGGTGTTTATCGAGCCCTCGGTGCACAACGTAGGGGCGGAGCTCGCCGTCCGCATAGCGGAGGACAAACACGCCGCCAGGTTCCTCATCCTGCCGGTGGCGCTCCTCTCCGCCGCGCTCTTCGTAGAGGGCCGAAGATGGCGCCACCTGGGCCTCTTCGCGTTCCTCTGCTGGACGACGGTTGCCGTGCACCCCTCTGTTCTGGCGGTCCTCGGGCTGTGCATGCTCGGCTTCGGGCTGGCGCACGTGGCGACCAATCCGCGTCGGAGGGCGGCCTGGGCGGGGATGGCGGCTCTGGCGCTGGCGATGTGGAGCGTGGTCCTCGGTCCCCTGCTCTTGCTGTTCACGGGCGAGTCGCCCGCCGCCGTGCTGTACTCCGCGGACATCAACGCGACCCCTCCCGAGGTGCTCGAATACACGGTGTTTATCACGGAGAGCTGGCGGCACATCTACGAGTTCGGAGACGGTTCCTTCATGATGCACCCCTGGCTGCTGCTGAACCCGGCGATCTTGGGGGCGTACGTGCTGGGCGTGCCTTTCCTGCTGTGGCGGGTCAAGAGCAGCCTCGCCGCCCAACTCCTTCTCGGCGGTCTGGTCGTGGTGGGCGTCGCGGTCTACGTGCCGCCGGTCGCAACTTTCGTGGGGGAGAGGTTGATCGTGCCCGGTCTGCTGTGGCGCCTGGCGTGGCCGATCCCCCTCCTCGGCCTGCTGACGGTCGGCTGGATGGCGTGGGAGGCGTTGGGCTACGCGGAGACCCGACTGCAAGGGGTCGGGATCGGACGCGGCGCGACCCGGGCGTTGCCGCTGGCGCTCGTGGCCGTCCTGATGGCGCTCGCCGCGCCCCCTGCCTTGGCCAAGGCCGTGGGCCTGTACCGCGAGTTCGAGGTCGCGCGCACCTCAAACTATCACCCCGACCCCATCTTTCCCTGGATCCGGGACAACCTCAAGGGGCCAGGCGTCCTGTTCGCGCGCGATAGCGTGAACAACGTCATCCCCGCATACTCGACCTCGGTGGACGTGGTGAGCCAGCGGGGCGAGGGTATGATCAGGGACCGCGATGAGCTGGAGCGGAGGGCCGGGTCGGGGATAGGCATCCCCCGCCGCTACCTGGACGTGCACGACTTTTTCTTTGGCCCCACCCTCGACAGGGAGGCCCACAAGATACTGCGCCGCTACGGGGTGGACTACCTGATGGTCTACGCGGACGGCCCGCTCGACCGGCGGCTAAGGACCCTGCCCGGTTTTTCGGCCGTGGACGGCGCCCCCCGGGCGAAGTACGGCCTCTACGCGGTGGACCCCGGAAAGCTCGGCGCGCCCGCCCGGGGTTCCGGCCGGCCTCGCGATGTGGCGAGGCCGGAGCCCCCCGAGCGGTAGGGCCGGCGTTGGCCAGAGAGGGGACCGAGGCACGACCGCGTACCGTGCGGGCGGCCGAGGGGGTTCGTACGCAAAACCACTTGCGGGTGCATATAATTCGTGCCATGAGCATCTTCTCGGACCCACTTCTTTTCGCGGCTATCTCCGTCGCCAGGACGGCGCAGTTCGCGAGCCGGACGCTGAAGCGGGGCGGGGGCTCGACGATACCGGGCGTCGCGGCCCGCCGGGTGGACCCGGGGGTGCTGACCAAGCTCTCGAGGCGGCTACCGCTCGGCTCGGCGGCGATCACAGGCACCAACGGCAAGACGACCACCACCCGCATGGTCGGCAAGATCCTACAGGCCGCAGGCGTCCGCGCCGTGAACAACTCGACGGGCGCGAACCTCGTGACGGGCGTGACGGCCGCCGTCGTCTCGGACGCGAGCCTCTCCGGCAGGCCCCTCTCCGAGATGGGCCTCTTTGAGGTGGACGAGGCGAGCGTGCCGCGCGTGGCCGCTGAGGCGCGACTGAAGATCCTCGCCGTCCTGAACCTCTTCAGGGACCAGCTCGACCGCTACGGGGAGCTCGCCTACACCGGCAAGGTCATCGCCTCCGCCTTCGCCGACCTGCCCCGCGACGGCTCGGTCATCCTGAACGCCGACGACCCGCTCGTGGCGAGCCTCGGGGGATCGGCCGCGAACCCCGTCTTCTACGGGGTGGACGCGCCCGACCTCGACACCGGCCGCCTGCAGCACATAGCCGACTCGAAGGGGTGCCCGGTCTGCGGCGCCCCCCTCGACTACCGGGCCGTCTACATGGGCCACGTCGGCGTCTACAGTTGCCCAAGGGGCGACTTTTCGCGCCCACCTCTCGCCTACCGGGCGAGCCGGGTGCGCCTCCAGGGGGCGCGCGGCTCCACCTTCCTCCTCTCCACGCCCGAGGGCGAAGGGGAGGCGCGGGTGGGCCTGCCCGGCCTCTACAACGTCTACAACGCGCTGGCCGCCGCCGCCGTGGCCGGCGAGGCCGGGGTGGCCCTCGACGACGTGGTGCGGGGCATCTCGGGGTTCGACGGGGCCTTCGGGCGGGTCGAGAGGATAGGGGCGGGGGACAGGGAGGCCTTCCTGCTGCTCATAAAAAACCCCGTGGGGTTCAACGAGATCCTGCGCACCTTCATCACCGACCCCGACGCAATGAACGTCCTCATAGCCATAAACGACAACGACGCCGACGGCCGCGACGTCTCCTGGTTGTGGGACGTGGACTTCGAGATGCTCGCCGACGCAAGCGCCGAGGACGGGAGGGAGACCGCCACCTTCACCGTCAGCGGGCTCCGGGCCGGCGACATGGCCGTGCGCCTCAAATACGCCGACCTCCCCGTTGGCCCCGTCATCCCGGACCGCAAACAGGCCGTCATGGCGGCCCTGGAATCCACCCCGCCGGGCGAGACCCTGTACGTCCTCCCGACCTACACGGCGATGCTGGAAATCCGCAAGGCCCTAAGCGACATGGGGCATACGCACCAGTTCTGGGAAGATAGGTGAAGGACCGTATCCCGACGCACGGACCCGCGGCGCCACCGGCGGGTCGGGGCCCCGGGGCGGGACTCGCCGGGACCATTCGAAACCTGTTATCGAAGGGAGGCACATGCCCCACCATCCGTCGCCGGGCGTAACGTCGGGCGGCGAACGCCGGGGCTCATCGTGTGTGCTACGCGGTCGGACCGGAGGGAGGGGAGCGCTGGCGGTTCGAGGCGGCAGGCTAAGGGTACCCGCGCCGGGAATGCCTGAGCTGCGGGCGTGCGGTCTGTTGCGGCTCGAGCGCGTCGCATCACGGACGCGAAGGCATCCTGTTACGGGCCGTCCTCTCCCCGCCGGCGAAACGTCCCTCAAAGTCGCATTGGCTAACTCTGGCCAACCTCAACGGAAGGAGAGCACAATGACCACAAACTGCACGCACCTGGACCAGATACGCGACGTCCGCCCCTCGGCGCAGGGCTGCGAGGACTGCCTGAGGATCGGGGACACGTGGGTACACCTGCGCGAATGCCTCTCCTGCGGGCACGTAGGCTGTTGCGACTCGAGCAAGAACAAGCACGCAACCAAGCACTACCGGGGAAGCGGCCACCCGATCGTGCAATCCTTCCAGCCCGGGGAGGACTGGATCTGGTGCTACGTGGACGAGGTCGTCATGGAGCCCGACCGCTGAAGGGCCTTCGGGGTCCGACGTGCGGGTTAGGGGAAAGGTCCTGACCATCGGAAAAGGGAGGCCAGATGCGCGCGGTGATGGTAAGTGACGGGGCTCCAGCCCGGCTGCGGGTGGGAGAAGTACCGGAGCCGGAGACCACGCCCTCGGAGGCGCTGGTGCGGGTCTCGGCGGTCTCGTTGAACCGGGGAGAGGTGCGACGCTCGCAGGCCGCCGGGCCAGGATTCCGGCCGGGCTGGGACCTCGCCGGAACCGTCGAGAGGGCCGCCCCGGACGGGATGGGTCCGCGGGAGGGCGCCCGCGTGGTCGGCCTGCTGGGCGCGGGCGCCTGGTCGGAGCGGGCGGCGGTGCCGGTGAATGCCCTCGCAGAGTTGCCCGAGGGCGTCTCGTTTGAGCAGGCCGCGACGCTGCCGGTGGCGGGGCTCACGGCGCTGTACGCTCTGGAGAAAGGCGACGGACTCCTGGGCCGCAATGTGCTGGTGACCGGCGCCTCGGGCGGGGTGGGGCTGTTCGCGCTCGGGCTCGCTTCCCTCGGCGGGGCGCATCCGGTCGCGCTCGTGAGGCGCGAGGAGAACGCCTCGCTCGTGCGGGAGGCCGGGGCGGCGGAGGTGGCCGTGGGTGAGGGAGCGGCGGCAGCGCAGGAGCACGGTCCGTTCGACCTGATCCTGGACTCTTTGGGCGGCAGACCTTTGGGCGAGGCGATGGCCATGATCTCGTCGCGGGGCACCTGCGTGGCCTTCGGCCCGACGGCCGGGGCCGAATCCACCTTCGACGTCTCGGGCTTCTATCTCTCCGGAGGCGCCAGCCTGTACGGCTTCATCCTCTTCCACGAGGTCCTCGGCAAGCCCGCCTCCGACGGGCTGGGACGGCTCGCGCGCCTCGTGGCCGATGGCCGGCTCGAACCCCGCATCAGCGTCGAGGAGCCCTGGACGGAGGTGGGCGCCGTGGCGCAGCGGCTGCTCGACCGCGCGTATCCCGGCAAGGCCGTGCTGCGGGTAGAGCGCTAGGGGCAGCGCCTTGCACGGGATAGCGACGGCCGTGTCGGGCCCGGCGAGGAGCGGACGCCACCCCCCGGCCCCGGACGTGCGGCGCCCGGCGGGGGCCGTTGTCACGTGGCTTCCTTGGGAGACGAGGGCAACCCGCTCCCTACGGCACCCCCGGCGTCACTATCCCTGGTTGAAGACCGTCAAGCCCACCCACGCCAGCACGACCAGCGCCACCACGAGGACCACGACGAACGGTATCAGCACCACCAGCGCCGCCTGGCCCGTCGTCGTTCCGTGCGCCTCCCTGATGCCCACGATCGACAGGTACAGGCCGTACAGCGCCACCAGCGGCCCGACGATCGGTATCCAGTTCACCAGGGCGGTGACCTGGGTGTAGGAGGCCACCCCGAAGGTGGACGCGAACCCCGAGTTGTTCTCGCCCACTATAAGCCTCACCAACAGCTGCTGGATCGCCGCCGCGACGAAGAGGCCGATGGCGCCGCCTATGGGCGCGAAGAGTATGGACGCCAGCGCCGAGGTTGGGGCGAAGGTGGAGGGTATGGCGTTCTGGGGGTTGGGGTTGAACCCCGGGTTCTGTTGCACCCCCAGAAGCACGAGCAGCCCGCTGAGGATCGCCGAGACGACGATGCATACCAGCGCGAAGACGAGCGGGTTGAGCAGGTTCCCGCCGCGGGGGAGCCCCGCGAAAAACCGAACCGGCTGGAGCACCACCCTCCGTGCCACGTCTACGAAGCTGTTGGCGGGGTTGGAGAGGTCGAACCCTCCCCCCGAAGCAGTACCCATGCCCATCCGCTTATCCCCTTTCGTACGCCCTATCTCTACCGAACCGTGGTCTCCACATACTACTCGACAAGGGTACACCGG
>CADCUZ010000071.1 GCA_902806015.1 uncultured Rubrobacteraceae bacterium
CCCCGAGACGACGGCGGCAAGAGCGTCGGTTTCGCGGACGGCTACCTGCGCGTCGTCGGCCACGCGACGCAAGGCTTCTAGCTCCCAGGACCCAACCGGGCCGGGGTACCCTTCGAGGTCCCCGGCCTTCGTCGTGCGCCGCTCAAGAAGAGTTGTGTCTTACACCCCCTCGAAAAACACGTCAACCGGTCAAACCACGCGAGGGCTCGGGTTCTCGCCTAGTCGTCTGCAAGGGGTGAAGCCATCTGACGCACTATGCAGAGCAGCAACCTTCTGTCCCTCGGCCCCAGCCTCAAGACCTCCCCGAGTATCTCCCGCGCCGTCTCGTCTTCTAAGGCCGCCGCGAGCGCCGCGTCCGGGGCACGCCCACCAACTTCGTCGAACCAGAGCTGGGGCGGGAAGCCCATGGCGCCCGCTTTGGCCTCCAACTTGTCCAGCCCGGGGCTGCCGATGCGTCCCTTCCTGAGGTTGGAGACGTAGGAGCGCGTCACCGCCCCACCCGTTGCCCCCTCCAGGTCCCGGCCGCCCCACTCCGAGCCGTCGGGTTTGCGGTATAGCGCGAGAAGCCACGCGAACCTCTCCGAGACGTGTCCTTCCTGGCGGTCTTCCCCCACTCGACCCTCCGTACAATCCTCTCACGCTCGGTACAAGATACTACCCGGGCGCCTTGCGGGAACCTCGCGGATCGTTCCCGCCGGATCGAGGCAGTATGGGGGCGGTGTTCCTGATGGAACGCCGCCGAGGAGTGTTGTCGTCGTTGCCCTCGTCCCGGTTCACGCGCGGTCGCGACACCGGCGCCACCCCCTCGTACTCGCCTCCTCCGAGACGCACGCGAGAACCGCCCCCAACGCCGTGATCCCACGGCTACGGCGTCCTGCCCAGATGTCCTTCGAGCGCCCGCGTCGCACGCTCCAAGGCGGACGGGATCACCTCGCCGATGCCCCACCCCGTAGTAGGGCGTCTCGCCCCGGCTGAAGAGTACGACGCGGCTTCGAGGAGCTACGCTACCGCGTAGGCACTCAGAAAGCCATGCACAGGGGAGGCCAAGAGAGATATCTGACCGGCGAAGCCCAGAAGGAACGAGCAACGTGTCCGACGCGGCGCGTCTGGCGATCATGTGCGGGTTCCCCAAGAGCGGCAAGACCACCTACGCCAGGGGCTTGCAGGAGGCCTGATGGGTGAGGGCGTGCCCCGACGACGTCCGCCGCGCCCTGCACGGGCGGGGGCACCACCCGCCCGCCGAGCCCCTGGTGTGGGCGAACGCCGAGCTGACGGTGAGGCGTTGCTCTTGGGCGGGCACTCGGTTGTGGTGGACGCGACCAACACGACCGGGAGGCAAAGGGTGCCGTGGCTCAGGATCGCCGGCGGCCGAGTGCCGCGAGCGTGACCGCGACTCCGCCGATCCCGTATCCGCGGAGTTCATGGACCGCACGAACGAGCAATGCCACCGTCGTGGGGGAGCCGCCTGAGATACACGCCTTCCTCGGTGCGGACGGCCTGGCGGGGGGCCTGGACGACGGCGCAGTTGTAGCCTTCCACGGACATGCTCACAGGGGACCTTTCGAGGGCGTCACCCCGGACGGCGTCCCGGTCGGTCTTCAACGCGAGCCTGTCCGTCCTCGAGTAGGAAAGCTTCGGGCGACCCTACCATGTCGTGGAGCTCTAGGGGACCCAGACCTTCGGTTTCTCGCCGTATCCGTGTTGTTGACCCGCAAGGGTCGGACCGTCTCGAGCGGGGTCCCGGCCGGGTCCTACCGGACCTCGGCCTCCCCGCGAACCAGCAGCGCCGCCACCCCCAGCTCCCCGGCCCCGGCCCGCGTCCCGGAAGCCCCGCCGTGGACGCCGAGGTCCCGCGCCTCGCCTTCGAGCCGGTCGGCCGCGGCCTCCAACCGCCTCCCGGCCCTCTCCGCGAATACTTCGTGCCCCACTCCTGCTCACCGCTCCTTCGTCGTTTCTTGCGGTTTGGCCTCAAGTGTCGCCCTGGGGGCGCCTACTCGGCGGCCCTCTGGGCGAGCAGCCGCCCGGCCTCGCCCACGACCTCGTCCTGGGCCCCGCACGAAAAGTCCGCCAGCTCGTCGTCCTGGGCGAGCCTGGCGCTCCTGGCCGCCGGCCCGCAGCCCTCGGCCCCGTCGAGCAGGTCGTACAAAGCTGTCCTTGCATCGTGAGTTTCTCGGGTCGCTTCCATAAGGCGGGGAGCAGGGTCAGTGCCATCCGCACCTAGGCGTGTCAAGTTGCGACAACAGGACGGTAACGTTTGGGCGGGCCCGGTGAACCGCCTCACCCCGGCGCCCGACCCTTTTGGCCCTGCCCAATGCTAACGTGGGGACCTGGACAAACTGCTTTCGGTGGACCCCACGCCGAGCGACAGACGGCGGCCAATATGGCGGCTATCCTTGGGGGCGGTTCCGAGGCGAAGGAGACGAACGTGCGGCAGCGAAACACTTTACGGGAGCAGAACCTGGCGCTCGTGCGCAGATTCTGCGAGGCCAGGGCCAACAAGGACCCGGAGGCCATCATGGGGTGCCTGACCGAGGACATCGTCTGGCGTTACCCGGGGCACGACGTCTTCTCCCGGGAGTACCGGACGTCGCGACCTTCTTCCGGGGCCTGCGGGAGGCCACTGGGGACAGCTTCTCCTCGGAGGTCGGGCGGATCATGGTAGACGAGACCGTAGCCCTCGTGCACGAGCTGCCGCGCGGCAACATCGACGGGAAGAGCCTGGAGTGGGAGACCTTGCTCATGTTCCGGCTGCGCGACGGCAAGATCGCGGAGGTCAAGGTCTTCCAGCACACCCAGTACGAGCTCGACGAATGGTGGAACTCGTGAGGGCCAGGAGACCGCCGCGTGCCCAGGACGGGGCCGCGGGCGCCGAGCAGCCCCCGCCGTGAGTGAACTTCGAAAAACCCCCTCAGCCCGAAGTTCGGAGAACAACCCTTCCACGCACTCGGGTGGATAAGGACGTCGACCTGGCCCTTCGAGGACACCCCTGTGTTCTACAGTGGCCCCGGAAGACTTCGGGTGTGCAGCAACGGTGCAGCAACCCGACCAGGACAGAGCCGAACGGAGCCGAAAAGTGTATGCGCCAAGAAAGCGAAAATCGGCTTATCTGAGCGACATGCACGGATAGAAAAGAACGGAGCCGAAAGTCCCGAACTTCTCTGATAAGGAAGAGGTCCCTGGTTCGAGTCCAGGCAGGCCCACAAAAGAAATGCAGCGATTCGCAGGTAAAAAATCTGCGGGCCGCACGCGGTCCCGGACTAGCGGGTCAGCAGGCCGCCCAGCTTGCTCGCTAAGCGCCTGGCGTTTCCCGGCAGGCGGCGGAGCAACCCCCCCGGCTTTCCCCCGCCAACGGGGCCCTGCCTCGCCACCCGAGCTAAGCCTTCCTCCTCGACCCCGAGGAGGAAGGAGGCGACCCCTTCGTTCACCTCCTCGGCCTCCTCGATGAAAACCAGGTGGCCGGCCCCGTCGAGGACGCGCAGCCGGGAGCGGGGGACGGCCCGAGCCAAGGCGCGGGCGTTGGCGACCGGCACCAAACGGTCGTCGGACCCGTGGATCACGAGGGTCGCCGCGTCGATGTCCCGGACCCTGCCCGAGGCGTCGAAGTTGGCCCCCGCCCTGGCCTGCCGGAGGTAGGAGGGGAGCGACGGCGAGAAGGCGAGGCGGGCCCTCACGATCCGATCGAACTCGTCGGGGTGCTCGGCGCGGTACCGGGCGGAGGTGGCCGCCTTCAGGCCCCGGCGCACGGCCCCTTCGGGGCTGAAGGAGCCCACCCCGAACATCGCCGCCAGCACCCGCGCGGACATCCTCTCGCCCCCCCGGCCACCGTGGCTGGTGCCGATCAGCACCAGCCGGTCGACGAGGTCGGGCCTCGCGAGCGCCAGCTCCTGGGCCACGAAGCCGCCCAGCGACGTGCCCAGGACGTGAGCCCTACCCGTGCCGAGGCGATCCAGCAACGCGGCGGCGCCCCGGGCAAGTTCCGTGATGCCGTGGTCGGGGTCGTGGGGATCGCTGAGGCCGAAGGTCACGGTGCGGAAGCGGCGCGAGAGCGCGGGTACCTGCTTAAAGAAGCCCCACGGCCCGAAGCCCAGCCCCGGGACCAGCAGCAGCGTAGGACCGTTCCCGTGGACCTCGTATTCGATGGTCGAGCCGTCGGTGGCGGTCGTGATTGGCACGGCGAAGAGTCTACCGTGCCCTACCCGTGGCCGTCGGAACCTCCGTCGCACCTACGACCTCGTGGTGGTTGGGGCAGGGCCTGCGGGCCTCGGCGCGGCGGTCTACGGGGCTTCTGAGGGCCTCTCCACCCTCGCCCTCGAATCGGTGGCCCTTGGAGGGCAGGCGGGTACCTCATCGCGGATAGAGAACTACCCGGGCTTCCCTGCGGGCCTCTCTGGCTTCGAGCTCGCCACCCGCATCCTGGTCCAGGCCGACAAGTTCGGCGCTCGCACCGCTGTGCCTCAGAAGGCGGTGGGCCTGAGGAGGGAGGATGGTCACTACCGTGTCGAGGAGCTCTCCGAAGGCGGCGAGGTCGCAGCACGCAGCGTGATAGTGGCGAGCGGGGCTCGCTACCGCAGGCTAGAGGTGCCCCGCCTCGAGCGTTTCGAGGGCGTGAGCGTCCACTACGCCGCCACGGAGGCCGAGGCCCAGCGGTGCGAAGGCGGGGAGGTCGTGGTAGTTGGTGGCAACTCTGCGGGCCAGGCGGCGCTGTTCCTCCGACGATCGAGGGACGTGACCGCGGGCGGCATGCCGGTAGAGCTACCGCGTACGCGTCGGTTGACTACTCTGGCGTGCGCTGGCTACCATAGGGCGCTCCTAGCCGGACCGCTCGACTCGCGCGGCGCCCGCCGGGCGCCGGCTGGTGGCGGCACGCCACCCGGGACCTTCCCGCTCGCGGTGGGAACGAGAAGCACGCGCCGCCGCGGTTGGTGCCTCGGGGGCGGGCAGAAGGGGGACCATGAACGTCGTGGGTGTGGACGTCGGGGCCACGAAGATCGCCGCGGGGGTCGTCTCGCCTGCGGGCGAGATCCTGAACGGGGCGCGCTACCCGACGGCGTCCTCCGGCGACGCGTTGCTCGAGACCATCGCCCGCGCCATCCTGGAGGTGGGCGACGGCTTGGAGGTGGGCGGGGCGTGCGTCGCGGTGCCCGGCCTCGTCCTCACCCGGGAGAACAGGGTGATCTACTCCCCCAACCTGCACGCCATAGAGGGCATCCGGCTGAAGGAGGAGCTCGAGCCCAAGGTGGGCCTCCCGCTCACCATCGAGAACGACAACAGCGCCGCAGCCTGGGGGGAGTACTGCTTCGGGGCGGGGAAGGGAACGCAGCACCTGGTCTACGTGGGCCTGGGCACCGGTATCGGCGGGGGGATCGTCTCGGACGGGGTGCTCCTGCGCGGGGCGCAGGGAGCGGGCGGGGAACTAGGGCACGTGACGATCCGGGCCACGGGTCCCCGCTGCGCCTGCGGCAACCGCGGATGCTTGGAGGCCTTCGCCTCCGGCACCGCCATAGGCCGCCGCGCCCACAAGGTCGCGACAGAGCGCCCCGGCTCGGCGCTAGGGCGCGTAGCCGCCCGCCGACAGGTTCTCGGCGAGGACGTCACCGAGCTCGCCCGCAAAGGAGACGAGACAGCGCTCTCCGTGCTCGAAGAGACGGGCAGGTGGCTCGGCATCGGGCTCGCCGGTTTCGTAAACGTCTTCAACCCCGAGGTGATCGCCATCGGCGGCGGGGCCATGGACGCGGGGGAGCTGATCCTGAAGGCCGCCCGAGAGGAAGTGATGCTGCGCGCCCGGTCCCCGTCGCGCGACCTCGCCGAGATCGAGGTAGCGGCCCTCGGGACGAAATCCGGTGTCCTCGGCGCCGCCGCCCTCGCTACGGACGCCTCCTGCGGGAAGTACCTGCTGCGCCCGTGAGCCGACCACTCCCACGACGCGGACAACGATCGGCCTACGGCCTGCCCGCTCCTCACGCCTCGAAGCCCGGGTGCCGCGGCGGCCAGCGGCGAGGTCCATGGCACCCTATCGACCGCCTGAAGCGTTCCATCCCTTCGGGACGGGTACAAGAGTCTTCGCTATCCTGTGCGCCCGCTCGACGGTCTTTGGAGGGAGTTCTGATGGAGAACTTACGCGAACGGCAGGCTCGTAACCGGTGAGCGATGCCATCAGACTGTTGCTCGTGGTCGACTCCCTCGAGGTCGGGGGCGCCGAGCGCCACGTCGTCGACCTAGCGGCGGCGCTCAGCCGAAAGGGGCACGAGGTCACGGTAGCCTGCTCCTTGGCCGGCGAGCTTTCCGACCCGCTGGACGGGGCGGGCATACGGGTTCGATCGCTCCTCGACCGGCTGGTCAAGCGGCGCGTCTGCGTCGCGTACGCCCGGGGGCTCCGGCGGCTCCTCAGAGGGCAGCGGATCGACCTGGTACACGCCCACATCTACGCCAGCGCCGCCGCCTCGGCGCTGGCCACGCTGGGGACCGGCGTTCCGCTCGTGGTAACGGAGCACACCGAAGGCGCCTGGCAGGGCCGACGCGCGCATCTCGTCAGCCGCCTCATCTACCGGCGGGCGCGCCGCGTGATCGCGGTCTCCACCCCGATCTGGAGGCGCCTGATCGAACGCGACGGCGTCAGCCCAAAGAAGATAAGCCTCGTGCCAAACGCCGTAATTCCCGCCCCGGACACGCTCCGGAGCACCCCGGACGCGCCGCCCGAAGGGTGGCACGAGGGGCCGCTCGTCGGGGTCGTCGCCAGGCTGCAGCCCGAGAAGGGGATCGCCAAATTCCTGAAAGCCGCCGCCCGCATCTCGTCGTCTTGCCCCGAGGCTCGCTTTCTCGTCGTCGGCGACGGTCCGCTCCGCGAGGAGCTGCTCCGACTTGCGGACCGTCTCGGTCTTCGCGAACGCGTGCGCTTCCTGGGGCACCGCGCGGACGCGCGGGACCTGATCGGGCTACTCGACGTCCTAGCGGTCCCCTCGCTGACGGAGGGAACGCCGCTGACCGTACTCGAGGCGATGGCGGTCGGCGTCCCCATCGTCGCCAGCGCCGTGGGCGGGGTCCCCGACCAGGTCCGCCACGGCAAGGAGGGGCTCCTGGTCCCTCCCGAAGATCCGGTCGCGCTCGGCGACGCCCTTCTCGAGCTGCTGCAAGACCCTGGCCTCGCCCGCCGCCTGGGCGAAGCCGGTCGCCGAAGGTCAGACTCCGAGTTCGCCCACGCGACGATGGTGCAGAGGATCGAGACCGACTACGGGGCCGCCCTCGGATGGTCGCCCACGCAGAGCGCCGCTCCCGAAGGGCCAAGTTTCCGGGTCGACCCGTGATATCAGCGAGGAGGCGCTCGTGAAGCTGCTGGTAACGGGCGGGGCCGGTTACATCGGCAGCGTGGTCGCCCACCGGCTCGTCCAGTCCGGGCACGAGACGGTAGTTCTCGATAACCTCTCGAAGGGGTACAGGCGGGCCGTCCCCGAAGAGGCGCGGTTCGCGAGGTGCGGTCTGCTCGACGAGCGGCGGCTCCGCGGCGTCCTCTCCGAGGGGTTCGACGGCATCTTGCACTTCGCCGCGCTCTCGACGGTCGCAGAGTCCGTCGAGCAGCCGGGCCGCTACTACAGGGACAACCTCTGCGGCACCCTCGGGTTGCTCGAGGCGATGCGCGCGGCGGGCGTAAAGCGCCTGGTGTTCTCCTCGACGGCCGCGGTCTACGGGGAACCCGAAGAGGTGCCCGTCACGGAAGAGGCCCCGACGGCGCCGACGAACCCCTACGGGGTTCGAAGCCGGCCGCGGATCACCTCATCGGCTACGAGGCGGTCGCCCACGGCCTCGCCGCCGTGAGCCTGCCCTGCTCTTCGCGGGCGCGAGCGGCCGGTTCGGCAACCCCGACGCCTCAAGCACCCAGATCATCCCGGCGGCCCTCCGGGCCGCCGCGGGGAGAGGGGATGCGGTGGAGATCTTTGGGACGGAATACCCGACGCCGGACGTCACGGCCGTGCGCGACTTTATCCACGTCGAGGACCTCGCGCGCCCACCTCCTGGCACTCGAAGCGGCCGAGGAGGGAAAACCGAAGATCTACAACGTCGGCAACGGCGCGGGCTTCACCGTCAACGAGGTCGTAGAGACCGCCCGCCGGGTCACGAAGAAGTCCATAAAGGCCGTGAGATCGCCCAGGCGTCCGGGGGGGCCCGGCGGTCGTCGTGTCCTCGAACGGGAAGATACAGGCGGAGCTCGGTCGGAAGCCCGAGAAACCTGACCTCGAAACCATGATCTCCGACGCATGGAACTGGATCCAGCTCCACTCGCACGAATACGTGCCACGGTCCGCGCGGGATCGAGCGGCGTCCCAGCTATCGGCGGACGAGTTCGTTGGACCGAGCCCCGCCGGGACGGCGGCTGTACCCGATGCCGTGTATGCCTGACGCCACGCTGACCTATCCCTACGTCACCCACGAACGGTCTTTCTCGTAACCGAGGAGGACCAACTCCTCCCCTGCGTGCCGATCGAAGGCCTCCCGCGCCTGTGGGCCGAACGCCGCGCGCCAATCGCCGACGACGCCCTTGCGCAGGAAGCTCTTCTTGTTCTCATCGCCGGACTTCCGCCCCGACTGGCGCTCGAAGGAGAACTGGTCCGCTATCGCGGCGGCCTCCTCCGGGTCCAGGCGGTCTTCGCCGGTGAGCTCCGAGACGATCCTCCGCAGCTGCCCAGCGGCGTCCCGATGCAGGTCCTCGTAGCGGACGTGGACCGCGTCTTTACGTGCCTGCCAGCGGCGCACGAAATCCGCCCAGGTAAAACGCGGCGAAGGATCCGCCCACGTGAAGCGCCGGGAGTGGGGCTCGGTGAACGCGTATTCGATGAACGCTGGCAGGTTCTCGTAGATGTCGTCGTAGTCCCGAAACGCGAGTTCCCTGCGGGCCCTCTCCACCTGGGGCTCGTTGCGCCACTCGTGGACGAAGAGGCGCTGGTGGTACCAGGAGGCCATCACGTCGCGCCCGTCCCGCCAGACGACGACCACGTTCTTCATCCCCCACGGGCTCAGGTAGTGGCCGTGCATGATCGAGGGCCGCAGTACGGGAAAGCGGTTCCTCGGAAACGGCACGCCCAGGGCGCGCCCGAGCATCTGCCCGACCCAGGTGCCCCCGGACTTCGGGTACTCGTTGACCACGTACAGCGGCAGCACGCCGGAGAGCAGACGCACCATGCCCGCCCTGACGAGGTCGTTCGATCTTCCCGTCAGCGGGGCCAGCACGTCCGCCCCGATGGAGGCGCGGGCTTCGCCGAATTTTCGAAGGCGGCCCATAGGACCGCTGCCTCGAGCCTGGCGGTCCTTGCTACTTCTGCGCCCAGTTGCCCTCGTCGTTCTTCTCGTACTTGTTCTCGACCGCGCTCCAGGCCGTGGCGTGGGCGCGACCCTCCTCCCCGTACTGGTCTTCCGCGGGGTTGAAGGCCTCCTTGTAGATCTCCTGGGCGTGCTTGGGCAAGGTTGTTCTTGACGTTGTCCGGCAGCTGCGTGATCTGCTTGTATGGCATCCCTAAGGCCTCCCGGCCGCTTGATCGTCCGTAGTACCACAGGCTCTCTCCTTCCCGAGGCGCCTGCCGGCCAAACGGGTTCATCGCACAGCTTGCGGGGCCAGCGATCGAGAACGCTGCCCCTGGCCTCGGTCGAGCCAGACGGGGTTGGTCCGCGCCCGCCGGCCCGCCGCGTCCATGACCGTCACCCCGAAGTAGGAGCCTGCAAAGGCCGCCAGCGGGAGTTCGCACTCCACGATGTCCTCGCCCAGCGCCCGCGCCCTGGCCGTGCCGCGGCCGGCCAGCAACACGCCCCGGGCCGGCGAGCACCTCACGGCCACGCTCCCCTCACCCACCTCCACCGCGTGGATCTCGGGCCCCTGGCTCGAGTAGTAGTGGCTCGTCTTGAGCGCGGCGAGGATCGCCCCGGCCTCCAGCGCCTCGGAGCGCACCTCCGCCCACCCGCCGAAGGCGTCCGGCGCTCCCGCGCGCAGGTGGGCGTCGTCGGCCGCGTAGGCGCCTGCGCGCCGGTCCTCGGCCAGCAGCGCGAACAGGTCTTTCGCGACCGTCCCTTTTATCATCTTTTTCTCCATTGGTCGTGTTTGTTGGCCGGCCCTACTGCGTTGCGATGGGCGGTGGTATCTCGATGCCGTGCTCGGCCGCGACCTCCATGATCGTCCTGGCGTCTGGCTGGTCCTCGAAGGCGGGCGGCCCGCCATCGTCGCCGTCCACCGCCTCGCCCACCTCCTCGAAGAAGCGCTCGTACGAGCCCCCCGGCGTCTGGGTTGCCAGCATCCTTCCCGCGTCTTCGCCGACGTTCTTGTGGGCGTGCAGGGCGCCCCTGGGGACGCGGAGTAGGGAGCCTGGGCCCCCCCGGATGATCCCCTGCCCGCTAAAGAACTCGTACTCCCCTTCGAGCACGTAGAAGGACTCGTCCTCGCGGTGGTGGACGTGGGGCGGCGGCCCTTCCCCGGGCTGCGTGGTGACCTCGAAGAGCGAGTACGCCCCCCCGGTCTGATCGCTGGTTACTTTGCACGTCACCAGCTCGCCGAAAACCCGTAGCGATCTTCTGCCCTCGGCCGGGCGCACGTGGGCGATTCCCTTCTTTGACGTTCCCCCTTCCGCCCCGCGGGTCTTGTGACCGCGCGGGGCGTCTACGCTATGGCTCATGCGGAGTCTCCCTTCTCGGTTGGTGGTATCGGATCGCCCTGCGCAGGTACCCGCGCGGCGATCAAGAGGTTGGTCGTCGCGCCCTCACTTGGGCCGCTCCGCCCGCCTCGTTCGGTCTTGGCGTCCCGCTCGGGCTCGTAGGCGAGACGACCCCTGCTGAGGACTGCGACGGCCACCGCGACCACCGCGACCACCCCTATGGGAATCAACGTCGCGGCAGGTCCGGAGATCAGCTCGCCGGTGAACTTCTGCTCCCCCGTGCCCCACGCAGAGTTGTAGGCGCTGTGGAAGAGGGCTGCCACGAGAACGCTGCGCCCGCTGCCGTTGTAGAGCCACGTCACGACGATCCGGAAGAACACCGCCACTATCACCAGCGCGCCCACGATGATCAGGGA
Organism: uncultured Rubrobacteraceae bacterium; assembly: GCA_902806015.1. Next base: position 11,045 of record CADCUZ010000071.1, read on the forward strand.
GGCCAACCCGACGCCCGCGTCCATGAGCAGGATGGGTAGGTGTTGCAGGACGAAGGCGGGAGCCACAAGGATGCTTG
>CADCUZ010000072.1 GCA_902806015.1 uncultured Rubrobacteraceae bacterium
CATTCTAAAGAGAAGTTTGGCGAGAAAATCTGGAGGACCGGGAGGCGGGATCCCCGGTCCTCCTTTTCTTCGCCCTCGCGTGTTCGGCCCGGGGAGGAGTTCGATCCTCTCGTAGGAGCGTACCGTCTCAGGCGGCACGCCTACGGGCCTTGCGAACTCCCCGATCCTCAACCATTCTCTCATATCTCGACCTCCAATCCGAGTATAAACGTGGCCGTAGGGCTAGGGTCCAGCGGGTTTGCCCGCGCGGTGTGCAAGGTAAGGAGCGGGAAGCACGGGTATTGCCCGCATGGGGCGGTGTAGACTGTTGGGATGGGCCGCACGGACGGCCCCGCTGAGGGCTTCATGAGGAGGAGACGGAAGTGAACGAGCGTTTGGAGAAGATGCGAGAGCTGGGGCAGGCGCCCTGGGTTGACGAGCTCTCCCGCGAGGACACGAGGAACGGCGGCCTGCAGGGGATGATCGAGGACGGTATCGTGGGCGTCACCTCGAACCCGGCCATCTTTCAGAAGGCAGTAGCGGGCTCGGACCTCTACGACGAGCAGCTCCGGGAGCTCGCCAAAAACACGGAAGACCCGAAGGAGATGTTCTGGGGGATCGCCGGCACCGACATCCAGGAGGCCTGCGACGTCCTCGCGCCCGTCTACGAGAAGTCCGGCGGCGTCGACGGCTTCGTCTCCCTGGAAGTCCAGCCGGACATCGCCTACGACACCCAGGCCACCATAGACGAGGCCGCCAAGCTCCACGACGTGGTGGACAGGCCCAACCTGTTCGTCAAGATACCGGCTACGCTGCCGGGGATAGTGGCCATCGAGGAGATGATCTCGCGCGGCAAGTCCATCAACGTCACCCTGATCTTCTCCCTGGAGCGCTACCGCGAGGTCGCCCGCGCTTACGTCAGGGGCATACAGAGGCTGGTCGAAAACGGCGGCGACCCCTCTGGAGTCCGCTCCGTCGCGAGCTTTTTCGTCTCTCGCATAGATAGCGAGGCCGACGACCGCCTGGAGAAGCTCGGCCGCGCGGACCTCAAGGGCAAGCTTGCCATAGCCAACGCCAAGCTCGCCTACCGGGTCTACGGTCAGGTCTTCTCCGGCTCCCGCTGGCGCTCCCTGGAAGAGAAGGGCGCCAACCGCCAGCGCCTCCTCTGGGCCTCCACCTCTACCAAGAACCCCGACTACCCCGACACCATCTACGTGGACAACCTCGTGGGTCCTGAAACCGTCAACACCATGCCCAAAAAGACAATAGAGGCGGTGAAAGACCAGGGCAACATCAGACCCACCCTCACGGAGGGCGTAGAAGACGCCGTTCGCCTCCTCGACGACCTCCGCGAAGCCGGCCTAGACTACGAAGAAGTAACCGACGTCCTGGAGCGCGAAGGCATCCAGAAGTTCGCCGACCCCTTCAACGAGATGCTCGACGAGATAAAGAACAAAGGGCGCCAGCTAGTTAGTTAGGCTCCAGGCGTCAGCCGTCATGTATCAAGTGATCGCTGACGCCCGTAACCTGTTGCCTAATGACGATAAGAGGGAGGAGCGACGTGGACATCGGTATCTGGGGCATGGGCCGGATGGGGTTCAATATGGTCCGTCGGCTGGTGGACAAGGGAGGCCACCGCGTGATCGCGGGCAACCGCTCGTCGGGCAAGGTGGACGAGGCTGTTGCGGCTGGGGCCGAGGGGGCCTACAGCGTGGAGGAGTTCGTCGAGAAGCAGCAGACGCCTCGGGTGTTGTGGAGCATGTTGCCGGCGGGGGAGACGACGGACGACATGATCCAGCAGTTCATGCAGCACGCCGACGAGGGCGACATCATCGTGGACGGGGCGAACTCGTACTTCAGGGACTCCGTGGCGCGCGCCCGCGAGGTCAGGAACGCGGGTTTCCGGTGGTTGGACGCCGGGGTGTCTGGGGGCGTCTGGGGTTACGACGTCGGGTACTGCACCATGATCGGGGGCGACTCGGACGCCTTCGAGCACGTCGAGCCTGCCTTTCAGACGCTCGCGCCCCAGAACGGCTACGCGTACCTGGGCGATGCGGGTGCCGGCCACTTCGCCAAGATGGTCCACAACGGGGTCGAGTACGGGATGATGCAGGCCTACGCCGAGGGGTTCGAGATCCTGCAGAAAAGCCGCTACGACTACGACCTCCGCGCCCTCTCCAGCCTCTGGAACCAGGGGAGCGTGGTCCGTTCTTGGCTCCTGGAGCTGGCCGAGAACGCCTTCTCGCAGGACGCGAACCTGGACAGCGTCCGGGGCTACGTAGAGGACTCCGGCGAGGGGCGCTGGACGGTGATGGAGGCGATAGACGAGAGCGTTCCGGTCAACGCCATCGCCGGCTCCCTCTTCGCCCGCTTCGCCTCGCGCCAGGACGACTCTTTCGCAATGAAGGTCCTCGCGGCCCTGCGCGGCCAGTTCGGCGGCCACGCCATCCAGGAGGCGAGCACCAGGTACCCCGAGCAGGAGCAGAAGTAAGGAGCCTGTGGTGGCCGACACGCAAGCCTTACAGAATGTTCTGCGCGACGAGGGACGGCTACCGCGGATCCCCGACCCAGGAGCCGTCGTCATCTTCGGGGCTTCGGGGGATTTGACCTCCCGCAAGCTCGTGCCGGCGCTCTACGAGCTCGCCTCCCAGCGGAGGCTGCCGATGGAGATGGCGGTGGTCGGCATCTCCCGCACCGAGATGAGCCACGACGAGTTCCGGGCCAAGCTGCGCGAGGCTCTGGAGGGGCACCTCTCCGGTGGGGTCAGCGACGAGGTGTGGGAATCCTTCGCCAGCGGCATCTTCTACCTGCCGGGCGACTCGAAGAAGCCGCAGACCTACGAGGAGTTGAAAGGCTTCTTGAAGAAGATTGACGCCGAGCGGGGGACGCAGGGGAACCGGGCCTTCTACCTGTCGGCGTCGCCCTCGCTCTTTCCTGCCATCGTCGAGCGGCTCGGGGAGGCGGGGATGAACGAGGGGGAGGACGGCGGGTGGTCGCGGCTCGTGGTCGAGAAGCCGTTCGGGCGGGACCTCCAGAGCGCGAGGGAGCTCAACGAGGAGATCCGGCGCTACTTCGACGAGGCCCAGATCTACCGGATAGACCACTACCTGGGCAAGGAGACGGTCCAGAACATCCTTGCCTTGCGCTTCGCCAACGGCATCTTCGAGCCGATCTGGAACCAGCACTACGTGGACCACGTCCAGATCACCGTCGCAGAAGACATCGGCGTCGGAACTCGCGGCGCTTTTTACGAGGAGGCCGGCGCCCTCCGCGACATCGTCCAGAACCACGTCATGCAGGTCCTCTGCCTCACCGCGATGGAGCCGCCGGTCGCCTTCGATGCGGAATCGGTGCGCGAGGAGAAGGTGAAGGTCCTGAAGGCGGTGCGCCCCATACCAGAAGACGAGGTGGAAGAGAACGCCGTGCGCGGCCAGTACACCTCGGGCTGGGTGTGGGGCGATGAGGTGGAAGGCTACCGCGAGGAGGAGGACGTGGATCCGGACTCCACCACCGAGACCTACTTGGCCCTCAGGCTCTTCGTGGACAACTGGCGGTGGGCGGGGGTGCCGTTCTTCCTGAGGGCGGGCAAGAGGATGCCGAAGAAGGCGACGGAGATCGCCATCCAGTTCCACGCATCCCCGCACACGCCCTTCGCCCACCACGACACCGAAGGCTTGGAGCCGAACGTGCTCGTAGTCCGCGTGCAGCCGGAGGAGGGCGTCTCGCTCAAGATAGGGGCCAAGGTCCCCGGCTCGGGCTTCGAGGTCAGCTCCGTGAACATGGACCTCCTCTACGGGACGGCCTTCCTGGAGGAGGCCCCCGACGCCTACCAGCGGCTGCTGCTCGACCTCATGCTCGGCGACCCGACGCTCTTTATCCGGGCCGACGAGGCCGAGGGCGCGTGGGGCATCCTGGACCCCGTGATGCGCCGCTGGGCCGGGGAGAAGGGCGTCGAGTTCTACCCGGCCGGGACCTGGGGGCCCGAGGAGGCCGACGAGCTACTAGAACGGGACGGACGGGAATGGAGGAGGCCGTGATCGGGGAGACCAGAGAGTCCCCGGGCGGCGGCCCGATGAGCGTCTCCGGGATAGAGCACGAGCTCGGCAAGCTGCGCGCCAACGAGGACGGCACGCTCGCGCTCCGCTCCAGCGTCTTGAACCTGATCGTGGTGACCGACGAGGAATCTGCCCCGGAGGTGGCGCGCTCGGTCTCGAACCTGGCCGGCCGCTACCCGGCACGGGCCATCGTCCTGATCTCCGACCCCGAGGGCGAAAGGAACGTCGACGCCCAGCTCTCGGCGTTCTGCAACGTCAGGGGCGGCGGGGGCGCACAGGTCTGCGCCGAGCAGGTCACCATCCACGCCGAGGGACCGCCCGCCAACCACCTCGAAAGCCTGGCGGGGCCGTTGCTGATACCTGACCTGCCGGTCTTTCTCTGGTACCCGGGCGCCTTCTCGGCCCACTCACCGGAGTTCGCCGCCATGGCCGACCTCGCCGACCGCCTCATCGTGGACTCGGCCGCCCGCGAGGACAGGGAGGATTCCCTGCGCGAGATGGCGGCCCTGGTCGGGCGCGCGGGCGCCCCGGCGGTGGGCGACCTGCAGTGGGTAGGCCTCTCGCCCTGGCGCTCCCTCCTGGCGGACGCCTTCGGCTCCCCCGAACGCGCCGGAGAACTCGAAAGGATAGGCTCCGCCGAGGTCCTCTACGCCCCCGGCGGCGAGTGCCGCGCCCTGCTCCTCGTCGGGTGGCTCGCCTCCGCCCTCGGCTGGAGCCCGCAGGGTGTCACCCGGGACGGGGACCAGCGCGAGGTCGGGTTCGCCGGCCCGTCCGGGAGCGTCTCCGTCGGGCTCTCACCCGACTCACCCGACGCCAGGCTCAGACGCGTCCGGCTCCGCTCGCCCGACCACAGCTTTCAGGTCTCGCGCCACCGGGAGCATCGGGAGGTCAGGACCACCGTGATGCGCGGCGAGGAGCTCGTCGCCGAAAGGACCGTCCACCTCGGCTCCTTCGACCTCGGCGTCCTCGTGGGCGAGGAGCTCCAGTACCGCGGTCGCGACGAGACCTACGAGGCCGCCCTCCGCGTGGCCGTTGAGATCCTCGACCTGTGAGCGTGGAGGTGTACGACAGCGCCGAGGAGCTCGCCGGGGCCGCCGCCCGCGCCTTCGCGGAGAAGGCCGCCCGGGCGATAGCGCAGCGCGGCCGCTTCGCCGTCGCAATCGCCGGCGGCTCCACCCCGAAAGCGACCTACGGGGCCCTGGTCAGCGACCACGCAGAAGACGTCGACTGGCCCAACGTACACGTCTTTTTCGGCGACGAGCGGACTGTGCCGCCGGACCACGAGGACTCCAACTACCGCATGGCCCGGGAGGCGCTCCTCGAGCGCGTTCCCGTAGGCGTCGTCCACCGCATGCGGGGCGAACTGCCCCCCGAAGAAGCCGCCGCCTCGTACGAAGAAGATCTCCGCAAATTCTTCCCAGAGGAACCACCGGCTCTGGACCTCGTCATGCTCGGCATCGGGGGGGACGGGCACACCGCGAGCCTCTTTCCGGAGACCTCGGCGCTCGAAGTGACCGACCGCCTGGTCGTCGCGAACCCCGTGCTCAAGCTCGGCACGACCCGCATCACGCTAACGGCCCCGATCCTGAACGCGGCGCGGAAAGTGTTTTTCCTCGTCGCCGGCGAGGACAAGGCGGGGGCGCTGAAGGAGATCCTGGAAGGCGACGCCGACCCGCGCGAGTACCCCGCGAGGCTGGTGCAGCCTTCCGGCGGTCCGACCTGGATGGTGGATCGGGCGGCGGCCAGCCTGCTTACTCCTGCCTGACCTCTAGAAGAACCGCTTGAGCAGCCCTATAGCGCCCTGCTTCCACGGGACGCGGTGCGAGACGCCGGAGGCGTTCTCGAACTGTTTGAGGTTGTCCAGGTACCAGCGAAAGTTGCGGAGCAGGGCCTCCTTGTTGGAAAACTTGGGGGCGTAGCCGAGCCGCGCTTGCGCCTTCTCTATGGAGACGAAGGAGTCCTTGGAGGCCGTCTCGTAGACCCACTTGTACAGGGGGGAGACGCCGAGGCGGTCGAGGAGGCGGAGGACCAAGATGGCTGGGGCGGCCGGGAGGCCGACTACCTTCTTCCCGTGGCCAGCGTAGTCGAGGACGGCCTGGTAGTCCTCCTTCATCGTGGTGAACTCGGCGGCGCCGATGTTGAAGGTGTCGTCCACCCGCTCCTCAGGGAGTGTCAACGTGAGGGCGATTGCGTCGCAGAGGTCCTCGACGTCCAGGAGTTGGTAGCGGTTGTTGCCCGAGCCGATCATGGGGAAGTTGTGCCCCGTGTGCGCCCAGTCGTAGAAGAGCGCGAAGACCCCGAGCCGCTCCGGGCCGACGAAAGACTTGGGACGAATAATGGGGACGGTCAGGCCCTTCGCGCGGTACTCCAGGCAGACCATCTCGGCCTGAATCTTGGCCTGCCCGTAGGGACCGACGCCCTCCAGCTTGTCCGTCTCATGCAGGGGATGGTGGTCCGGTATCCCGTAGACGGCCGTCGAGGAGACGTGGACGAAGCGCTCCACGCCGTGACGCAGGGAGGCGTCCAGCATGTTGCGCGTTCCCTCGACGTCCGTGGTGTGGATGTCCTCGGCCGAGTAGAGGGGGAGGGCCGCCGCCGTGTGGACGACGAAGTCCGCGCCCTCGACCGCCCGGTCGACGAACGCCTTGTCGCGGATGTCGCCCGTAAGCTCCTCTACCCGGCCGCGTTCGGGGTAGTCGAAGGGCTCGAGGTCCAGGGAGGCGACCTCGTAGCCGCGGGAGAGGAGGTGCCTTGCCAGGTTGATCCCCAAAAACCCGGCCCCGCCGGTGATGAGAACTTTTCCACGTGGATCCATCCGTACGATCTCTCCTTGTGCTAGAGACGGTTCGGCAGGCCCGTTCCGGCCCGCGCAAGCGGCGCATTTTAGCACGCCGGTTCCGGCGCATGCCCCGCCACATGGTTTATAACTGTCGGGGTAGATACGAACCCCGCACAGGAGGTGCCCCGCTGACCGGCACAGGCGCAGGACCCGACGACAACGCGAGGAACGGGCGGCAGGATCTTAAGCTTCGGATCTCATTTGTGCTCGTCCTCGTCCTCGCGCTCGCGGCGCTCGCCCTCGCCGGCTGCGGCGCCGGGGGCGGCGATTCGGGGCCTTCCGGCGGGGGTGACGCCGGGTCTTCCGGCGCTTCTGGGCCTGGGAACACCGGTGGGGAGGTCGCGAAGCTCGGCACCCCTTCGCTCGGCAGGGCGGACGCGCCGGTGGTCCTGACAGAGTACTCGGACTATCAGTGACCGTTCTGCGGCAAGTTCGCCCGTGAGGTGGAACCTAAGCTCTACGAAAAGTACGTGAAGAGCGGGACGTTGAGGCTGGAGTGGAAGGACTTCCCCTACCAAGGCCGGGAGTCCGTCGCCGCGGCGCTTGCCGCCAGGGCCGCCCAGGCGCAGGGAAAGTTTTGGGAGTACCACGACCTTGTGTACCAAAACCAGTCCTCCGGCAACAGCGGCGGCTACAACGAGGAGAGCCTCACCGCGCTCGCCAAGGAGACCGAACTCGACGTGGGCAGGTTCAAAGAAGACCTCGCGGAGGCCCGCTACGAGGACGCGGTGCAGGCCGACTTCCGAGAGGGGCAGCGGCTCGGCATAAGCGGCACGCCGACGTTCTTCGTCAACGAGCGGGTGCTGGTGGGCCTGCAGCCGCTGGAGACCTTCGAGCGGGCGATAGAAGAGGCCGAGAAGGAGGCGCGGGGTGGTTGAGGTCTCATTTGTGGCCTCCTTTCTCGGGGGGTTGCTCTCGCTGCTTAGCCCGTGCAGCGCGCTATTGCTGCCGGCGTTCTTCGCCTACGCCTTCCAGTCTCGCTTCGAGCTGGTGTGGAGGACGGCCGTCTTTTTCCTGGGGCTCGTGGCGACGCTCGTGCCCCTGGGGATGGGGCTCGCGGCCGTCAGCCGGCTCGTCTACGGTTACCGGGGGACCCTGATACTGGTCTCCGGGCTCGTCATCATCGGCCTGGGCATCCTCCAGATAGCGGGACGCGGCTTCTCCTTCGTGCCGTCCCGGTACGGCGGGGTCCGCGGTGAGTCCCTGGTTTCCACCTTCGCCCTCGGGGCTGTCTACGGCTTCGCCGGCTTCTGCTCCGGGCCCATCCTCGGCGCGGTCCTCACCGTCGCCGCCTCCTCCGGCTCGCCCCTGTACGGCGCCGGCCTGCTCGCCACCTACGCCGCCGGGATGGCCGCCCCGCTCTTCGGGATAGCGCTCCTGTGGGACCGCTTCGACCTGGGCCGTCGCCGCTGGCTGCGGGGGCAGGAGATCACGCTGCCCGGGGGCGTTAGCGTCCACTCGACGAACCTCGTCTCCGGCGCGATGTTCATCCTGCTCGGCACGGTTTTTATAGTCTTTCAGGGGACCTCCGCCCTGGAGGGCTTCTACGCCGCCAACGGCGCCACCGATGTCGCGTTCGCCGCCGAGCGCTGGGTGAACGGCCTGGCCGAGAGCGCGCCCGTCGCGGTGATGCTGGCCCTCGCCGCCCTCATCCTCATCGCCTTCGTGCTTCTCAAGGTTCTGCGCCACCTGCCCCGCCGGGCCAAGAAGCGCCTGACGGAACACAAGGGCTAGGCGGGGCGATGGACCTGCTGATGCCGAGCCGGTTCGAGGACCCGGTGACGGCCTACGGCTACGGGAGGACCATCTTCGGGCAGGTCGCGGCGGGTGAGAGGCAGCCCACCGTCTCGATCGCGCCCTCTACCTGTCACGTCGGCGCCACGCGGCGCGACACGTTCCGGCCCGGATTCGCGGAGGCGGTACGGGCCACCGACGAGCAGGGCTACCCGGTCTTCGTCAGGTCCCCCGGCGGCGCCACCGCTGCGGAAGGGGGCACCTTCGGGTTCTCCATCATCCGACCGGCGGAAGAGGAGATCGTGCGCGCCATCGTCGAGCGCCACGACGGGGCGGCGCTGGTGCTCGGCGCGTTGTCGGGCGTGGGGGTGCGGGTGGCCGAGTTGGGGGAGGTGGGAGGCGAGTTCTGCCCCGGCGACCACAGCATCCGCGTCGGTGGCTGGTAGGACGGCATGAAGCTCTGCGGCATCGCCCAGCGGGCAAAACGCGCTGGGCGACGAGCGTCGGCGGGATCGTGCCGGTCGAGGGGGAGGAGGAGCTATTCCGGGTACTAACCAGGTTCTACGGCGCCCTGGGCCCGCCCTTCCGCCCCGAAAGCGTCGGCAGCGCCCACCGCGCCGGAAACGTGGCGCCCGTCGGATCGTTCATCGAGCCATCCGCCGCCGAGGCGGGGGCCGCTACGGAGCCGAACGCGTTCCGCTCGACGACGAGACGCTCGCGCTGGCCCGGCAAAACGGGTCAGCGCACCTCGTCTGACCCCGCGGGGCACCGACCGCCGCACCGGGATAGCCAACCGGACCCGAAGCCTGATACCTTCGCACGCGTAAAATGGGGGGCGTGATCCTCTACCGGGAGAGCCGGGAAAGATGAAGCAGAACAGGTTGCTCGGAGCCTGGCGAAAGGCGCTGGGGCGCGGCGCAGGGACGAGCTGCGAGAAGGATATGGGGGCGGGGCTCGCGGGCGGGGGCGAGCCGACCCCGATCTACGTCTCGGCGCGGGTGCTGGCGGGCATTATCGCGCTGGTCGTCGTGGTGCTCGCGCTGTTCCTGTACGCCGCGCCGACCGTGCCCGTGGTCGCGCTCGGGGGGATGGCGCTCGCCATCGTACTCTCCTTCCCGGTGCGGGCGCTCTCCCACCTCATGCCGCGGCCGGTCGCGATCCTGGTGACCGTGCTCGGCCTGCTCGGCCTCATCTTGCTCGCCCTCTTCTACCTGGTGCCGCTGCTCATCCAGCAGTTGCGAGATCTTGTGGTCCAGGTGCCCATCATAGCCAACAGGGCCAACCGCCTCCTCCTCGACCTGATCGACTTTCTCAACGAACGCCAGCTGCTCCCGAGCGCCGATCCGAAGGAGTTCGCGCGGAGCCTAATCAACGACCTTTTCGACCGCGCCCGGAACATCACGGAGAACGTGCTCCGGGGGCTGGTCGGCTTTATCCCACGGGCCTTCGGGTTCGGGGTGGCCCTCTTCGGGGTGCTCTTCGTGGGGGTCTACCTGCTGGCCGACGTGCGCATGGTGAAGGCCGCCTACCTGCGGGCCGCGCCCAGGGCCTACCGGCGCGACGCCCGCGACCTGTGGAACGCCTTCGGCGAGTCGCTCTCGCGCTACCTCGGCGGGCTGGCGGTGGTGGTCGTCATCCAGGGCGCCCTTGCCTCGCTCGCCCTCTACCTGCTCGACGTGCCCTACGCCATACTGCTCGGCGCCTGGGTCTCGGCCACGGCGATCATCCCCTACCTCGGGGCTTTCGTGGGCGGGATACCGGCCGTCATCGTGGCCGCCGTCTTCGACGACGGGACGCCCACGATAGAGTCGACGACGACGCGCGTGCTCCTGGTGGTCGTGGCCTACACCCTGATCCAGCAGCTCGAAGGCAACTTCCTTACCCCCCGCATCCAGGGCAACGCCCTCCACGTCCACCCCATCCTCGTCCTCCTCGCCGTTTTAGGCGGCGGCGAGCTCGCCGGCCTGGCCGGCATTGTCTTCGCCGTTCCCGCCGTCGCCGTCTTGCGCGTCTTCTTCGACTTTTTGCGTCTCCGATTGAAGACGACGTAGCGGACGGCGGCGGCTCGCGGACCGCTTAGCTCGCGGCCTCCTGACCCTGTTCGACGAGACCCGACATCTCTTTCTGGAGCGCGGCGACGGCCTCTTCGGGGGACATCTCGCCGGCGAGGGAGGCACTGAACTTCTCCGCCATTTCGA
>CADCUZ010000073.1 GCA_902806015.1 uncultured Rubrobacteraceae bacterium
AGCTGGTGGACCCGTTCATAACCAAGAGCCCCTTTAACCTGAAGGCGTTCTGCGAGTCGTTGCCCAACAAGGTGATCACCCTCTGAGCTAGAGGGCGCACCCATCGGCGCCGGGCCGGGGCATCCTTCGGGAGCCCCGGCCCTTTTCGCGTCCGCGTTCGACCGATGAACGGAGTAGGTGTGTCCGCGCGGCGGCGCACATAAGAACCAACGCCCCGGCCGTGTCGCGCTCGTGAAAGATGGGCCACTAGGCCGATGGGTTGCTCTCGGCCCGTCCCGTAGATTCTCCGAGGACAGGGAAAGGCCCACTCCCCCTCCGGGGCCCCTCCCACGCCTTCTCTCAGGCCGGGCCCCGGCTTAGTTACCCAATCGTTACCGGACACCGGAAGATGAGGACGAAGACGATGCCCGCGACCGAAGCGATGACGAGCAGGGTGGCAACGGAGACGATCCTTCGCGTTGCCGGGCTCATCTCTTATCTCCTCGCTTGTGCGCTACGAACGTGTCACGGTCAACGGTGCCTCCCCACGCAGCCTGGCGCATTCGGGGAGAGGCTATTCACCGTACGTACTAGAAGAGCGATTCTCGGAACTTCGTCCTGAGGGGGGTCTCCGAAGTTCGCTAGAGCCCGAATAGCGAGAAGCCCAGGGCCGCGGCTCCGGTAAGGGCAGCCCCCCAGAACACCACGCTGGCGAGCATCCACAACAGCAGGGGCCGGGGAGGGGCACCTAGGGCCAGCGCCAAGAGCGTCGCCAGCAGCGGCCCCGTCAGCAGCGGGGCCTGCAATGCCACCCCAGGTATCCCGTAGCGCTTCCACACGCGCTCTATGCGCTCGCGACGCTTGGCGAGGGTGCGGCTGCGCTAGAACAGGTGGCGCAGCCGCCCGCCGGCCGCGACCACGAGCGTAACCCCCGCAAGGGCGCTGGCTACGCTGACGGTGCCGCTCAAGGCGGGGAAGAGTCCTAGGGTCACGCCGGTTATGATCCCGACCCACACCTCCAAGGCGCCCGCGGCGGACGTGGAGAGGAGCTTCAAGAGCTGGTTCACTGGGTCGGGCCTCTTTCCGAAAGGGCCACTCAGGGTATCATGAGAACTACCGAGCAAGCGGCCAATCCTGTATTCACCAGAGCGCGTAGAAGGGGCCTTCTTCGAAGTTCCGGGGGCGGTAAGCGGCGCAAACAGGTCCCCGTGTGTAGGATGTGTGCTCTGGCACGAACAGAGAAGGAGGTCGGGGCGGCCCCCTTCGCGGCACCGGTCCATGCCGCTGCTGCACGGCCTGAGGAGGTGCGAGGGGGGCGCGGGGTGTCCGTCCGGCAGCTCTCGGCCAAGGGCGGTGTTTCGGCGGCCTCCGTCTCGGACTTCGAAGAGCTGCGCCGGATGGCCTCGCCCCGGACCACGCGCAGGCTGGCCGAGGCTTTGGGGGTACGCAGGGAGGACTTGAGGTAGAAGTTTCGGAGTTCCCGCGACCTTGTTCACCCAGGCCTGTAGAAGGACCATTTTCTCGGAGGCTCGCCGTGGGAGATTCTAGGGGGCGTCCACACGAGGGCAACAATAAGGCCAAGGCCCTTCTATGCCCCGGCCTTCGGTTCACTCCTGTCGACCTACGCCGATTGCATAGACCTCTGTACCGGCTTCGGGGTGCTCTGCTCTATCGTCCGCGTCGTGAGCTCCTCCACCCAACACCCCCACACCCCTGAGCGTCTTGGTAGCGCGAGCAATGGCCCGTTCTATGGCATCCTCGAAGCCCTGCTCCGAGATGGCGCTCGGTTCTGTTACTCCCTTCGATCGAGGGCTCCCCCGCGTCCCCTCGCGTCGGTTAGGACCTTCTGCGCAGGGCCGCCAACAATCCCAGCGCCGAGCCCGCCGCGGCCCCCCGCCTCACCACCGGGTGCATCTCGAGCCAGTTGTAGAGGCTTCGCGAGAACGCCCGGAAGCCGTCCCTCGCCGTGTCGTGCCCGGGTATCGGATCGTAGAGGTTGTCAGGATCGTTCTCGGACCTCGGCTCGGCTGTCTTCTGCGGGCTGAAACCCGCCCGCGTCGTCAGGACGGCGTCGAGCATGCGCGGGGAGAGGCGCTGGTTGAGGATCAGCGCCTGGGCCGCCCCCCCGCTGACGAGGTCTCGCGCCGGGTTCTCGGCGGCGTACACGATGATGTTCGCCACGGTCCCCGGCTCGTAGATCGGCGGGATGCCCACCGGCTTTACGCCGATCTTGGTGCGCCCCTTGTCGAAGAACGGCGTGTTTATGGTCCCCGGCAGCACCTGGGTGACGCTGATCGGCCATCCTTCGTGTTTGAGCTCCACGCGCAGGGCCTCGAGGAAGCCGTCTATGCCGTGCTTTGAGGCCCCGTAGGCGCTGTGGAAAGGGAACGAACGCTTGGCCTCGACCGAGGAGATGTGGATCATCGCCCCGCGGCCCTCCCGCTTTATGTGCGGCAGGGCCGCCATCGCCCCGTAGACCTGACCCATAAGGTTCACGTCGATTACCCTCGCGAACTCCTCGGGGGTCGTCTGCTCGAAGGTGGCGAACAGCCCCACCGCGGCGAGGTGCACCCAGGTGTCGAGCCTGCCGTACTCCTCCACCGCGCGGTCGGCCACCGCCTTGACCTGCTCGAAGTCCGAGGTGTCGGCGACCACGGCCGTCGCCTGGCCGCCCCCGCGTCGTATCTCCTCCACAAGAGAGGCGAGCCCCTCCTCGCCGCGGGCGGAGACCACCACCTTCGCGCCCCGCCGGGCAAACCGTGCGGCCGACTCCCGCCCTATGCCGCTTGAGGCCCCCATCAGGACCACCACCTGCTCCTCTACCGGCTTGAGCCGCATACTCATCGCTCCTTGTGCTTTCCGACCCGTCTTACGAATCGGTAGGGTTGAGTTCCTCGGGGAAATCGTCGTCGAGCAGCTCGCGGCAGTCTTCGTAGACCGCGTAGGCACCCGCCTCTTCGAGCTCTGCGCGGCTGAAAGCCCCCCCGGTCATGACCGCCGCGGCCCTCACCCCTGCCTCCTTGGCGGCCTCGATGTCCCAGATCGAGTCGCCCACCACCACGGCGTCCTCGGGGGAGACCCCCGCCCGCTCCAGGGCGAGCCCGAAGATGTCGGGGGCGGGCTTCGACTCTTCGGCATCGTCCGAAGAGACGACCCCGGAGATCTTGCCCTCGGCCCCGAGTTCTTCCATGTGGTGCTCGAGTTCCTCGGGCTTGGCGCTGGTGGCCAGCCAGACCTCGTAACCCCGCTCGACCAACGAGGCTACGAGCTCCTTGGCCCCGGGCAAGGGGTGCCCGCGTTCCTGCAGCTTGCCGTAGTACTCGCTGTGGAGCTCGCTGACCCGCTCGACTTTCCCCTCCTCGACGAACTCGGGGATCAGCCTGTCGGAGCCCTTGCCCACCTCGTGGTGGATCCTCGAGCGCGGCGGCCACACTCCTACTTCCTCGAACGCCCGCGCCCAGGCCTCGATGTGCAGGTAGTTGGTGTCCATGAGCGTCCCGTCTATGTCCAGGAACACTGCCTTTACCAAAGTCGTCCTCCTCGTCTGCCTCGGCCCGCCTTGACGAGCCCAGAGAAAAAAAGCCTTACCCAGACCTTCGTCACGCTCTTGGGTGTCCTCGCTCTCTTTCCGCCCGCTTCAGCGCCCCTGCAAGGGGTGGAGCTAAGAGAGCGGCGCGCCGCCGGTGACGCCCAGAACCTCGCCGCTGACGTAGCTCGACTCCTGGGAGGCGAGGAAGACGTAAGGCGGCGCCAGCTCGGCCGGCTGGGCCGGGCGCCCGATGGGGGACTCCGAGGCGCCGAACTGCGTGACCTGCTCGGCGGGCATGGTGGCCGGGATCAGCGGCGTCCACACCGGCCCCGGTGCCACCGCGTTGACCCTGATGCCCCGCGCTATCAGGTCCTGCGCGAGCCCCTTGGTGAAGGTGACGATGGCGCCCTTGGTGGAGGCGTAGTCCAGGAGCCCCGGCTCGGGTTGGTAGGCCTCGATGTTTGAGGGCAAGGGACCGCATTGTCCCATGGGCGCCTCCTTTTGCAACACAACGTTTTATGTACTTGCGTTCCCCCGGTTCACCTCCGCCTCCTCGCAAGCCTCGCTTTCCACACCACCGTGCACACCAGCGCGGGAGCGCTAATTCTTGCGCTAGATGAGAGGGCCGTCGGAGACGACTTGAGGGCCCTGCAATCCGAAGAGCGCAAACCGAAGTCGCGCTCCCGCTAACCTGTTTCGTGTTCCCATGTTCTGTGCTTTGGTCTAACGCCAAGAGATGACGACGGTGGGCGGCGAAGGGGGCACCCGGCTTTATGGCTTACATCCACGCGATCGCAGCGGGTGACCTTCAGTGGGTTTTGTACGCCGTATCGCCGCTCGTGGGTGTCCTACACGACGAGCTCTGCTCGTACTGATCCGGAGGAGGGGCTTCGGCAGGGGGGGCTTCGGTTTTTTGGCAGAAGGCGCGGATCGTTCGGGGTGTCGAGGATCCTGTTGGTGGTGCTGTCCACCACCGCGCTCGGGCCGAGGGTGCTCGTGGGGCTGATCGCCATCGTCGCATACAGCTTCTTCAACAATCGACGCGGGCGATAAGTCGATTTCTCGTCCGGGGCTCGAGGTTGACGGACCGTCGTTGCGCCGCGCTTTGTGCGCCCGCCTCTGCCTCCTCGCGGGCCCGCTAGCCTACGACGGTGTAGGTGCCGGTGGCTAGCGCCACGACCTCCTCGTCTTCCTGTACCACCTCGGCCTCGACGACGGTCAACCGCTTGCCGCCCTTTCGCACCCTGGCTGTCGAGGCGATAAAGCCGGGCTTCCCGGGCGCCATGTAATTGATCTTTATCTCTACGGTGACGGGACGTTCGTCCTCTTCGGCGACCGTGGTGTTGAGGGCCTCGGCCATGGAGACGTCCACGAGGGTGGAGATTGCCCCGCCGTGCACGGTACCGCCCGGGTTGAGGTGCCGATCCCCCGCCCGCATCCTCACGACCGCGCGGCCTTCCTCCGCCTCGGACAGCTCTATCCCGACCAGCTCCCTGAAACCCCCTTTTCCGTCCATTTCGGGATGTTTCCCTGCGTGGGACAACCGGAAACCGACCTCCGCGCGTGCCCGGGCACCTACAACGCGACCGCGCCGCTTTTCGGCGGGGCTGGGGGAGGTGGCTTCCCGGAAGCCCGCGCGACAAAGTCGGTCAGCACCCACCGTGCGGGTTATCTACGTCCACTTCGCTGTCGCCTCCTCGCGGACGTCGCGGCAAAGAGCGACTACTGAACCGGCGCCCTCATCCAAGATTCCACGACGGGCCAAGGGAGCAGCCAGTGTTTGTCGGTTATTGTTGCGATGACCGTTTGCCCCACCATGCGGTGCTCGCCCCCGACCATGTCGTGCGAGAAGCGCCCCGACTGCTTGCCGCCGACCAGGGCAGCGCCGTTCTCCTTGGCGACCCTCTTGGCCCTCGCCAGCAGCGAAAGCGGCTCAACCGTCGTGTGCATGCTGAAAATACTCGCCACTATCTTCTCCCTTCCGTACTCGTGCGAATGCTTCAACGGTAAGACCGCACGCGTGCCCTCAGGACGTGACACGTCCCTGACGGCAGCTCTAGCTAGCCTCGCGCAGCTAGAGGGCGATTCCCCCGTCCGTACACCACCGCTTGCCTCGACCACCGCTCGGAACACCAGGCCTGGCGTTGTCCTTCCTAGTTCGCGTGGGCCCGCGCGAACGAGACCCTGCTGTGGGCGGGCAGGAGGGGCGTCAGGCACACCCTCGCCAGGCACACCTATCACCTACGACCTCATAAACGGCTAGGGCCAGGTGGGCACCCTGGCTGCTCGCGTGCACGCGAGCGCCCCGTCGGTGGCACCGGGAGGGTCACAACGCACGTATCTCTGGCCCCGCCACGCCCGGGCGCGTCCTGATCCTACCTCCCGGGCGGGCGGGGTATCAAGAAAGGCGCCGCTCGACGGTAACGCTCGAAGGCCTCCCCGTACGCCATCCGCAGTCGCCGCTCTTCGTGCATGGAGCCTAGCACCACATAGAGGATCACGAGTGCCGCGAGGGTGGCGCGATTCACCGTCATGCGGGGCCACAGCAAGAAGAAACCCATCGCCCCCAGGTTGCCGGGGTGCCGCGTGAAACGGAACGCCCCCACCCTCTCCATCTCGCCGTCGGCGCCGATCGGGGGTCCCTGCGCCTCCGCCTCGGGGCGCGACTCGCGTCCCGTCATTGCCCTCCATAACGGGACGACGCCGGCAAACTCGAGCACGCCGACGACCCGTACTCCCGAGAAGAGCACGCCCAAAGAGCCGACCTGGCCGGCCCGAAAGAGCCAGGACCAAGGCGGCCTCGCCCGGTATATCTCCCGGTCCGGGAGGCGCACGAACCGCCTCGCCGCCCAGGCCACCGTCACCAACGACTGGGTGTTGAAGGCGAGGCGATACAGGCCGTCGCGACAGCGCGGACCCGCGGTTCGCGCGACCAGGTCCTTGGCCGGTTTGGAGGCCAGCAGGCTGTGGACGCACGCCCAGATCGCGCAGATCAGCACGACGCGCCCTACGGCGGCGCGCTCCCTCGTCGCGGCTCCCGGAAGGACTCGACCTTTCGTGCGCTCCCCCTGTCCTGCGATAGGTTTACACCCCACGGCGGCCTGCATGCCCTCGCGCCTGCATGCAGGCCGATCTGGTGTGTCTGATAGGCGACCAGTCTAACTCTTGGCAACCCCGCCTGCACCTCCCCTGCGCGGCCGGCAGCTTTGGGCCTATGGAAGTACGGCATCCTGGGAACCTCGCACGAGGGGCGTCTCGGAAGTCCGCCGCTTACTAAACCCGTGCTCACACCATCGTCTTCCGAGGATGCACGAAGGCATCTGCTTGAGCCCCACAAAGAGCACACCCCCGCCGCCAAGACCAGTGCGGTGCTGATAAGGAACCGCCCCAGCGTCCCGTACGCAAATCCCGGTTCTCTGGCGGCTATCGAGGCCCCAACAGGGCGGTGGCCTCGATGATGCTTCACATCCTACGCAACGCGCTTCAGGAAGGCCCCGACAACCTCACGCGTACCGCCGTGCCCCGGCCGGGCCCGGAGCGAACCCCCTGGCTAGAAAGATACACTCCGCCGGATGCCGCGTGTCCGGTGGGCGTCCATCGTCCTTCGCCTTCTCGGAGGCCTGGCGTGCCAGCCCCTTCAGCGGGGCCACTGCGCGTCCTGCGCTACCGGCCCGCCGCTCGACCCTACCACCGCGCCGAAGACTAGGCTTGGCGTTTCCCAACTTGCGCGGGCCCGTTCCTGCCGGACGAGGGGTGCAGCGGGCCGATGACCCGGCAGGCTCACGCCCAGAGGATCACTCGAGCCTGCCCCAAATTTAGGTACCGAGGAAGGTTATCACCAGGCCGGCGACGGCCGCGAAGACCAGCACCGCTGGGCGCACCCAACGCTCGTCCAAGCGCTGGACCACCCACCGGCTGATCAGGAGGCCGATCAACAAGCCTGGCAGTAGTTCGAGGGCCAAGACGACGTGCCTACTTTCGACCTTTCCCGCCAGCGCCAAGCCCACAAGCGACATCGCGATGCCAACAACGAAGGAGATCGCCAAGGTCGAGCGCAGTTCGGCCCCGGAGCGGTCCTGGTACACGAGCGCCAGCGGCGTCCCGCCGAGTGCCGCCACGGTCCCCACGACGCCGGAGGCCACGCCGCCGGCGAGCCGGGCCCCGTCGTTCACTTCGACGGTCGGCCGGAGGAAGCTTACGAGCGCCGCCGCCAAAATCAGCAGCCCCATGAGCATCGAGAGGTAGCCCTTCGGCGCCAAGACCAGCAGCACGACGCCGGCGACCGTGCCGAGCAGGCGGCCCCCGGTGATTAGGGCGAAGCCTTCCAAGTCGATGGAACGCCACTCTCTGGCGCTCATGAGCAGGGTCATGGGGAGGGCCAAGAAGAGGGGCGTAACAGGGACGGCCCAGGGCAACAGCAGCACCATCGCGGGCACCGCCACCAGGGCGTATCCGAAGCCTATCGAGCCCTGGATAACGGCCCCCACCGCCACGGCGACGGCCAAGGTTGTCACAACACCCACCATCGGTGCCTCTCCTCCTCTTGGGTGGTCGCCATGCTATTACAGAAGATCGGAGGCTACCCGCGAGGTCTTCTTCTGCCGTACCGTCACCGTCATTTCCCGCCGGCGTTTGCTCGCCCAGCACGGGGTACCAACAGAAGACGGGCAACGAGAGCGGGTACCGCGATCCTAAAGATGCCTTTACTTTGGCAGTTACCGACGATCGCCTCGGCCCCTCGCGGTGCTCCGAGCGCCTGCGCCCGTGAGGCCGCCGGGCGACCCCCCGGTCCTCAGGCGCCCAAGTAGCTAGGGGGTACACCCGGCCTAGACGAAGACCTCGGTTCTGCCTCCGGTGGGGCCTCTTTGCACGAACCCTACCACCGCCCGCGCGATCTCTTCTCGCCGCCCCGCGCCGACGGTTCGATCGGGTTGGCGTAGTCCTCTTCTTCGGTGCAGATCGATCGCAGATCCAACAGCGGCAGGCCGTGGGCGAACGCCGCGCGCACGATGCAATCGTTGAACACCGTCAGCCCCGCGACCGCCACCTTTTGCAAGGCCGCCTCGGGAAAGCGCGGGTAGTAGACGGTGCAGATCGCCGTAGGTAACCCGCGCGCGAGCACCTCCGCCAGCACGGAGCGGTAGCCGCGCTCGAACCCCTCGCCGAAGTCGGCCAGACCCGAGAGCGCCTCGGCGGTGGAGCGGGCCGGCGCGCCGAGGAAGTCGCTGCTGGCCAACGTGTCGTTACCGCCGACGCTTAAGACCAAGTGGGTCGCGTCCTCGGGCACGCGCCGAAGTTGTCGGCGAACATCGCCGGTCGTGCTCCCGTCGACGGCCTCCAGCGTCGCCTTCGATCCGGGTTGCAACCGTTGGCGCACCTGCCTGACGATGTCGGGCGCCCCCGCCACGTAAGCGGCGTTGTCGAATACCGAATCGCCCAAAAGCGTCAAGTGGTCCACGACACGATCGTTCCCCGTGTGGTCCGCGCTTGAACCTTCCGTAGGACCATGGCCAACAGCGCCCATACGAACACTTTCAGAAAACTAGCCGGGCCATCGGCGCCTTACGTGTCCCCAGGCGGGGCGCTGGCGGGGGCCCGGCGCGGGAGCCTGGCGCGGGGGCCTCCCAGCGGTTGACCCGGGTCTCGAGTGCCAATAGGCTTCCGGTGTCGGGCGGGCTACGAGGAACGGGTGAAGGTATGACGGAGGAGGCTCGCGCGGCCAGGCTGCCAGGGGACATAGCGGCCATCTCCCGCCTCGACGGCCAGAAGGCCATCTTCACGGGGGCGGCCTCGAGGCTCGGGAAAGCAATCTCCCTCGGGTTCGCCCACTTCGGGGCGGACGCGGCCTGCCTGGACGTAGACCCCGAAGGGGCGCAGAAGACGGCGGACGAGGTCTCGGCGCTTGGGCGCGAGGGCTACGCGGTGCGGGTGGACGTGCGGGACTGGGAGAGCGTGCGGGCCGCCGCGGAGGAGGTCCGATTCCGTTCCGGGGCTGTGGCGTGGCGGTGAACGTGCCTGGTATCAACCGCAGGAAGCCGGTGTTGGAGTTGGAGCCAGAGGAGTTCTCCGAGGTGCTCGACGTGAACATCCGGGGGTTGTTCCACTGCGCCAAGGCCTTCGGCGGGCTTATGGCACCGGGCGGGCGGGGCAGGATCATCAACATGGCCTCCATCTTCGGGCTCGTCGCCATGGAGCGTCAGGCGGACTACGCATCGAGCAAAGGGGCCGTGGTACAACTGACCAAAGTGTTAGCCTTGGAGTTTGCCCGGCATGGCGTCCGGGTCAACGCCCTGGCACCGGCTACTTCACCACGCCGCTGGTGCGCCAGATCATGGAGGACGGGGCCTGGTACGGGGACGTCGTAGGCCGCGTCCCGCAGGGCCGGTTCGGGGAGGTGTGGGAGATCGTCGGCCCGACCGTATTCCTCGCCTCCAAAGCCTCAAGCTTCGTCACGGGGACCGTCTTCACCGTGGACGGAGGCTGGACGGCGGCCTGAGTAGCTAGTTGCTGGTCGCCGTTCTGGCCGACACGCATATCCCCCGCCGGGCGAAAGGGCTGCCCGAGGGGCTGACGCCGCACCTCGAATCCGCTGACCTGATCCTGCACGCGGGCGACCTTCTTGTAGAGGACGTTCTTTACGAGATGGAGGCCTACGCGCCGGTACGTGCCGTGAAGGGGAACGTGGACGGGTGGAACGTGCGGCTGCCGGAGACGCTCGAGTTCGCGGTCGGGAACGTCCCCGTCGCCATGATCCACGACTCCGGATCCAAGAAGGGACGCCGGAACAGGATGAGGCGCCGGTTCTTGGGGGCTCGGGTCGTCGTCTTCGGCCACTCACATATACCGTGGTTAGACGACGAAGATGGGCTGATGCTCCTCAACCCCGGCAGCCCGACGGACAAGCGGCGGCAGCCGGACCACACGTTCGGGTTGCTCGTGGTGGAAGACGGCGAGGTCCGGGCGGAGATCCTGACCCTGTAGCGCCCGGCTTCTTTAGAATGCCTGGTCGACGGGAAACTCGCAGAACGGCACACGCGGCCGCGTCGCGCTCCGGTTCGCGCGGGGATGGGCCTTTCGTGAGGGGAGCAGAGAGAGCTGGCAGGGCCGCCTTTGTCCGGGTGATCGTGGCGCGGCGGTGTCGGCGCGAGGTCGTAGGGGCGACCTGACGCCGACCGGCGTGCTGCTGCCACTGGCGCTGGCCCTGCTAGCCGCGCCGGCGGCGTTCTTTGGGACCGTGAGGAGAGCGCCCAGGTGTCCCTCCAGTTTTGGCTGCCGCGGGCGATTGCCGCGCCAACGCAGGTCTGGGCGTACCTGCACTCGGCGGCGATGGTGGCGGGCGGGGTGCTCCTGATCGGGCTCGTCTACCCCTCCTTCCGAACAGCGAGCTTCTACTCGATACCCTACTACTCGTCGTCGGGCTCCTCTCGATGGCGGTAGGCGGTGTGCTGGCCCTCACGCGGGACGTGACGAAGCAACTGCTCGCCTACTCGACCATCGCCCAGTACGGGTTCGTTGTGACAATGTACGGCCTCGGCGGCTCTTACGGCTTGGGAGGGGCAGCGTTCTACGCGATCGCGCCCGCCATCGCCAAGAGCGCACCCTTCTTGACCGCCGGTACGGTAACGGGGGAGGACCACTTGAGCACGCTCGGGGGGCTGCGAGGTCGCCGGTCGCGCTCTGCATCAGCAGGCTGGGGAAGGTAGCGGGGCCAGAGCGGTTGCACCGCCTGGGCGTGCGTGGTCGCAACCTTCTGTCGGACTTCGCGCACCGGATGGAGATCCGGAACCTCAGGGGACGCATCTCGTTCGCGCTGCTGCCGATGGCGCTGCTTGTGGGCCCGAGCGTCCTGGTGACGCCGATGGATAGGGCGTACCGGGTGGGCGAGTTCCGGGCGTCGGAGGCGCCGCTGATGCTGGCCGTGGCCTCGGTCACGACGGCGTTCTTACGGCCGCCGTTCTATGCTCGGTCGTGAACTCCTTGAACAAGGGCGTCGTCTTTCTCGCGGCGGGTCTTCGCGGCCCGCTCATCGGCGCGGCCTTCGCCATCGGGGGCTTCTCCATCGCCGGTATGCCCCCGGTGGCAAGCTTTGCCGGCAAAATAGCGGTCTTCAAGGCGGCCATCGCCGAGGGCTCGGCGGTGACGGGCGCAGCCCTCGTCGCCCTCGTCTTCGTGGGTAGCGCCCTATCGTTCCAGTACTCGTAGAGCCGATGCAAGGTCCCGAGCCCTTGGACGAGTCGGGGAAGCTGGACACCCGAAGCTGACGGACTGAACAAAGCGGTCCCCGTCTGGTATAGAAAAAGCGTGGGCATAGCCGGGGACATCGCGCTCATCATGGTCGCCGCCTTCGTGGGCGGCATCATCGCGCGCCGGTTGGGTCTGCCCCTGATCCTGGGCTACATCCTCGCCGGCGTCATCGTCGGGCCGAACACTGGGGGCCCCACGGTCAGTTCCGCCCACGACATAGAGCTGCTCGCCGAGATCGGGGTGGCGCTCTTGCTTTTTACCATCGGGCTGGACTTTCCTCTGAGTGCTCTGGCGCCGGTAAAGAGGATAGCCCTGATCGGGACGCTGATACAGATGGTCCTGACCATCGCGCTCGGCTACGGGGTGGGCGAGCTGCTCGGGCTCGGGTGGTACGAGGCAGTCTGGTTCGGGGCCCTACTCTCGATCTCGTCCACGGCGGTAGTGCTGAAGACGCTCACCGAGCAGGAGGTGCTCGGTACCTTATCCAGCCGGGTCATCATCGGGATGCTCATCGTGCAAGACCTCGCGGTGGTGCCGCTGCTCATCCTTCTGCCCGAGCTCGGGAACGTGGCCGAGGGGCTCTCCGCGCTAGGCATTGCGGCGCTCGAGGCCACCCTCTTCATCGGCGCCATGGCCTTCTTCGGGACGCGGGTCTTCCCTTGGTTGATGGGCCGCGTCGCCAGGCTCAACTCGCGGGAGCTGTTCCTGATCTCCGTCGTAGCCACCGGCCTCGGCGTCGGCTACGGTACCTACATCTTCGGTCTGTCCTTCGCCTTCGGTGCCTTCGTCGCCGGCATCGTCCTCTCCCAGTCGGACTACAGCCACCAAGCTTTGGCGGACATAGGCCCCTTGCGCGACGTCTTCGCCATGCTCTTCTTCGTCTCCGTCGGGATGCTCATTGACCCCGCCTTCCTGCTAGCCTCCGCCCCGGTCGTACTCGCCGTCGTACTCGCCGTCTTCTTGGGAAAGGGCCTGATATTCGCCGGCGTCGCCCGCGCCTTCGGTTACGTGAACATCGTGCCGTTCGCCGTTGGCCTCGGCCTCTTCCAGGTAGGGGAGTTTTCTTTTCTGCTGGCCCGGTCCGGGAGGAGCGAGGGCGTCATCTCCTCGAGCACCTACTCCATCGCGCTGACGACGGCGGTGGTGACGATGGCGCTCACGCCCTTTGCCGCCCGCGCGGCGCCCCCGCTCTACGCCCGCTGGCGCGAGCGTTTCCCGGCGGCGGCTCCCAGGACGATGGACCTGCCCGGCGAGGAGCTTACACACCACGTCGTTATCGTCGGCTTCGGGCGCGTCGGGGGCTTCGTGGCCCGGATGCTAAAACGCCTGGAGCAGCCGTTCGTCGTCATCGACGTGGACCCCGGCAAGGTGGAGGCCGCGAGGGAGGAGGGTATACCGCTCGTCTACGGCGACGCGGCGGCGGAGCCCGTGCTGGAGGCGGCGAAGATAAGGAAGGCCAGGATGGTAGTGCTCACCACCCCGGATGCGGTCGGGACGCGGCTGGTGGTCGAGCGGGCGCGCCAGCTCAACCCGGAGGCCAGGGTCGTGGCCCGATCCGCCGGCGAAGACCAGCTCGAGGACCTCGGCCGGCTCGGCGTCTACGAGGCGGTCCAACCAGAGTTGGAGGCCGGGCTGGAGCTCGGGCGCCAGGCCCTAATAAACCAGGGCTTTGGCGCGGCCGAGGTGCAGCGGTTCTCCGACGGGGTACGCCGCGAGATGTACGCCCCTATCTTTGACGGTGACGGCGGTGACGCCGGCCTCGCCCAGCTTCGCCGCGCCTCCAGGATGATGGAGGGCGACTGGATGGAGGTCCCGAAGGGCTGCGCCATCGCGGGTCGCGCCATTGGCGAGCTCGGGGTGCGGGCGAAGACCGGCGCCTCCATCGTCGCGCTCGTCCGTGGCGACGAGGTCGTCACCAACCCCGGCCCGGAGCTGACGCTCGAGCCAGGCGACACCGTGAGCGTCGTCGGGACCGCCGAGCAGCGCGCGCGTTTCCTCGCGCTTTTGGACCAAAAGGACGGGCGGGCCGCCCCTCCGCCGGTATAATCCCGCGCGCGGGGCGTAGGGGTCGCCGGGTGCCGTCGTTACTCTTTCGGTCGGTACACCACCATATCCGCGAGCCTCTCTTCGGGCTCGTAGTGGGTTCCGACCGCGCCGAGCATTTTCTCTGTCCAGCGGTCCTGTTTTATGTCCTTCGCGAAGGGGGGATCCCACATCATGACGACGGCGTAATCCTGTTCCCGGATAGACCGGACCGCGCGGTCCTGGTTCCAAGCCCCGTCGCGGGAGAGCTGGGTCATCTCGAAGGGCTGGAGGTGGATGCGCTTGCCGTTGAGCGGCAGGAGGCCCATGTACTCGTCGGTGAGGACCGGCCCGTCGGCCTTGGCGACGATCCTGGAGAGCTGGCGGACCTCGCCCTCCCCATCCACGACGTAGTCCTGCAGGCCCGAGGGGACGAGCGAGGACTGGGCTAGCGCGAGGACCTGCACGGCGAGCAGGGAGATGAGCAGCGCTCTGAGCCGCGGGCGTTGGCGCTGCCAGGCCACGAGGGCGCCGGTCGCCAGGCAGAGCGCGGCGGAGAGCTCCAGCAGGTAGTTCACGTCAGAGCCAACCTTGCCGACGAGCAGGGCAGAGGGAACGCTGAGGGCCAGGTAGGGACCCACCAGCCACCACGCCCGGTCCCGCGGCGCCTTCCAAAGCAAGGCAAGCCCGCCGAGCAGCAGCAGTGGACAGGCCAGAAGCGCGCCCAAAGCGTTGAAGCTGACCCGCTCCCACCGGAAGTCGTTTATGTTGGCGGTGA
This sequence comes from uncultured Rubrobacteraceae bacterium, assembly GCA_902806015.1. The sequence goes on from CADCUZ010000073.1 coordinate 14,553, forward strand.
CGGTGTGGAGAAAGAAACCGCCGTCCGTCGAGAAGTTAAGGGCGAGGAACGAGGCGAGTCCCACCCCGCAGCAGACCCCGGCGAGCTCAAGTGCCCGGCGGCACCTGCCCTGAACCATAAGCCACACGAACGCCGTGAGGGGCGCGGCGAGCACGTAGGTCTGGCGGGTGAAGACGGCCGCGACGAACAGGAAGGCCGCGACGGCCATCGTACGGCGCCTCTCCGGCCAGCGGACCACGGCGAAGAGGCCTGCCCAGGAGAGGGTGAGGCCCAGGAGGTCCACCCGGCCGAGTGATGACCAGCGCAGGACGTAGGGGATCGCCGGGAAGGTCAGGCCCGCGGCCAGCGCGGCGATACGGTCGCGGGTCAGCGTGTGGAGGGTCAGGGCGACCAAGAGCGCGGTTGCGGCGACGCTGAGGAGCGAGATCAGGCGCCCGTACCAAAACTCCGGCCCGAAGAGCCACAGGAACGGGGTCTGCACCAGCAGGTAGAACGGAGGATAGTTTGAGATGGTGTACGGCGCCTCCCCGAGGGTCCCGGGGTAGATGTTCTGGAAGTCCGCCAGCCGCGCCGCCTGGTCGAGCAGCGGCCCCTCGCCGTAGTTTAGCGGGAAGGGGAAGGCCAGCGCGTCCCACCCGTGGCGCAAGAAGAGCAACAACGCCCAGCTCTGGGCCAGCAGCAGGACGGCCGTGGCGACGCCGGGCGCGACCCCCCGGGCACGCACCTTCGCCCGATCGCTCCTTCGGAGGCCCGTCCCCCCGCCCGTGACGGAAGGGGAGCCCGCCACCGCGAGGCGCTGGTAGCCCAGGACGAGCGCCACCAGGGGCAGGGTGACGACGACGGAGAGCGCGGGCAGGAGGTCGTTCGACATCTCCGGCAGGACCGCCGCCATGGGCCTCAGCCTCGCCTCGAAGGCCGGGTTCCTGGCGAGGAGGTACTGGTTCCAGGCGAACACGAACGTGAGCACGGCCGTGGTCAGCACGCCCGGGGTGGCGACCGGTAGCACGATGCGCCAGAAAGCCCCCGGCTGGGTTCCGTCGGTCCGGGCTGCCTCCCCGAGCTCCGCCGGCAGCTCCCTGAAATAAGCCACGAGAAACCAGATGGCGAGCGGCAGCGCGACGACGAGGTCAGGCACCAGCATCGCCACGCGGCTGTGCGAGACCTCGAGGACCGCCGACCGGACGAGGGGCGGCGCCACGGCCGCGAGCGGGGGCAAGAAGCCCATCGCCAGCACCAGCGTCAGGGAGGTACCGCCCGGTCGGAACCCGTGCCGGGCGATGGCGTAGGCGGCCATCGAGCCGATCAGGAGGCACACCACCGCCGTCGTCACCGCGGTTATGATCCCGTTCGCCAGGGGCCGCAGGAAGTCCAGGTCGTAGAGGACGGACACGTAGGGCAGCAGCGAGAAGCCGTTCGCAAACACCTCAGGCGGTGGGGCGAAGAGTTTCCCAGGGCTCACGATCCTCCCCACAGCGTTGGTCTTGAAAACCCACGCCACCGGCAGCAGGCTCACGAACGCGAACAGCACCACGAACGTGGTGAACAACGCCGGCCTGACGGCCCGCCTCAAAGCGAAAGGCTCCCGCCCGAAAGGCAGGCAGTCACGGACGGCGTCCCAGCGTAGGCGGTGCTCTGTGCGTACGGGCCCATCCTCACCGAGCCTCCCCGCGGCCCTTGGCCGCGATCTCCGGTTCCGCTCCGGCTCCGACCCGATATCCTACCGCTTTTGAGCGCCGAAGAGCCGCGAGGAGTCGAGAGAACCGCGGTGCGACGGACGGTGGCCCTAGAACCCGTCGCTGAGGAACGGCCGCAAACCACGCGGCGTCCCCGGCCGGGGCGCCGCGGACAACCGCTTCGAGAAGATCAGGGTAGAGCCGGGCTACGCCGAGACGGGGACGAGCCGCCCTCGCCGAGTCCGAGAACGAGGCGACTGCCCTGCGCGACCGGGGCGGGCGCACAGTGACGCCCGCGCCGTCGTCCGCTACGAGCTCGCTCGGCGCCGGATCGAGGTCGGAGAAAGGCCCATGCAGCGCGCCCTGCGCCCGGTACTCGTGCGGGGAGAGGGAGGGGAACGTTCACCGCTCCCGACGCTGAGCCTGGCCGGCTCCTCCCGCAGGTGACTCGAAACGACGGCACGTCGAACGGCGATGGGTAGCCCCAGCCGAGGAGTTGAGCGGGCCGCGGGGATTTCCGGGACGAGAAGGACCGGCGCATCGCGGGAGGCGCTACGACCGGTGGTCCCGTCGAGGTCGCGGACCAGGGGAAGGGTTCTAGGTGCCTTTTTTCCCGTTCACGCCGTACTCTAGGCCGTCCACCAGGGCCTGCCAGCTCGCTTCTATGATGTTCTCGCCGACGCCCACGGCCCCCCAGACGCGTTTGCCGTCTGTGGAGTCTATGAGGACGCGGGTCGTGGCGGCGGTGGCCCGATGCTCATCTAAGATGCGGACCTTGTAGTTGGAGAGGTGGATCTCCTGGAGCTCCGGATAGTGCGGCCCTATGGCCTCCCTCAGCGCCTTGTCTAGCGCGTTTACGGGGCCGTTGCCTTCGGCGGTGGAGATGACCCTCTGGCCCCGGACCAGAAGCTTTATGGTCGCCTCGGTGGTCGTGAGGCCGTCGGCCCGCTTCTCGCTTATGATCCTGAAGGTCTCGAGCTCGAAGAGTGGCGTGTCCTCCCCGGACGTGCGCCCGATAAGCAGGGCGAGCGAGGCGTCGGCGGCCTCGTAGTGGTAGCCCTCGTACTCGCGCCTCTTTATGGCCGAGAGGATCTGGGCGGCGTCCCCGGCGTCCAACCCCAACTCCTCGGCCTTTGCCTTTATGGAGTTCTTGCCGGAGAGCTCCCCGACCGGCGTGCGCCGCACGTTGCCGACGACCTCCGGCGCCACGTGCTCGTAGGTGGCGGGGTCCTTGCTTATGCCGTCCACGTGCAGCCCGCCCTTGTGGGCGAAGGCGCTCCTCCCGACGTAGGGCCGGTGCGTGTCGGGCGTGAGGTTCATGAGCTCGGAGACGTAGTTCGAGACCTCGGTCAGCTTCTTCAACCCACAATTATCCACGACCTTCAGGCCCATTTTTAGCTGCAGGTTGGCGATGGTGGTTACCAAGTCGCAGTTGCCCGTCCGCTCCCCGACGCCGTTCACCGTCCCCTGGACGTGGGTCGCCCCGGCCTCGACCGCCGCCAGCGCGTTCGCGACCCCGCACCCGGCGTCGTTGTGCGTGTGGATGCCGATCTCGACGTGGGGGAACTCCTGGACCGTCCGCGCGACGACGGCCTTGAGCTCCGTCGGGAGCGTGCCGCCGTTCGTGTCGCACAGGACGAGCGTCGTCGCCCCGGCCCCCGCCGCCGCCCGCAGGACCGCGAGCGCGTGGTCCGGGGCGTCCCGGAAGCCGTCGAAAAAGTGCTCCGCGTCGAAAAGGACCTCTTTCCCGGCATCGACAAGGTAGGCGACGGTGTCTCTCACGGACTCGCAGTTCTCCTCGGGCGTGGTCCTGAGGACCTTCTCGACGTGCAGCTTCCAGCTCTTGGCGACGATGCAGGCGACGGGTGCGGCGAGGGCGGGGAGAAGCGTCACCGCCGGATCCTCGGCCGCGCGCCCGTTCGGTCGCCGCGCTCGCGTGAAGGCCACGAGCTTCGCGCCTGTTAGCTCCGAGGCGTCGAAGTTTTCGAAAAACTCGAGGTCCTTGGGGTTGGAGGCGGGGAAGCCGGCCTCTATGTAATGGAGGCCCAAAGTGTCGAGCTCGCGGGCTATCCGGATCTTGTCCTCCGTCGTCAAGCTGACGCCCTCGCGCTGGGTGCCGTCCCTCAAAGTGGTGTCGAACAGCCTTACGCTCACGCCACGCCCTCCCCGGCCCCGACCCACCGGCCGACGGCCTGCGCGACCTGCTCCGTCGACTTGTTCCCGCCGAGGTCGGCGGTCAGGAAGTGCGCCTCCAGCGCCACGGAGACGCCCTGCTCGATGGCCTCCGCCACGTCGGGGCGTCCCAGAGTGTGGCGGAACATCATGGCGGCGGAGAGGATGGCGGCGTACGGGTTAGCCCTGCCCTGCCCGGCGATGTCCTGGGCGGAGCCGTGGACGGGCTCGAAGATGCCTGGCGAGCCGGGAGCCCCTAAAGAGGCGCTCGGGAGCATCCCCATCGAGCCCGGAAGCATCGCGGCCTCATCAGATAGAATGTCCCCGAAAAGGTTTTCGGTGAGCATCACGTCGAAGCGCATCGGCTCCCTGACCAGGTGCATCGCCGCCGCGTCCACCAGCACGTGGTCGAGCTCGACGTCTGGGTAGCCTTTGGCGACCTCGGTGACGACCCGGCGCCACAGGCGGCCGGTCGCCATCACGTTCGCCTTGTCCACGCTCGTCACGCGGCGCTTCCTGCGTTTGGCGGCGTCGAAGGCCACCCGCGCCACCCGGTCTATCTCTTCCCTGGTGTAAACGGATAGGTCGCTCGCCCGTTCGTCGCCCTCCTCCTTCTCCCCGAAGTACGCGCCGCCGGTCAGCTCGCGCACGATCAAGATGTCCACCCCGGACACGATCTCTTTTTTCAACGGGGATGCGTCGAGCAACGCCGGCACCGCGGCGACGGGCCGCAGATTGGCGAACGTCCGGAGGTGCTTGCGGAGCCTGAGGAGCCCTGCCTCCGGACGCACCGGCGCCGCGTCGAAGTCCGGGTGGCCGACCGCCCCGAGCAGGACGCAATCGGAGGCGCCCGCCGCCGCAAGCGTCTCGTCGGAGACGGGCGCCCCTTCGTCGCGGATGGCGACGCCCCCGATCTTGCGCTCCTCGTAGGAGAGCCTCACGCCGAAATGCTCCGCCGCGGCGTCCATCACCCCGCGCGCCGCCCCGATCACCTCCGGGCCTATGCCGTCGCCCGGTAGCAGCAGTATGTCGAAAGAGTCGCGCATCGTGATCCTCCTAAAACCCCGGCCTCGACCGGAGCCATTCTCGTCTTCCCGGCCTCAGGGCGTTCGCGAGCAAACCCTCCGCCCGCGCCTCCCCGACCACGTCCCCCTCGGCCCACAGCGCGCGGAAAAGACGATCCACAAACCCTTTCCCGAACCTCCGCAGCGCCGCCGTGGCGAAGAGGAGCAGAAGGTTCTGGATCCTCATCTGCCCGTCCGCGCCCGCCGGCCCCGCGAAGCCCCGCACCGTAAAGCCGGGGGCGGGGTCCACACGACCCAGGTGCTCCTCCAGCGTCAGCCCGACCCTGCGGGCGACCGCCGCCGAAGCCGCCTGTGGCGCGAACTCGCCCAGCCACGCTGGCACCCTCACGACCTCCCGGTCCAGCAGGAAGGCGTGCGCCAGCTCGTGCCAGATGGTGAGCGGCAGGAGCGCATCCGTCCGCGGCCGGAAGGGCGGGGAGAGTCGCTCCGGAAGCACGAGCGTCGGGGGATTGGCGGAACGAGTAAAGTACGGGATCCCCAGTGGGTAGGGCCGTTCGTTCTCGCGCGGTGCCTCGTCCCAGTCCTCACCGGCGACGAGGAGGGCCGAAAGCTCCGGCGCTCCGATCCCCAGGATGCCGGCGAGCGCGCCGGAGCCCGTGTCAGATGCCCCCGCATCTGGCGCGCTTCCTCCGCCAGCCGACGGGCGTGGAAGAGGGGAACCGGGCCGTCCAGGCCCGCGTAGCCGGGCTGAAAGCCTTGGCTGCCGCGGCTCCCTACGGCGCTACCGGGGCTTCCCACGTCGACTTCACCCGTCCGGCGGAGTACACGTTGGCCGCCCGCACGTAGGCGCGGGCCGCCGCTTCGACCACGTCCTGGGAGAGACCGCGTCCGGCGTACTCGGTGCCCTCGAACTCGACGGAGACCCTGACCTCGCCCAGGGCGTCCTTACCGCCCGTCACGGCGTCTATCCGGAAGTCCGTCAGGCGGCCCCTTATGTTCGTGGCGGCGTCCACAGCGCGGAAGACGGCGTCCACGGGGCCCTCGCCCTCGGCCTCCGCCTCGAAGGTGCCCTGCTCGGCGTGGGAGATGGTCACCGCGGCCCGGCTCTGGCGGCCCGTCGCGGCGACGACCCGGAACGAGTCGAGGACGAACTTGCCCTCGAAGGAGCCCACCTCGTCGGCGGCTATCGCTTCGAGGTCGGCGGCGGTGACCGTCTTTTTGTGGTCGGCTATCTCCTTGAAGCGGGCGAAAGCGCGTCTGAGGACCTCGCCCTCGACGACGTAGCCGAGCTCCTCGAGGGCGTCCTTCAGGGCGTGGCGGCCCGAGTGCTTGCCGAGGAAAATGTTCGTGCCCTCGAGGCCGATGTCCTCCTTGGTCATGATCTCGAAGGTGCGCCTATCTTTGAGCACGCCGTCCTGGTGGATGCCGGACTCGTGCAAAAAGGCGTTGCGCCCAACCACTGCCTTGTTCGGCGGCACCTCGTAGCCGGTGATGTTCGAGACCATCCGGCTCGTGTTCGCGAGCTGCCTGGTCTCGACGCCTACCTCGGCGTCGTAGAAGTCGCCGCGCGTGGCGAGCGCCATCACGACCTCCTCGAGCGAAGCGTTTCCGGCCCGCTCCCCGATGCCGTTGACGGCCACCTCGATCTGGCGCGCCCCGACCTCGACCCCCGCGAGCGAGTTCGCCACCGCCATCCCGAGGTCGTCGTGGCAGTGGACGGAGAGCACCCTCTCCCCCAGCTCCTGAACCCGTTCCTGGAGCTCCGTAAGGAAAGCCGCGAACTCGACGGGCGTCGTGTAGCCTACGGTGTCCGCGATGTTAACCACGTCCGCCCCGGCCTCGACCGCCGCCGCGACGACCTCGGAGAGGAAGCCTATGTCCGTCCGCGTGGCGTCCATCGGGGAGAACTCGACATTGGGGCAGAGGCCCTTGGCGAAGGCAACGGCCTCGCCGGCCCGCTTGAGGATGTCCTCGCGGTTGGAGCGCATCTGGTGCTCGATGTGCAGGTCGCTGGTCCCCACGAACGTGTGGATGCGGGGCCTGTCGGCCCACTGGACGGCCTCCCAGGCCCGACGGATGTCCGCCTCGTGGATGCGGGCGAGGCCCGCGATCCTCGGCCCCTTAACCTCGGCGGCGATCCTCGATACGGATTCGAAGTCCCCCTCGGAAGTAATGGGGAAGCCCGCCTCTATAACGTCCACCTTCAGGCGGGCGAGCTGGCGGGCCACCTCCACCTTCTCCTCCACCGACAGGGAGATGCCCGGCGACTGCTCCCCGTCGCGAAGGGTCGTGTCGAAGATCTCTACTCGACGCATAACTCTGTTCCTCCTACAAAACTACATTGGGAAGCTCTGGCGCTGGATGACTGGTGGCCGGGGGCAGCCGGTTAGAGACCGGGGCTAGTAATTCGCCCGACGGCCACCCCGGTTAGTCGTAGGATGACGAGTGAGAGGCGCAAGATCTAGATGATTTCCTTCATGTAGGGCGGCAGTATCTCACTGCCGCGCCCCCTCCGCAACCTCGACGGCGACGGTCCAGCTGGCGTACTCGTTCCAGCCGCCGCGGGCGGCCTTGAAGTACAGCTCCTGCAGGCGCTCGGCGACCGGGCCTATGCTGCCCGTGCCGACGGGACGGCCGTCCACCTCCGTGACCGGCGCTATCTGGAACCCCGTGCCCGAGAGAAAGACCTCGTCGGCGGCGTAGAGCTCCGTCCGGTCCACGTCGCGCTCGACGACGGGTACCTCCATCTCCTTTTTCGCGAGCTCCATCACGGCGTCGCGCGTGATGCCTTCGAGTATATCCGCCGTAACCGGCGGCGTGACGAGCTGGCCTCTACGCACAAGAAAGATGTTCGCCGCGCTCGCCTCGGAGACGTGCCCGTCCTGGGTTAGGAAGATGGCGTCGTCGTAGCCGGCCCGGTGCGCCTCGTCCACCGCGAGCGCCGTGTTGATGTACGACCCCGTTAGCTTGCCGCGCGCCGGTATGGAGGTGTCGGGCGTACGCCTCCAGGAGGAGACGCAGCACTTGAGGCCCGTAAGCTCCACGTAGTTGCCCATCGGGACCGTGAAGATGGAGAGCTGCGACCCGCCCAAAAGGTTCACACCGACCGAGGTTGCCCCCTTGTAGGCCAGCGGCCGGATGTAGGTGTCCTGGCGCGGGGCGTTCCTGCGCAGGATCTCGAGCGTAACCTCGCACAATTCGTCGACCGTGTGCGGCAGGTCCAGCCGGAGCATCTGGCAGGACTTCTCGAACCGCTCGTAGTGCTCGCGCAGCTTGAGGACCTGCAGCGTCCCGCGCTCCTCGCTCCAGTAGGCACGGATGCCCTCGAACACACCCGTACCGTAGTTCAGGGCATGGGTTGCGGGGGAGAGCCGCACGTCGCCCATCCTCTGTAGCTCCCCGTCGTGGTAACACCACTCCGCGTCGTTCGCGGCGAACGCCTTGCGACTCATCTAGTTGCCCCACCCCCCGTCGGGCTCGCGGCCGGCGCTTCGGCGCCTTCGGCCGCGAGCGCCCGAAGCTTCTGCCCGATCTTCTCGACGGGCATCTCGGCCTGCCTGCGGCGCATGGCGAGAAAGCTGGAGCCGCCCGCCTGGTTTTCGAGCACCCACTCTTTGGCCCACTTGCCCGTCTGGATGTCCGTCAGGATGCCGCGCATCCTGTCCTTCACGGCGGCGTCCACGATCTTGGGCCCTGCGGTGTAGTCCCCGTACTCGGCGGTGTTCGAGATCGAGTACCGCATCCCCGCCAGGCCGCCCTCGTAGATGAGGTCCACTATAAGCTTCAGCTCGTTGACGCACTCGTAGTAGGCGAGCTCCGGCTGGTACCCGGCCTCGACCAGCGTTTCAAAACCGGCCGTGAGGAGGGCCGAGAGCCCGCCGCACAGGACCGCCTGCTCCCCGAAGAGGTCGGTCTCCGTCTCCTCGGCGAACGTCGTCTCGATGATCCCGGCCCGCCCGCTCCCGATGCCGCGGGCGTAGGAGAGGACTACGTCCCGCGCAGCGCCACTCGCGTCGTTCTGGACCGCGAAGAGCGAGGGCATCCCCTTGCCTTCGATGTAGAGCCGGCGCAGGACGTGGCCAGGCCCCTTCGGGGCGACGAGGCCGAGGTCGACCTCCGGCGGGACCGTGATCTGGTTGAAATGGATGTTGAAGCCGTGGGCGAAGAGCATCAGGTCCCCCTCCGAAAGGTTCTCCCTGACCTCCGCCCCGAAGACCGCCGGCTGCCGCTCGTCCGGGAGCAGCATCATCACCACGTCGGCGTGCCGCGCCGCGTCGGCGATGGTCATCACCCGCAGGCCGTCGCCCTCGGCCTGCGGCCAGCTCTTGGAGCCCTCGTAGAGGCCGACCGTGACGTCACAGCCGGATTCTTTCAGGTTCAGGGCGTGGGCGTGGCCCTGGCTGCCGTAGCCGAGGACCGCGACCTTTCGCCCGGTGATCTCGTTTCCTATGTCGCCTTCGCGGTACACGCGGGCCATGCTAGTCTCCTATCTCTTCGACGACGGACCGGCCGGAGGAGCGGTCCCCCGAGGTCCACCGCCACTCTTCGTGCAGCCGGAGACGCCCGTCGGTCAGCACCTCCGGCGTGGAACGGCACTCCCCGGTCATGAGCCCGCCCGAAGCGTTCACGTGACCGTACCTAACGTCGAGGTTGCCCCCGTCATCGGCGGTGGCGACCAGGGCGCCGAACCGGACGCCGCCCCCCTCGTAGGCCGCGCTGACGACGTCCCCGTCCTGCCTGTAGTCGAACACGGTCCCGGGACCGACCTCGCCCGTCCCGGAGTTCTCCACCAAACGGAATCGCCGGCCGTCGTAGTCTATGGAGGACCGTCTCCGGCCGTCCGGTGTCGGGTCGGCGAAGCGGAGTTCCTCCACGTCCTCCATGTTCTCTAGCAGCACCGCGTAGCGCCGGGCGGTCTCCTGCGGGCAGTCGAGGCCGAGCTCGATGCTCGTCCTCTTTGCGCCCCCGTTCACCTTTATCTGCGCGACGGGCATCCGCTTGTTCTGCAGGGTCATCGTGAACCGGTTGAGGGCGAGGATACCGGCGGCCAGGCGGACATGGACGGTGCTCTGCGCCACGCCCGTCGCCTCAGGCGCCATCTTCCTCAATCATCTCGTTGACGCTCATGCCCGAGGGTATCATCGGGTAGACGTTCTTCTCGGAGTCTATGTGGAAATCCAGGATAACGCAGCCGTCCTGCCCCTCGGCCCATCGGACCGCGTCCTCCACGTCGTCGCCCTCGCGGACCGTGCGCCCGGCCAGCCCGTAGGCGGCCGTGAGCTGCTCGTAGTCGGGGCCCGTTATTGGGGTCTCCGAGTAGCGGCGGTTGTGGAAGAACTGCTGCCACTGACGCACCATGCCTAGGTAGCCGTTGTTCAGGACGGCTACCTTTATGTTGAGGCCGAAGTCCCGGATCGTCGCCAGCTCCTGGATGTTCATCTGGAAGCCGCCGTCGCCCGCGACCACCCAGACCGGCTCGTCCGGGTAGGCGAACGCGACGCCCATCGCCGCCGGAAGCGCGAAGCCCATCGTGCCGAGGCCGCCGCTCGTGATGTGGCTGTTGTGCTTCGTGAACTCGAAGAACTGCGCAGCCCACATCTGGTGCTGGCCGACGTCGGTGACGAGGCGCATCTCCGGGCCGGCGACCTTCTTTACGGCCTCCATTACCTGAATTGGCCCGTACTCACCGCGCGCGGACTCCTCGCGCCTCTTCTCGGGCTCCTGGCTCTCGGCGAGCTCCCCGCGCCAGGCGGAGCAGCCCTCGCCTTCGGGGATACCCCCGAGGTGGCCGAGCACCGAGCGCATCGCGGCCTTCGCGTCCTCGGCGATGCCTATGGTCGGCTTGACGACCTTCCCGAGCTCGGAGGCATCGACGTCTATGTGGATGACCTTCGCGTTCGGGGCGAACTTGCCCACGGCTCCCGTGATCCTGTCGTCGAACCGCATCCCGACCGCGAAGAGAAGATCCGAACGGTCGATCGCCCGGTTGACGCTCGCCTGGCCGTGCATCCCAGGCCACCCCAGGTAGAGCGGGTGGTCATCCGGGAAGGTGCTTATCCCGAGCAGCGTCGTCACCACCGGGATGCCGGTCCGCTCTGCGAGCAGCCTCAGCTCCTTCTCGGCCCCGGCGAGCGTGACGCCGTGGCCGGCTAGGATGAGGGGACGCTTGGCGTTGCGCAGGAGCATCGCGGCCCGCTCCAGGCCCGGCGACTCGACCGGGGCGGGGGCCTCGCGCAGCCTGCGGTAGCCGTTGTCGTTGCAGGCGGCGAACTGGACGTCCTTGGGCACGTCCACGAGGACGGGGCCGGGACGTCCGCTGCGCGCGATCTCGAAGGCGCGGCGCATCGTCGGGTACAGCTCGTCCGGGTCCTCGACGAGAAAAGAGTGCTTGGTGAAGGGCAGCGTCATCCCCATCACGTTCGTCTCCTGGAAGGAGTCCTTGCCCAAAGCCGGACGGCCGACCTGGCCCGTGATCGCCACGAGCGGCACCGAGTCCATCTGCGCGGTGGCGAGACCTGTGACGAGGTTCGTGGCGCCCGGCCCGCTCGTCGCGACGACCACGCCTACCCGGTTCGTGGCCCTGGCGTAGCCGTCGGCGGCGTGGGCGGCGGCCTGCTCGTGGCGGGTCAGGATGTGCTTTAGCGGGTAGTCAGGAAGGGCGTCGTAGAACGGCATGATCGCGCCCCCCGGGTACCCGAAGAGGTACTCGACCCCCTCGTCCAGCAAGGCCTCGCACATCGCTTCGCTTCCCGTGCGCGGCTTGTATTCGACGTTAAAGGCGGTGTTCTCCACAGTTCTCCTGTCCCAAAAACGGTTAGAGCTAAAGGCCTCGGCCGGGGACGGGAGCGAGTCCCGCCGGCGGCTCTAGGCGGACCGGAGCGCGACGCCCCGGCCCGCCCGCGTAATTAGTCGCGGGGAGGGTAGGGCGACGCTCGTGGGTACTCGTGGGTGGATCGGGGGCGCGAGCAGGCGCGAGCTCTCGAGCATCAAGCCCGAGACCCGCTCTTTCGCCGTTTGCAAGACTTCTATCAAGAACCCTCGTTCGCTCGCGTACGGGGGCAGGTTTACACAGCAGTAGGGGCTTGTCAAGCGCATAGGCTGGGCGCAAACGCTCCGGAACCGACCGATCCTGTCCCGACGGGCCCCTCCCGAAACCCGATGCTCGGCACCCAAAACTTGGAAAGAGGTGCCGGGATGTGTGGAGGGGAACTCGCCCATCCCGGGCACGATACAAGCGCAGCGGGCGGGGCGGCGTCGCGAATCGTCCGACGGGATGGTTCTCATTTATCCTATAGTATGATGATGTGCGTGTCGGGTGCTCTTTTTAGGGACGGAACGGACCCGGGGTGGCTTTCAGCTTCGGCATCGCGGTCCGGGCTATGATGGCGAAGGGGGAGGGTTTGTAGGCCTGCGCGACGCCCACGTCGGCCCGGATGCTGAGGGGAAGAAAGGCCTCTTCGGGGCTCAGGTTTCGCTCGCCGGCCGGGAGGTAGGCGGCCTCGCGGCAGGCCTCGCGCGTGGCGTCTGGGTACTCGGTGGCTGTGCCGGGCGTGATCCAGGCTTCCTCCGGCCTCGCTGATGGGCCAGGCGCCCTGCATGCCTTTGAGCAGGTCGAAGCGCGCGGGTGACCTCCCCGGCTATCTCGACGCCGGTGCCGCAGATTCCCATGTAGGCGGACGGCTACCGCGTCTGGTGCGCCCGCGGCGGCGAGGGCGGCCTGCCCCGGTTTTGCCGGCGGTAGGCCGCGTTGGTCGAAGATCTGTGGGCCGGCTGCGTAGGGCGGCGGGACCCCGCCCTACGGCTCGACCCGCGCGCCCATTAGGTCCACGTCCAGGGCCCAGGACCGCGCCTCCGTCCCCCCCGCCTCGAACGCCCTCTTCATAGCGGCGGCCACGGCGGAGGTCCTTTCTCGCGGGGTGAAGGCGAGGACCGTGGGGCCTGAACCCGAGAGGCAGGCGCCGTGGCCGCCTGCCTCTAGCGCGGCCCGTATGACGCTTTCGAGGCCTGGGACGAGATGGGCGCGGTAGGGTTGGTGCAGGCGGTCCTGCATAGCGACGCGCAGCAGACCGTACTCGCCAGTGGCCAGAGCGCCGAGGAGGAGGCCCGAGCGTCCGACGTTGAAGACGGCGTCCCGGTGGGGGACGTTCTCGGGGAGGGCTCGCCGGGCGGCGGTGGTCGAGACGGCGAAGTCGGGAACGGCGACGGCGACGGCGAGGTCCTTCGGTTCGAGGCGCACGGCGCTGACGCCGGAGGGGGTTAGGGCGCCTATGACGAGGCCGCCGAGGAGGGCGGGGGCGGCGTTGTCCGGGTGGCCGTCGAGCTCGCAGACGATGTTGAGCAGGTCGGGGGCCGCGATCTGGCCGCCGAAGAGCTCGTTCGCGGCCACGGCCCCGCCGACGAGCGCGGCAGCGCTCCCGCCCAGGCCCCGGATGGGCGGTATGGCGTTCTCCTGGACCAGGTGGAACGAGACCTCCTGCTCGCCGACGACCTCGGCGACGAACCGGGCCGCCCGGTAGGCCGGGTGCTCGGGCCCGAGGGGGACGAGGTCAGCTCCGGTCCCCGTGACCTCCACCCTCGGGCGCGGCGCCCGATCCAGGTCTATGCGGGTGCTCAGGGAGAGCGCCAGCCCCACCGCGTCGTAGCCGGGCCCCAGGTTCGCCGAGGTGGCCGGGACGCGGACGGAGATCACGGGATGAGCCTCTCCATTCGTCTGGCGACCGCCCCGTACGTCGCCGGCACGGGCTTCGGCAACTCGACCCTGCTCAAGACGACGTCGGGGTCCTTGAGACCGTGCCCGGTCAACACGCTGACGACCGTGCCCCCGGGGGCGCGGCCCTCCCGAGCGAGCTTCAGGAGCCCAGCCAGTCCGGCGGCGCTCGCCGGCTCGCAGAAGACACCCTCCTCCCGGGCGAGCAGGTCTTGGGCGGCGAGGATCTCACCGTCCGTCACGCTCTCAATGGCGCCGCCGGACTCGCGGGCGGCGGCGAGCGCCCCCCTTTTGCTCGCCGGAGCCCCGATCCTGATGGCGCTGGCCACCGTCTCCGGGCTCTCGAAGTCGTGGCCGGCGACGAGCGGCGAGGCTCCTTCGGCTTGGAAGCCGAGCATCCGGGGCGCCGAGTCGGAGTACCCGGCCCCGCGCCACTCGGAGAAGCCCTTCCAGTAGGAGGTGATGTTTCCCGCGTTGCCGACCGGCAGGGCGAGGGCGTCCGGGGGAGTCTCAAGCACCTCGCAGACCTCAAAGGCCCCCGTCTTTTGGCCCTGGATGCGGTCGGGGTTCACCGAGTTCACGAGCGTGACGTCGCCCCGGTCGCCGGCTATCTCCTGGGAGATCTTGAGGGCGGCGTCGAAGTTGCCCTCGATCTGCACGATCTCAGCGCCGTGCGCCAGTACCTGCACCGCCTTGCCGAGCGCGATCTTGCCGGCCGGCACCACCACAAAGCACTTTATGCCGGCCCGCGAGGCGTAGGCCGCCGCCGAGGCCGCGGTGTTGCCGGTCGAGGCGCAGATGCAGGCACGACTCCCGGCGGCCACGGCCCGGCTCGTGGCGACCGTCATGCCGCGGTCCTTGAATGAGGCCGTGGGGTTCATCCCCTCAAACTTCAAGAACAGCCTCGCGCCGACCCGTCCGGAGAGCGTGGGAGCCTCGATCAGGGGCGTGTCCCCCTCGCCTATGGTCGTCACGGCGCCCTCGGGTATCTGCGGCAACCACTCCCGGAACCGCCGTATAACGCCCTGCCTCATCGCCCGCGTCTGAACGCCCATAAAAGATGCCGCCTTTCGTGAAGAGAACGCCCCGCGCCCGCCGACCACGGGGCACGAGCCCAAATATGCGCGCCCCTGGGTCAGGTGGTTCGCGCGGCGTCGGGAAGCGTGAGGGAACCCTGCCCATGGCGCAGGAAAAGTATCACGCTCCGACGCGCCGTTTCAAGAACGTGGCGACGCCCGGCCTCGTTTAGTAGATTACGATCGGAGGCCTCGGGTGGCAGGCATCAGGAAGAGACCTGGAATCCGAAGCCTGCCTCCCAAAACCTAGAAAAGGAGCGCCTTGCCCGCAGAGAAACAGACCGTCCTCGTCACCGGTGGCGCCGGGTTTATCGGGGGGAACTTCGTCCTCGGCGCCGTGGGGCGCTCCAAGGTGGTCAACCTCGACGCGCTCACCTACGCGGGCAACCCGAAGACCCTCGCCTCCGTCGCCGACGACCCCGACCACGTCTTCGTGCGGGGGAACATCGGGGACCGGGAGCTGGTCGATAGTCTGCTGGCGGAGCACCGACCCGGGACGGTGGCAAACTTCGCCGCGGAGACGCACGTGGACCGCTCCATAGACGGGCCCGCCGTCTTCGTCCGCACCAACGTCGTGGAGACGCAGGGGCTGCTGGAGGCGGTGCTTGCCCACTGGGGTGGGCTGGAGGGCGGGGAGCGGGACGCTTTCCGGTTCCTGCACGTCTCCACGGACGAGGTGTACGGGACGCTCGGGCCGACCGGCTTCTTTACGGAGGAGAGCCCGTACCGGCCGAATTCGCCCTATTCGGCCTCGAAGGCCGCCTCGGACCACCTCGTGCGGGCCTACCACCACACCTACGGGCTGCCGGTGCTCACTACTAACTGCTCCAACAACTACGGGCCCTACCACTTCCCAGAGAAGCTTGTACCGCTCATGATCCTGACGGCGCTGCGCGGCGGCCCGCTCCCGGTCTACGGCGACGGCCAGCAGGTCCGCGACTGGCTTTTTGTCAAAGACCATTGCCGGGCCATCGAGCGGGTGCTGGAGGGGGGCGTGCCCGGCGAGGTGTACAACGTCGGCGGGCACAACGAGCGGACGAACCTGCAGGTCGTCGAGACCATCTGCGCGCTTTTGGACGAGCTGGTCCCGGACTCCCCGCACGCACCGCACGCCTCGCTCGTTACCTTCGTTGAGGACAGGCCCGGCCACGACCGCCGCTACGCCATAGATGCTGGCAAGATCGAGCGCGAGCTCGGCTGGACGCCTGAGGAGACCTTCGAGAGCGGGATGAAGAAGACGGTGCGCTGGTATCTGGAGAACCGGGACTGGTGCGAGAGCGTTGTCTCCCGCGGCTACCGCCAGGAGCGGCTGGGACTCGGCAGCGGCGCGGGGCGTTCGTGAAGGGGATCGTGCTGGCGGGAGGGTCGGGGACGCGGCTGTATCCGCTGACCCACGCGGTCAGCAAGCAGCTGTTGCCCGTCTACGACAAGCCCATGATCTACTATCCGCTGACTACCCTCATGCTCTCGGGCATCCGGGATATCCTGATCATCTCAACCCCCCACGACCTGCCCCGCTTCCGGGACCTGCTCGGCGACGGCTCCCGGTGGGGGGTGAGCTTCGAGTACGCCGTTCAGCCGGAACCGAGGGGCCTGGCCGACGCCTTCGTGGTCGGGCGGAAGTTCGTCGGGGGGGACGGCGTCTCCCTCGTGCTCGGGGACAACATCTTCTACGGCGAGGGGTTCGTGGACCAGCTCGGGCGGGCGGCTGGCGGTGGGGTCGGCGCGACCGTCTTCGGCTACTACGTCCGGGATCCCGAGAGATACGGCGTCGTCGAGTTCGACGGCGGCGGGAGGGTGCTCTCCATCGAGGAGAAGCCCAAGAAGCCGCGGTCGCACTACGCCGTTACGGGGCTGTACTTCTACGACAATCGGGTGCTCGAGGTGGCCGAGAACCTGGAGCCGTCGGCGCGGGGGGAGATAGAGATCACGGACGTCAACGTCGATTACCTCCGGCGTGACGAGTTGCGCGTAGAGATCATGGGCCGCGGCATGGCATGGCTGGACGCCGGCACCCACGAGTCGTTGCAGCAGGCCGGCAACTTTATAGAGACCATCGAGCAGCGCCAGGGGCTCAAGATCGGCTGCCCCGAGGAGGTCGCTTACCGCAAGGGATACATCGACGCCGCCCAGCTTGAGGCGGTCGCCCATCCCATGAAAAAAAACGACTACGGCCGGTACCTCCTTGAGATCCTCGAGGACAGGGGCCCCGTAACTTGAACGTGCGAGAGACGGACCTCCCCGACGTCCTGGTCCTGGAGCCCAAGGTCTTCGGCGACGACCGCGGCTTTTTTATGGAGACCTGGAACGGACGCCGCTACGAGGGGCTCGGCATCCCGAACCGCTTCGTCCAGGACAACCTCTCCCTCTCCGCCCATGGCGTCCTGCGCGGTCTACACTTCCAGAATCCCCAACCCCAGGGCAAGCTCGTCTGCGTGCTGCGGGGCGAGGTCTTCGACGTCGCGGTGGACATCCGGGCAGGCTCCCCGACCTTCGGCCGCTGGACGGGCGTCACCCTCTCGGCCGAGAACAA
The DNA here is from genome assembly GCA_902806015.1 of uncultured Rubrobacteraceae bacterium. The sequence goes on from CADCUZ010000073.1 coordinate 31,739, forward strand.
GCGCCAGTTCTGGGTCCCCCCAAACTTCGCCCACGGCTTCGTCGTAACGGGCGAGGACGCCCTGTTGTCGTACAAATGCACCGACTACTACGCCCCCGAGCACGACGGCTCCATCCTCTGGAACGACCCGGAGATCGGTATACAGTGGCCCATAGAGACCCCGAGTCTCTCTGGCAAGGACGCCGCAGCCCCGCCTCTGTTTGGGATGCCTAAAGGCTCGCTTCCCGTCTACAGGGCGCGCTAGGCCGTGGCGAAGCCCAACCCTTTCGACGCCCTAGACGGCCATCGCTATGTGCGCCTGAGCACCTTCCGTCGGAGCGGCGTGGCCGTCCCCACGCCCGTCTGGTTCGCCAGGGTCGGTGAGAACCTGTCCGTCGTCACAGGGCGCAACACGGGCAAGGTCAAACGCATTCGCAACAACCCGGAGGTGACGCTGGCCCCGAGCGGCTTCAGGGGCCGCCCAAAGGGCCAAGACGTGCGGGCCATCGCCCGCCTGACGGACGGACAGAAGGGCGGCCCGGCCGACCGCGCCCTGCGGAGGAAGTACGGCTGGCAGTACCGCGTCTTCGAGCTCGTGGAGGGGCTGCGGGGCGCCCAGGACGAGCTGGTCTTTCTGGAGGTTTGTCCGCCCGCCGGGGAGGAGGGTTAGCCTTGTTCGAGGGCTTCGAGACGGAGACGGTTGACGTCGGCGAGGTACGGATAAAGGCCCGCGTGTCGGGCAATGGCCCGCCGCTGCTGCTGCTCCACGGCAACCCCCAGACGCACGCAATGTGGCACCTCGTCGCGCCGAAGCTGGCGGAGGACTTCACCGTGGTCGTCACCGATCTGCGCGGGTACGGAGATTCCTCCAAGCCTCCGACGAACGAGGTCCACGGCACGTACTCCAAGCGGGCGATGGCCGAAGACCAGGTCAATGTGATGCGCCACTTCGGCTTCGAGCGCTTCGCCCTGTGCGGCCACGACCGCGGCGGGCGCGTCGGCTACCGCATGGCCCTCGACCACCCAGGGGTGGTGACGAGGCTCGCCGTCCTGGACATAGTGCCCACCTGGGAGGCGTTCACCCGCGCGGACATGTCCTTCGGCCTGGCTTACTGGCATTGGTTCTTCTTGGCCCAGCCATTCGACCTGCCCGAGCGCCTGCTGGCCGGCGAGCCGGAGAAGGCGCTTTTCAGGGGCGGCAGCGAGGCTTTTGCCCCCGAGGCGAGGGAGGAGTACGTGCGCTGCCTGCGCGATCCCGAGACCGTCCACGCCATCTGCGAGGACTACCGGGCCGCCGCCACCATAGACTTCGCCCACGACGAAGAGGACCGCGCCGCCGGCAGGCGAGTAACCTGCCCGGTGCTCGCCCTGTGGGGCAGCAGGGGCAACCTGCAAGAGTGGTACGACGTCCCGGAGGTCTGGCGAGGATGGGCCGACAACGTGGAAGGTCGGGCCCTGGACTCCGGCCATTACATCCCGGAAGAGGCACCCGAGGAGACCCTGGCGGAGGTACGGGCGTTCTTTCGCGTCTGACCCCGGCGGCGTTTGGGTCTCTAAGCCCTTCGTGCCCGGTAGGGGGTGCGGCCGGGGGCGTGGGAAGACCTCAGCGCTACCCGCGCTTCTCGTCGGCCTGCCCGGGTAAGGCCGCGGCGGCCGAGACGAAGAGCTTCGCCAGGGCGCGGGCGGCCAGGCCCGCGAGCACTGCGGCGCTGTAGAGGTTCAGGGGGCCGTGGGGGCCGTGTTTGCGGTGGTAGAGGAAGGCGCTTTTGTGGAGCAGCCAGATCGCGCGGGGCTTGCTGCGGCTACTGCCGCCGGTCTGGTGGAGGACCTCGACGTCCGGCAGGTAGAAGACCGGCCATCCTGCCTTGCGGGCGCGGCGGCAGAGGTCCGCGTCCTCAAAGTACAAGAAAAACCGTTCGTCGAGGGGTGAGATCCCCTCCAGCGTCTCTCGCCGGACGACCATGCACGCCCCGGAGACCCAGTCCACCTTCGTCGGGCGGTCGAGTTCCGCGAGGGCGGGGAACTGGCTCTTTACGAGTGGGCTCTTCGGGAAAAGGCGGGTAAGGAGGGAGGTGCGGCCCAGGAGGCCGGAGAGCAGCGAGATCTCCCGTCGCGCCGAGAGCTGCAACTTCCCGTCCGCGTCGAGTACTCGCGGCCCCGCAACCCCCGCCGAAGGTTCCCCCCCGAAGAACGCCTCCACCCGGACGAAAAAGTCGCCCTCGATGAGGGTGTCCGGGTTCAGGAGGACGACGAGGTCTCCCGAGGTCTGCGGGATCGCCCGGTTCCAGGCCTTCGTCAGCCCCAGGTTCTCGCCGCTGCGGACGAGACGGACGTCGGGTGGGAGATCCGGCACCCCTTCGGTGTCGTTGTCCACCACGAGGATCTCCAGGTCCTCCGGATCGGCCGCCCGGAGCGACGCGACGCACGCGAGCGTGAGCGGCCAGGAGTGGTAGTTGACGATGACGACGGAGAACTTCACCGCCGGAGCCGCGCTCGGACGGCGTCACGTATCCTACGGCGCCGGCTCTCCGCTGCCCGGCGGGAGGATCTGCCCAGCAGCTCGCGGAGGTAGGCGTCGGAGACGCGCCTTGACTCCTGTATGCCGCGGCGCTTCTTCAGCATCTTCGGCAGGAGGCGCCCCGCTTCGGCGAGACCGGCGAGGTGCGCCCGTAGGCCGCCCGGGGAGAGGGAGACGACGAGTAGGCGCGAGACCTGGCCAAGCACAATGGAGGGAAGGAAGCCCCGCGCGAGCGGTCCCGGCAGGTTCTTGACAAGGAGCAACAGGCCGTTTCTGGTGCCGAGGCGGGTCGCTGTCGGGCTCCGCTTGCCGCCCGTGGAGGCGCTGCCGACGTGGTAGACGATCGCCCCCGGCACGTAGAGGACGCGGTGGCCCGCGAGCTGGGCGCGGAACCCCAGGTCCGCGTCCTCGCAGTAGGCGAAAAAGTCCTCGTCAAAGAGCCCGACCTCCTCGAAGATCGACCTTCTGTAGAGCGCCGCCGCCGCGCACGCGCTGAACACGAACTCTTCTCTACCGAACTGGCCGCGGTCCACCTCGCCGTGCCCGAGCCGGTAAGGGAGGCCGTTTTTCCGCAGAGCGTCCCCGGCGCCGTCAAGCAGCCTGCGGTCCTCGAAGTCCACGAGCTTGCTCGCGAAGAGACCCGCCTCCGGGCAGCGCTCCGCCGCGTGCACCAGCGCCGCGAGCCAGCCGGGTTCCTGCTCCGTGTCGTTGTTCAGGAGCACGACGAACTCCGCCCCGGAGGACTCTATGCCCGCGTTGACCGCGCCGGAGAAGCCCCGGTTCTCCGGCAGGGCCACGGTCCGGACCTCCGAGAAGTTCTCGTTGACGAAACCCACGGAGCCGTCCGTAGAGGCGCTGTCTACTAAGACGGTCTCAAAGTCTGTGAACGTCTGGTTTCTAAGGGAACGCAGGCACGGTTTGAGGAACTCCCTGGTGTTCCAGTTTGGGATGACTACCGTGACGCGTGGGGGCACGATAGTCAGGTGGCGGGGTCTCGCTCTTCGCGATCCCCGTGGTGAACCTCGACCGCCGTGGGCAGGTGGACCGGGCCGCGCCCGGGGCGGTCGCTGCCGGCGATCACCTCGAGTGTTGCCGTCTGCCCGCTACCCTCCGGGAGCCCGTTCTCTGGGACGAAGACGTCGACGACGTAGCGGCCGGGGAGCAGCGGCACGCAGAAGGTGAACCCCACCGTAACAAGTTCGTCCTTGGACCTGCCGCCGAGCGGGGTCTCCTCTAGGTCGGTGGAGGTCGCAAACAGGAGGGAGCCGGATTGGTCGCGCAGGGAGACGCCGAGCGCATCTTCCTCTGCCGCCTCCGAGTACCGCACGTGCGCCCGGACGGTCAGGTTGCTCCCCGAGGGCACGGCGCCGACAGGCTCCCGGTCCTCGCCGAGAAGCTCGACGCGCAAGACCTCGGCAGCCCCCGTGGCCCGGTTCCGCCGGCCATTGCCGTCGGAGCCGTTCGGGAAGGCCGGCATGTCCTCCTCGTCCTCGTGGTCCAGCGCGTAGTCCATCTCCCGGTCCCGGTCAGTGGGCGCCGTGTTTTTCTTGCCCTGGGAGCTCTCCAGGAGTTCCCGGTACTCGTCGACAACCTCCTCGGGGCCGCCGGCGGCGACGATGTGCCCCTTGTGGAGCAGCACCGCGTCCGTGCAGAACTTCCTGACCATCCCGAGGCTGTGGGAGACGAAGAGGACCGTCGTGCCGGAGTCGCGCAGATCGTACATCCTCTGCAGCGCCTTCTTCTTGAAGGCCGCATCACCCGCGGAGAGGGCCTCGTCCAGGACCAGGATCTCCGGCTCCACGTTCACAGCGACGGCGAAGCCCAGGCGAGACTTCATCCCGCTGGAGTAGGTCTTTATCGGCTGATCCATGAACTCCCCGATGTCCGCGAAGTCCGCGATCTCGTCGAACCTCTCCAGCATATCCCGGCGGTCTATGCCCAAAATCAGGCCGTTTAGCATCACGTTGTCGCGGCCCGTGAACTCGGGGTTGAACCCCGACCCAAGCCCGAAGATGGCCGTCAGCCGTCCGTTCACCTCGACCGCGCCGGTCGTAGGCTGCAGGACGCCGGAGATGATCTGAAGCATCGTGCTCTTCCCGGCCCCGTTGCGGCCCAGGATGCCTAAAGTGATGCCGCGTTCCACCTCCAGGTCCACGTCCTCCAGGGCCCAGAACTCGTGGGTGCTGGAGGCCTTGCCGGGACGCAGCAGGTCCTTGATCCAGGCGGAGCGGCTGGAGGAGATCCTGTAGCGCTTTCCCACCCCTTTTAGAGACACGACGGACGTCATAGCCGGTCCGCGAACCCCCACTTGGTCCGGACGAACAGCGCGAACCCCGCGACGAGGAGGGCGAGGGAAAACAGCGTGAAGTACAGCGTCGCCTGGCCGCCGAGCGGCTCGCCGAAAAGCACCAGGTCCCTGTACGCGTTAACGAGGTAAGCCAGCGGGTTGTAGTCCACGATCCACCGAACGGACTCTGGCAACCTCTCCGGCGGCCAGAGGATGGGTGTCAAGAAGAACGTGCCCCGGATGACGGGCCGCATGACCTCGCCGAGGTCGGGAAGGTAGGTTCCCAGCACGGCCATGATGTAGGTCAACCCCAAGACGAACACCGTCTGGAGCACCACCACGAGTGGCAGCAGCAGGATGGTTCCGTGCACGCCCCTGCCGAACAGCGCCGCGACGATCAGGAGCGCCCCCACGCCGAAGAACTTGTCCACCATGGACGCCATGGCGCTGGTGAAGGGCAGCAGCTCCAAAGGGAAGATGACCCTCTGCACCAACCCCGAGCTCCCCCGGATGCTGTTCATGCCCTTGTTCATAGCCTCGGAGAAGGTCAAAAAGGGCAGAATGCCGCAGTACAGGTAGAGGCCGAAGTTCAGGTTGGAGTGACCCTCGACCGCCCTAACCCTGATCCCGACCGACTCAGAGAAGATGAGCGCGAGGAAGAAGACCCAGACGAAGGGGCTGAGCAACGCCCACGACATCCCCAGGTACGACTTCTTGTAGCTGCGGGTCACCTGGCGCTGAAGAAAATACCGGAGCAGCCACCGGCGACGGTAGAACGTCGCCAGGGAGCCGAAGAAATCGTTCGTGAAGTTTTTCTTGTAGGTGGAGGTGTACGTCGCCAAGGGGTCCCTCGTCTAGCCAATACCGAAGGGTAGTGTAAACCCTGGACCCCAAAAATCTAGATCCCGGCGGGCCGCGCCGGACAGGGGAAAACCGGGACTGTCCCCGCACCAGGGTCCCTGCGGGCCCTGGTCCATCCGGCTTCAGCCTGGCAGTCGGCCCTCCCCGGTTCGCCCTAGAGACCCCTCCTGTGGTACTTCACCCAACGCATGTACTTTTTCCAGTTCCAGTGGTCCCCGGGATCCACGTGGCAGGAGACCCCGCCGCCCGAGCCGTTGCACCCCGGCACCT
>CADCUZ010000074.1 GCA_902806015.1 uncultured Rubrobacteraceae bacterium
CTTCGCCTTGATGGAAGCCACCGGCATGGTCGACACGCACCTGACCGGATGCCACCGCCGCGGCTCCTCTGGTCAGTATGCTCCCGCGAGCGGAGCTACGGTCAAGCAAGCGACATAGAGAGAAAACGTAATGCACCACAAGATATTCGAACCCCGGCGCCAAGCGGTTAGCACCTCTAAGTGGGTGTGTGAGAATTTGACCGGGCTTGGCTCAGCGGCGTGTGGCGCCGACTCACTAACCGCGGTCTTCTTCTTGCCGTAGTGCCGCCGAGCATCTTCGAAGCAACTGAAGGAGCGTTAGCCTCTCCTCTTCCGAAAGCCTAGAGACCATTCGCTCTTCGATGGCGTCTACCCGCCTCGCACACTCCCGGCGCAGATTCTCCCCTTCTCCGGTCAGGTAGGCCTGTAGTACCCGCCCGTGCTCAGGATGCGCCCGCCGCTCGACGAGCCCGGCGGCCTCCAGCCTGGAGAGGATCTGGTTCATGGTCTGAGGCGTGACGAACGAGCGCCTGGCGAGAGCGGCATTCGAGATCCCCGGCTCCTCGGCGAGCACGCTTAGAGCAGCATACTGCGGCGTGGTCACGTCTGCTTTCTTTAGCGCTGCGTCCATGCCGAGCCTGAGATCGTGCTGGACCCTCTTGAGCTCGTAGCCGACACTGTTTCCCAACCGCTGCGGCCCCTGTGCGCTTTTCTCGAATGATTCCATAAAAGCCTCTTGAATATTATCAGCATCCTGATATTATATGCGTGTCCTGATAAGTTTAGCGCAAAGGAGAGGCGTATGGCCAGGGTGTTGGGACCGGACTTCGCGGCGCTGCAGGTGCGGGATCTGGAGGCGAGCGCGCGGTTCTACGAGCAGGGGTTAGGGCTGGAGCGGGCGCCGCAGAGCCCGCCGGGTGCGGTGGTCTTCGCCACCGAGCCGATACCGTTTGCGGTGCGCGAGCCCGCGGTGGACCTCGACGCGGTGGAGAGGCTGGGTTGGGGCGTAGCGCTGTGGCTGCGGTGCGACGATGCCCAAGAGCTCCACGACTCGCTGCGCGAATCCGGGGTCGAAATAGCCCAGGAGCCCTTCGACAGCCCGTTCGGGCGCGCCTTCTCATTCGTCGACCCGGACGGCTACGCGGTGACGGTGCACGATGGCGGTTGAGATGGCGGGGAGCACCGGACGGTTCGAGCTCACTCCTGTAGGACCATACTCGATCTCGGCGAGCGCGAGGTTCTTGGAGGGCTTCGCCCCCGCGCACTATGAGGGAGGCGGGCCGAAAAGCTCGCATTCTGGGGCGGCCCGCGCCTAGGTACCCATAGCGCAAGACATCCGGTGGAGGGCCGGGCAAGACACCCGGCCCTCCGTCTTTGCGTGTGTTCCTTTCTCGATCGCCTCCCGGAAGGACGCAACCCATGACCGCTTCACTAGCCGACGCTGACGAGCACAGACCCCGAGCTTCCTACCCGACCGATCTCACCGACGCCGAATGGCACTGCATCGCTCCGCACCTGCCCGGCGAAAATCTTCGCGGCAGGCCGCGCGAGCACCCCGTCAGAGAGATCCTCGACGCCATCTTCTACGTCATCCGGGGAGGCTGCGCCTGGCGGCTCTTGCCCCACGACTTCCCGCCGTGGGGCACCGTGTACTATTGGTTTAGACGATGGCGTCTCGATGGCCTCTGGCAGCGTATCCTGGTCGCGTTGCGTCGAGCCACCAGGGAGAAAGAGGGCCGCGATCCGGAGCCCTCCGCGGCCATCGTGGACAGCCAAAGCGTCCGTGTCGCGGAAGAGTCCGGCGGCACCAAGGGCTACGACTCGGGAAAGAACGTCCCAGGTCGCAAGCGCCACCTCCTGGTAGACACTACCGGTTTACTGCTCGCCGGGAGAGTGACGCCCGCGGACACTTCGGACAACCGCGGCGCGCGGGAGCTGCTGGCGGGACTCGCTCCTCTTTTGCCCCGGATGGAGCTGGTCTGGGCGGACGGCGCCTACGCGGGTGAGAAGCTCAGGAAGTGGTGTGAGGAGTGGACGGGCTGGCGACTGGAGGTCGTGCAGCGCAGTGCCGAGAGTTCGACGTTCGAGGTACTTCCGAGGCGCTGGGTAGTGGAACGGAGCATCGGCTGGATTTGCCGCAACCGACGCCTCGCCAAAGATTACGAGCGGAAGATACAAACCAGCGAATGTTGGATGAAGATAGCGATGATCCGGCTGATGCTCAAGCGGCTTGGCAGGAAGTGAGCGGCATTCTCACACACCTTCTAAGAATGCGTTCGGCTCCCCGCCTAGCTTCGCTACGGTCACGGCGCACCGGAAGGGCAGTCGGTGAATAAGGGCAAGAAGATAAGGGCTGGTCCAGCGAAGGAGACTCCTGCAGCAACGACGACAACGGGCAAGGAACTCCTCTTGTGATCCCCCGCCCGTCGTCTAAGGTAGTTTGCTGGCCGCTCTAGCTGTTGCCGTTGTTCAGTACGTAATCCCTCCGTTTTGGTCCTTCTCGAAAGTACCGTCATCGGCTTACGGCCCACTCGCCGAGTTAATCAGACCGACTAGACAACCGGAGCGGGTTCTGGGGTGGGTCCGGCGGCTTGATGGCGGAATCGTCACACGCATCACCTTTGCCGTCGCCATCGGTATCAGTCTGTCGGTGGTTGGCTGTGTTGGGGCAGTTATCCTTGGCATCCGGCACACCGTCATCGTCTTTGTCGTCACCGCCGCCACCGGGGTGTTTTCCGCCTCTGCGACGCTCGTCTTAGCAGTCCCGGTTTACGCGGTCGATCCTATCGATGTAGGCCGTTGTAGTCCTCAACGAACCTCTCGTGGGCCAGGGTGAGTTCGGTCCAGTCCTCGGCCTTCGCGAAGTGCCAGTCGGCCATGCAGCGTTGCACGTTGAAGGTCGACTCGACGTAATTCTGCCAGGGCCTGCCGCGCTCGATCTCGTGCTTGGCTATTCCCAGCGCCTCGTAGACAGCCCTCGCCTGCTTCGCCCTGAACACCCCGCCCCCGTCCGTGACGAGCGCCTCGGGCGAGCCGTAACGCTCCACCGCCGCGTAGAGCACCGAGAGGTAGGAGGCGAGGTCCTGCGTTCGGGTAACGGCGCTAGCCAGGATGCAGCGGCTATGGTTGTCCATGACCGAGACGACGTAGCGGTGCGGGGGGAGGCCGGTCGCCTCCTTGAACAGCCTCGCGAAGTGGTGGGGGCTGTAGCCCGCCGCCCCCGCCAGCCCCTGTAGCGAGAGGTTGCCCGCCAGGTTGTCGTGCACGTACTCCAGGGCCCGCGAGATCGCCCGTTTCTGGACCAGGCCGGCAGGCCCGCGGGCGATCTCTTTGTCTCGGTCGCCCATCGCCTCGGCCCCCGATCCGGGTCTCGATTTCTAGGAGCTCGGCCGCGTGGCGGGACCCGGCAAGAGCACCACCTTGCCGGTTGACCCACCCGAGACGAGGCGCCCGAGAGCTTCGGCCGCCTTTTCGAGCGGCATCCGGGTGGCCGCGTGCGCCTCGATCTTCCCGCTGGCCAGCAGTGAGAGGACCGTCGAGAGGTCCTCCTGGAAGAGCTTGGGCCAGCGCTTGACGTAGTAGAACGCCGCTCGCCTGCCGTCGGGCATAGCGCTCCAAAGGAGGACCCGGGCGAAGATCGGCAGGTAGGGCTTGATCCAGTGGCCCGTACCGGAAAGCGTGGAGGCCGATCCGTAGGTGACCAGCGTCCCGCCCCGCCCGAGCATCCGGTAGGAATCCACGAGCCCCGGACCGCCGACGTGGTCGAAGACTGCGTCCACCCCGCCAGGCGAGATCTCTCGCACCCTCGCGGGCACGTCGTCCCTGTAGTCGACCGGCACGGCGCCCAAAGCGCGCACGTAATCGTGCTTGCGGGCCGAGGCGGTCCCGATTACCTTGGCACCGGTGAGCCGCGCGAGCTGCACGAGCAGCGTTCCCACCCCCCCCGAGGCCCCGTGCACGAGCACGGTCTGCCCAGGGCGAACCTTCGCGGCGCGGTGGAGCATCTGCCAGGCGGTCACGCCGTTGGTTACGGCCGCGGCCGCGTCGGCGGGGTCGAGGCCGTCCGGTACCGCCGCGAGGTCCTTCGCGTCGAGCGCCACGCGCTCGGCCCAGGCCCCGGTCTCCGTCAGCGCCGCCACCCGCTTGCCGAGCAGCCCACCATCGACGCCCTCGCCTACGCTCTCGACCTCGCCCACTAGGTCGTAGCCTGGGACGAAGGGGAACTTGGGCTGACCGAAGTAGCGGCCCCTTAGCATCTGCACCTCGGAGAAGGCGACGCCGGCCGCCTCTACCCGCACCACGGCCTGCCCGGGCCCGGGAGCGGGCAGGGCGCGCCGACGCGTTTCGAGCACCTCCGGTCCGCCCTCACGGGGCATCACTATCTCGGTCATCGTGGCCGCTTTGGCCTCCGTGTTCTTCGTCATCGTCGTCGCTCCCTTCAGGATCGCGTTTCGGGGTGCCTACTTGACCGCCGTCTCTGCCAGAAGCTCGCCGGCATGGTCCGGGACGGGTTCTGTGGCGAACTCCGGCCCCGGTCGCAGGGCGAGCAGCGCGGGCACCGCGACGGCGACGGCGACCGTGTTGAGAGCGGAGCCGACGGCGAAGGCGGTGAGCGTGCCGCCGGAAATCAGGCCCCACAGGGGTATGGCCATGAACGCCACGTAGAACCCGGCGGCGGGCGCGAGGAACTTCACGAGCGCCCGCGGATGGTGGGAGCGGTAGGACATGTAGAAGCCCAAGGCGTTGCCCAGCACCGCCGGGACTGTCGCCAGCACCACCTTCACGAAGCCGAATTGGGAGACCTCGCCCGGCGCCCCGAGGGCCGGCGGGGCCGCGTTGGCGACCAGTGTGTTAATGGCGAAAGCGACCGCCGACAGGACCAGGCCAACCCCGACCACGGCGGCCGGACGGATCTCGCCCTCTTGACTAAACACAATGCGGTTCATGAACACTTTACTTCCTCCTCTTGCTCCGGCGATCCGGCGCGGATCGCTCTGTGTGCTCCCTACGAACTTCCAGCTTCCCGACAACAGGTCTGCGGCGATCTCTCTTTTCTAACGCTGTACAAATTTACAACTAAGTTAAGTAACTGACAAAAAAAGGGGGCGGTCGATCACCCCCCTATCCAGGCCTTCAGGTAGTCGCGCGCGGCCAGGTCGACCAGCCTCTTGGTTTCCTCCTCGCCGCCGGGGATCCGGCCGACCATGTGGAGGGACGCGAGGCCGTGGGCCGTGGCCCACAGGAGTGTCACCTTGCCCCAGACGTCCTCGGCCTCCTTCCCGTGCTCTTCCATCAACTCCCCTATCGCCTTCGCCATCACCGCGGCTATCTTTTCGCCCTCCTTCCGGAGTTCCGTCATGGGGAAGGACACCCCCCCCAGGCCGTACATGGCCTGGTAGAGGTCGGGGGAATCGAACGCGAAGCGCAGCCACGCGCGGCCTATGCCGAGCAGGGCCTCTTCCGGCCCGTCGGGCGCTTCGGCGGCAGACTCGACCGCCTCCAGTTGCCCGGCGTAACCCATCCGCACGAGCTCGAGGAGGAGGTCCTCTTTGGAGTCGAAGTACTCGTAGATCACCGGCGGGCTGTACTCGATCCGCGCGGCGATCCGGCGGATCGTCACCGCCTGCCAGCCCTCCGTCGAGGCGATCTCGCGCGCCGCGGAGAGGATGCCCTCCCTCAGCTGCCGCTTCTGCCTCTGCCTGCGCTCCTTGATGCCCAAAATCCCTATCTTTCTATCGCTGTTTACGTTTATAACATAGTTAGAGAATGTCGTCAAGCCCTACCGGAGGCCCTTCTGACCTCCCCCCCTTTTTGCGCCCTGCCCCGGTCCGGTTGGCTTGTCCGCAAGGGGGCGTAATACCTTCGCAGGATATTATCCGGTTCTTATGTACGTCGGGCCACGAAGCCTCCCCGTCCTGTACATAAGAAGGCCGCTCAGCATAGCCCCGGTCCTATGCCAACTTCCCAGAACACCATACGCCCGAAGTTCGGAGGGCCCGAAGTTCGGAGGACGCCTACGCCCGCATCCGGGTGAAGGGGGGCACGGCCGCCCGTGCCAGCGCCGGCCGGTCGAGCACGCCGCCGCCGCCCCGCCGGTGGCGTTCTCCAGGTCCTGGCCGCCCCACTCTGAGCCGTCGGGCTTGCGGTAGAGCGCGAGCATCCTGCGGAACCTCTCCGAGACGTGTTCGTTCCCGCCCACGTCCCCCGGATCACACGTTTAGGCTAATGACGACCCGTACAAGATACTACACGGCGTCCGCGGACTCGCCGCGGGGACGCCTCGTACCCGGCGGCCTCCGCGCTCTCGGTCCTCTGGGTCCTCGATAATGGGACCGGGCCACTGCGGTCGGAGATCTTCAGGTGGAGGGCGTCAGTGCGCGCAGCGGCTCGGCAAGTTCGGAGGCGAAGAAGCCGAAGAACCCCTCGGGGTCCGGGCCGGCGTTGATCAGGGCTAGGTGGTCGTAGCCGGCGTCCACGAACTGCTGGGCGACGGCGAGGTGGACGGAAGCGTCGGGACCGACGCCGAACACCCCGCGCATGTCGTCTTCCGTGATAAAGGCCGTCGCATCCTCGAAGTTGACCGGGTTGGGCAGCTCCGACTGAACCTTCCATCCCATGAGGCCGAAGCGGAACGCCTCCCGCGCCGACCTCGCGGCCTCCGCCTCGTCTGGGGCCCAGGAGAGCGGCACCTCGGCGTACCTCGGGCCGTCGCCGCCCGCCGCGGCGTAGGCCTGCGTTATGTCCGTCCTGGGCTCCGTGACGAAGATCGCGTCGCCGAACTCGGCGGCGATGCGGGCCGAGGCGGGGCCGCCGCTCGCCACCGCGATGGGGGGCGGCGTCTGCGGCAGGTCGAAGACGCGCGCATCCTCCAGCGTCAGGTGCTTGCCCTCGTAGGAGTGGTAGCCCCCAGACCACAGCAGCCGGATGATCTCCAGCGACTCACGGAACATCTCGTGGCGAACCCCCACCGCCGGCCAGCCCCGTCCGACGACGTGCTCGTTGAGCCGCTCGCCGGCCCCGACGCCGAGGGTGAAGCGGCCCTCGGAGAGCAGCGCGGTCGTGGCCGCCGCCTGCGCGATCACGGCCGGGTGGTAGCGGACGAAGGGACAGGTGACGCCGGTGGCGAGCCCGATCCGCTCGGTTCGCATGGCAATCGCCGCCAGGATCGACCAGGCGAAGCCCGAGTGGCCCTGGCTGTCGAACCATGGGTGGAAGTGGTCGCTGATCTCGACGAAGTCGAAGCCCACCTCTTCGGCGCGCACGGCCTGGCGCACCATCTCCTGCGGCGAGTAGGCTTCCGCGATCAACTTGTAACCGATTTCCAAGAGTTCCCTCCCATAGAGTGTTGGCTGCTTCACCGTGGTTGAGATGCCCAACCGTCAGCGCGAACACCGGCGACACTGTACCCCCTGGACGCTCTCCCGGAACGTCACCTCGGCGCCCCTCTTCTCGGTGCCGTCGGGTAGGACGCGAGTCTCCAGAGTGGCTATTTGCTTCTTGCAGGATTCGCATTGCTTGGGGAGTTGTCTCGCGGGGCCATTCTACAGGCACGGAAAAGGCCGGGGCCCTTCGGGACCCCGGCCCCGTCGTGTGCGCCCTCGTGGGGCTCTATGCTGGTGGGCTCACGTCGAGCAGCTCGAGGAGCCGGGCGTCCGTGAAGAGGTCCGAGCCTCCCGTCCCCGTCCACTCGTGGCTCATCGGAAGGCTTCGGCCGCGACCGTCCCACAGAAGACGAGGGCCGCCCGGCCGCCGTCCGCGAGCCGTTGGGAGAGGACCGCGAGGCGCCGACGGCCATCCCGAGCGCCACGCCCACCGCGACCGTCTGCGTGAACAGGGTGGCGCCCAGCGCGCCGCCGGTGAGGTCCTCGACCCGCTCGGCCAGGATGCGCAGGGCGGGCTCCGCGAGGGTCGCCCCGTATCCCAGGGCGACGCCGAACGCCGCCACGAGCGGGAGCGAGCCGCGCCGGGCGAGCGCCCCCGAGGCGGCTTCCCCGAGCGGCGTCAGGCCCACCTCGAGGCCCTTGAGGAAGACCACGAGCCCGACGACGGTGAGCGCGAGCCCGACCGCTACCTCCCGCCAGTTCTCGAGCGGCTGGCGCAGCACGACGAACTGGAAGACGAGCAGTATCCCTATGACCGGCGCCACGCTGCGCAGGCCGCCGCCAAGGACCCTGAGCACCTCCGCGGCGTTTGCGAGCAACTGCTGCAGTTTTCCACCCTCCCGTATGCGGCAAGGGTAGGATAGCCGACGCGCGAGGGATGCGAGACCCCCGAAGCCTAGGTGAGGAGCCCGATCGCGATCTCCGCCACGGACACGACCACAACGGCGCCCCCGAGCCGGCGGGCCCCCAGCAAGTAACCCAACGCCCCGAACACCAGCCCTATCCCGCCGGTGGATCCCGCGTAGTTCGGGCTCAGGCCACCGACGACGACCAGCAGCAGCCCCATCGCCGATGCGACGATCCCGAGGGCCCGGCTTAGGCGGTCCTCCAGTTGCTCTTCTTCCCTTGTTTGTTCCCGCGCTCGGTTCGCTTCCTCGCTCATGGCCGCCCCGGACCCGCGTTTCGGGTCACCCTTGCCGGCGCCGACAGTCGGACGAGTCCCACAGCAGCTCGACGCCGTCGCCGGCAGGAGGCTTCTCCATGCCCCGAAGATTCCAGCCTTCGAGGATTCTCTCGTTCACGATCTGCCACGCTTCCTCGTAGGTTGCTTCCTCGGTCTCGCGCCGCTCCACGTACTCGACGAAGATGCTCGCATCCTCCGGGGGTTCGGGAACGTTTCCGGATTCGACGGCCAAGGCACCCTCCGTTTTCGGTCTCTTGGTCCGTGTATAGGCCAGCAAGATGTGAGACGCCTTTGCCGAGGATTAGAGATTTCCGAAGATCGGCAAGCGCCCACGCCGCACCCGCCGCCTCGGTCGAGCTGTTGAGGTTTAGGGGCATACGATCGAGCCAAGCGAACTTCTCAGTACCCCCTACAGGCGAAGTTCGAGGAACGCCCCTTCCACGAGGTTGGGTGGATAGGGGCGTGAAGGAGGGCCGGGGTCGCTGTGAGCCCTGGCCCGAGACGCGGGGACCGCGAAGGGGTCCCGCTAATTGGGGCAGTCGTTGGAAACGCCCAGAAGCGTGTCCGTTTGGTACACACGGTACGCGGTGCTTATGACGGTGTTGCTCTTCGCTTTGTAGGTTGTGGTCGTTTCCCCGAAGGTGTCTCGCCGGTAATCCAGGTACGTGGGCACCTGTCCCCCGGTGGAGGAACAGTAGGCCGTGCCCGGCTGCTGAACCCGCACGGTTTCGGTCGAGATCAGCTCGGTCGTCACGCAGGTGGTGGTGCCCTTCGCGAAGGTGCAGCCCGGGGCCGGGGCCGGCTTCGCCGCGAACGCCGGGGCCACGCTCATGGACATCATTGCCACCACCATGGCCACAACCGTCATCAACATCGACATCCGCGTACAGTCGCCCGATAGTGAAAGCGAGGTGCAGAAGGTCTACGAGGCTTGGCGGGAGCGCTGCCCGATTTACCTTGCGCTCACCAAAGCGATGGAAGTCTCCCTCAGCACGGAGACGACTCAAGCATAGGGGCCACCGGCCCAAGACACTTCCGAAGTTCGTAGAACACCCTTTCCACGCACTCCGCTGAATAGAGTGCCGACCGAGCGGCCTCCGATATGTGAGCTGTGCGTGGACCGGTTATGCCCTAGGATGCCTCGATGAGTCGACCATACGGAGAAGGAGGAGAGGGCTGCGCCGCCTTCTGGTAGACACCGATACCGCAACTGACGACCCGGTGGCGCTGGTTATGGCCCTAAGGCACCCGGGCGTCCGGGTCGAGGCGATCACGGTTGTGGCCGGCAACGTTCCCGTGGACCAGGGTGTCCAGAACGCCCTCTACACACTGGAGCTACTCGGGGGGCGCACGCTCGTGTTCCGCGGTGCGCAGGCCCCACTGCTCGCTCCGCTGGAGACCTCCCAGTTCATCCACGGCCAGGACGGCATGGGCGATATAGGCTTACCGTTGCGCGGTCGCAAGCCCCGACCCGGGCACGCCGTAGACGCCCTGCTCGAGATGGCGGGGCGCTATCCGGGCGAGGTCGAGCTGGTCACGCTGGGGCCGCTGACCAACGTGGCGATGGCCCTCCACAGGGACCCCTCGTTCGCTGACAAGGTGAAGGGATGCGTGATGATGTGCGGATCCAGCGACCACCTCGGCAACATGACCGCTGTGGCCGAGTACAACGCGTGGGCCGACCCGGAGGCGGCCAAGGTGGTGTTCTCCTCGGGCATGCCGCTCAAGATGGTGGGCTTGGACGTCTCGCGCAAGCACGCCTCCTTCGCGCCCGAGGAGGCGGCAGAGCTGCGGGGCGTTGGCACGCCCCTGGCGGAGTTCTGCGTCGACATCCAGAGGGTCGTCCTTGAAGACTGGGCCGGAGGGTTCGAGCTTGCGGACGCGATAGCGATGGCCGTCGCCCTCGACTCTGGGGTCGCGAGGAGGACCGAGCGCCGCTTCGTGGCCGTGGAGACGGGCGGGGAGTGGTGCAGGGGGCAGACGGTTGTCCACCACCGGGGGATCGCGGGCGTGAGCGAGTACGAGCCGAACGTAGAGGTCGTGGAGGAGGCCTCGCGTGAGCGGTTCTTGGAGATGTTGTACGAAGCCGTACGGGCCTAGCTTCGCTCGAGGGGCGGGGATGTACGCTGCGCCTACCGAAGCGCCTATCCGATACGGATTTCCGAGAATCGTAAGGCGGAAGCCTAGAGTTGCCGAGAGGGTTTGTTCTCGGCAAC
>CADCUZ010000075.1:0-2049 GCA_902806015.1 uncultured Rubrobacteraceae bacterium
TTTTTGGTATACCCCGCTCCGTTCGTAGGCTTCCGCGTCTTCGCGGCTGTCCCAAGCGGTCATAGAGATGGCTTCACCCGGGGTATCGACGGACTCCAGGAGGTAGTTGAAGCGGTACCCTTGCTGCTGACGCATTGCGCCGGAGACTTCCTCGCTATTGTAGAAGTCCCTCGCTTCGTCGACGTTAGATGGGTGCAACTTGGTGTAGGTCATGCGTGCATGCACGGCACCGCTCCCTTCCCTGTGGCTCGGCCTCTCGTTCGGTATCATAACCGCGGGGCGCGGTCAGGCGCATCACCTATTGTGCGTAGTTCTTGTGCTCCTTACTATCGTGAGCTTGCGAGACCACCCCATCTAGGCAGTCCAATGAATAGAGGCAAGGAGTAGGGCCGAAACCGCTACTCTTCGGTGCTGCAGTTCGCCGCCATGACGGCTCCCGCCACCTCCCACACCCAGGGCAGGAACCCTAGACCTTGCACCCCCGATCTTGAGCTCTTTCGGCTCCACCCCAGGCCGTGCAGGGTGAGGTGGCCAGCTTGCGCGCCGCGGAGGGAGAGATATCGTGCGCGTGACGGCGGAGCGGCTGGGCAGCGTCGAGGCAACAGTCGGTTCCTGAGCGCCGCCATCGAATGAGCGGCAAGGGTGCCACTCCGGCCACGCACCGTCGCGGGGTGTCCGGCGGCCAACCCGCGGCGTCGATATCCCCAAAAGCTTGACCCCGAAGGGAGTAACGTATGAACCCCAACCCCCAATTGACCGTCCGCGGTCTGGACGTTCGCGCGGTCGACGTGCCGATGCGCCGACCCTTGAAAACCGGCAGCGGCGAGGTCGGCACGGCGGCGATGGTCCTCGTCGACCTCCTGACCGAGGAAGGGATCACCGGAAGCAGCTACCTCTTTTGCCCCACGCCCTTGGTGCTCGAGCCGGTGGCCAAGCTGCTCTCGAACCTGGCGCCCCTGATCGAGGGTGACCCCCTCGCCCCCGTGGCCACAGAGGGCAAGCTGCAAAAGACGTTCCGGCTCCTGGTCCGCAGGGGCTTACGGCCATGGCAACGGCCGGCATCGACACGGCCGCCTGGGACGCCCTGGCGAAGGCTTGCGGGCTGCCCTTGGCGAGCTTGTTGGGCGGCGAGCCGCGCGGGGTCCCCGCCTACAACAGCTGCGGGCTGGGCGTGATCGGCGCCGAGCGCGCGGCCGAGGAAGCACCCGCGTTGGCCGTGTCCGGGTTCGGGGCGATCGAGGTCAGGCTGGGCTATCCCGAGATTGAGACGGACTTGGAGGTGGTCCGGGCGGTCAGGGGCTCGGTTAACGAGGACATCGCGCTTATGTCGGACTACAACCAGTCGCTCTCGGTCGCGGAGACCGAGAGCCGCGCTGCGGCTTTGGAGGGCGAGGGCCTCTACTGGATAGAGGAGCCCACCCGCGCCGACGACTACTCCGGCCACGCACGCCTCCGGCGCGAAGCGAAGACCCCGATCCAGGTCGGCGAGAACTGGTGGGGACCTCACGGCATGGCCAAGAGCGTAGAGGCAGGCGTCTCGGACTACGCGATGGCCGACGCCTTGAAGATCGGCGGGGTCACGGGGTGGCTCAGGGCTGCAGCGCTGGCGGAGGCGGCCGGTCTTCCGCTCTCCAGCCACCTGTTCCCGGAGATCAGCGCGCACCTCCTGGCAGTAGCCCCGACGAGCCATTGGCTAGAGTACGCGGACTGTGCGAACCCAATCCTGGAGGTGCCCCTGAAAGTGGAGGACGGACACGCTCGGGCCCCAGACGCGCCCGGGATCGGCATTAGCTGGGACGAGGAGGTTGTCCGGCGTTACTTGGTGGAGTGACCGCCGTTGCGTCGCTTCCAGCGCGTCTCCTTCGAACCATTCCACCTGTCCACCGCAAGCACGGCGCCGAGCAAGGGCTAGCATCGCGTTCGACGGGTCCACGCCTATCACCCGGTGACAGCGTTTGGCCAACTCACAGGTCAGTAGCCCGGTACCGCATCCGATGTCGATGATCGACGATGCCGACAGCTTCGCCGCGAGATCCAGATAGAACGTTT
>CADCUZ010000075.1:2059-10747 GCA_902806015.1 uncultured Rubrobacteraceae bacterium
ACTCTCGGAACTTCGCCTTGAGGGGGTTCTAAGGAGTTCGCCGAGGAAGCTCAAAGACCATCCGCTTAGGGGACGTGCCAAACGTTTTTGGTATGTGGCACCATGAACGCCTTGGGCAACCGAATGGGAGGAGCACCGTTATGCCGCCGGCCCTGCCATGGAAGTCCTTCGCTTCTCCCGAGACAGCGATAAGGAGTACACCGCGACGGAGATGGGGCAAACCAAGTTCGTCTGGCGGCAGGCGCAGGGATCGTCCGTCCCACCGGATTGGGGTGCGGCCAAGGAGCGCGTCGGAGAGCGGCAGACACGCCGCGTTACAGTGGGATCTGTTCCTCGATCGCTCGATATATCTGCTTATCTTCCTTGACCCTGACCCTACGGGAGGCTTTACAGTTTGGCCCATAAGGAGGTGAGCCGTGGGCTACTCGGTCGGCAAGGTCGCGAATCTGGCCGGTGTGACGATAAAGACGCTGCACCATTACGACGAGATCTGCCTGTTGTCGCCCAGCGGACGTAGCGAGGCCGGCTACCGGATCTACGGAGAGTCCGACCTGCAAAGGCTGCAGCAGATCCTGTTCTACCGGGAGCTCGGGCTTGCCCTAGAAGAGATCGCGACCATCTTGGACGATCCGCGCACCGATGCGGTCGGGCACCTGCGCCGCCAGCGCAGGCTGCTGACCGAGAGGATCGGGCGGTTGCACAAGATGGTCGCGGCGATAGACCACGAGATGGAGGCACGGGAGATGTACATCAAGCTGACGCCGGAGGAGAGGCTGGAGGTCTTCGGCGACTTCGAGCCCGAAAACCACGAAAAGGAGGTAAAGCAACGCTGGGGCAACACCGAAGCCTACCGGCAGTCTCGGCGCCGCGTCGGCGGCTACACCAAAGAAGATTGGACGAGGATTAAGGCCGAGCAGGAGGAGATAGAGAAGAACCTGGCCGCCGCCTTCGAGTCGGGAGCGGCATCGGAAAGCGAGCGGGCGATGGACGCCGCGGAGGCGCACCGCCAACATATCGACCGCTGGTTCTACGACTGCGGGCACGAAACCCATCGCGGGCTGGGCGGGATGTACGTCAGCGACGATCGATTTCGAGCCCACTACGACGAGCGTAGCCCCGGTCTGTCCGGGTTCATCCGCGACGCCGCCTACGCCAACTCCGAGCGCGCTTCGGGCAACTCGCCGCGCCGGCGGTAACGGAGAGGATCCCACCCGCTAGCCCCAAGGCCGCTGCCTGGCGGTCGAAAAGCTCGCGTTCGCGCTCCGGAGGGGGGCCGTCGTCGGGGCGCTCCGAGGGTACAGAGCGGTGAACGAGGGGGGAGGTGGTCGTTTTTACATACCCGGTCTCACCATGAAGCGAGCCAGCGGTCAAAGGACGCTTCGAAGCCGGCCGCGAGGCGCTCAGACGGACCTTCGAGCGTGATCTGCGGCCTCGCTCGCGGCGGCAGACCGTCGGGGTAGCGCAGCGAGATCCTGCTATAGGAACCTCCACCGTGCGGCACATAGCACTCGGGCGCCGGGGGGTGCGGCTCGCGTCTCCCAGAGAGGCCGAGGCCCTCCAGCGCGGCGTCGGCGGCGGTCCGGCCTCCAGCCGCGGCAACGTCCGCCGCCCGGGGTAGCGGAACCATCGCGGCGTCGCCCACCACGAAGAGGTTTGGCCACGCGCTCTCGAAGCGCGGCGAGACCGGCGCCAGCGGGCCTTCGCCGGGGAGCCGCGCGAGGAGCGGCGACCTTTCGTGCGGTGGCACCACGAACGCCAGGTCGCAGCCCACCTCGACCCCACCCCTAGAGCACAGCCGGCCGTTCTCGAGCCTGGGGAGGTCCGGCTCGAAGCCGTTGAGGATCCCCACCCCGACGGCGGCGCAGGAGCTCCTCAGAAATTCCGGCACACCGCCCCCGATCGAGGCCAGCGGGACCTCCTCGGGCGTGGTGAGCACCAACCGTGCGTCGCGTCCTTCCCGCCGGTAGTACGCCGCGAGCTCCATCGCCGCCCCGTAGGGCGCCGGGGGGCAGCGGTAGGGTAGGGAGGAAACGACGACCGCGACGGCCCCGCCCCGAAGCCCCCGGGCGGCTTCGGAAGCCCTCTCCGCGCCTTCCGGGTCCCAGAAGGTGTGGACGTTCGGGGCGTCGGGTACCCTCCCGGGGGCGAGGGCCAGGCCCGGAGAGGCGACGACCGCGTCGGCCTCCACCCACTCGCCCTCGATCCCCACGCCGCCCCCTGAGACCTCATCAGCCTCCCCGAATCGCACCTTTAGGCCTCCAGGGTTGAGTCGTCGGCGCCACCGCTCCCGAGTTGTCTGTCCAATAAAAACGGAGATGGTCCCCGGAAGGTACTCGGCCATGGCCTCCTTCTCGAAGAGGAGCACCTCGATCTGGTCGCCGGCGCGTTCCTTGAGGCGAAGGGCAGCGGCGAGGCCACCCGGGCCCGCGCCCACGACGGCGACCCTGGCGGTTGTCATGGTCTCCCTGCGGCGTCCGTCTCGCTGGCCCTGGGGTACTGCCCGATCTTCAGCCTTATCTCGGACGAGATCGCGTGCCCCGGCAGGCCCTCGGCGCGAGAGATAGCGCCCGAGGCCACCGCCATTCGCCGGCTCGCCTCCTCGGTGAGCCGCTGGTAGGTGAGCGTCTTCAAGAACTTCCCGACCCACAACCCGCCGGTGTAGCGGGCCGCCCCGCTCGTGGGCAGCGTGTGGTTGGTGCCGACCGCCTTGTCGCCGAACGGTACCGTCGTCTCCTCGCCCACGAACAGCGAGCCGTAGTTCTTCAGCCCCACCTCGTAGGGGGCCGCGTCCTCCACCTGCAATTCCAGGTGCTCGGGGGCGAACCCGTCGGAGAGAGCGATGGCCTCCTCCGCGTGCTCCGCAACCACGACGGCCCCGAAGTCCCGCCAGGCCTCGCCCACAACGTCGGCGGCGGGCCAATCCTTCAACAGGTCCTCCACCTCGCCTAGGACGAGCTCCCCGAGCTTCCGGGAGGTGGTCACGAGCACCGCCGGGGAGGTGGGGCCGTGCTCGGCCTGTCCGAGGAGGTCGACGGCGACGACGCGAGGGCGGGCGGACTCGTCGGCGATTACCAGGATCTCGGTGGGGCCCGCGAGCAGGTCTATGCCGACCCTGCCAAAGAGCTGGCGCTTGGCCTCGGCGACGTAGGCGTTGCCCGCCCCGACGAGCATATCCACCGGCTCCAGGCCCTCGACCGCCCCGAAGGCCATCGCCGCCATCGCCTGCACGCCGCCCAGGGCGTAGATCTCCTCGGCGCCGGCGAGCCCCATCGCGTAGATCGTCGGGGCGTGGACCCCGAACTCGCCGCCTGGAGCGCTCATCGAAACCACCTGATCGACCCCCGCGACCCTGGCGGTCAGCACGCTCATCAGCGCCGAGGAGACGAGCTTGTAGCGCCCCCCGGCACGTAGGCGCCCACCGAGCTTACGGGCACGTGCCGGTGCCCGAGCGTCACCCCCTCCCCGACCTCGACGTCGAGCGGTAGCATCGTTTCGAGCTGCGCCTCGGCGAAGCCGCGCACCTGGGAGGCGGCGAGGTCTAGGTGGCGCCTGAGGTCCTCGTCGACCGTCGCGCACGCCTGTTCGATCTGCTCCTCCGAGAGCCGGAAGCTCTCCGGGTTCCACCCGTCGAACCTCCGCGAGTACTCGCGCACGGCCTCCTCGCCGCGCTCCTCTACGTCCTCCAGGATCTCCAGTACCCGCCGCCGCACCTCCGCGCCCGTCGATCCTACGCCCTCGCTCGCCCTTTTCAGGTAACGCGCCACGTCCCCCCCTCCCGCTCGGCCGCCGGCGAGAGCTTCGAGCTACTCGCGCGTTCCCGATGCTCCCGGCGCTCCGCCGTCGTCAGGGCCCGGGATACGATCCAGCCCGCCGCGCTCAGCGCCACGAGCATGTCCACGACCATCATCGTCAGCCCGGCGATCCGCTGATCCGCGGCCGTGGACAGTCCCCAGAGGGCCCGCGAGGCGTCGTAAAACGGGTACAGCAGAGGACCCCAGATCAGTGCCGCCGCCAGGTAGGCCGTCCCTACCTGCCCCGCCGCCAGGTACGCCAGCTTCGCGGGCGGGTTCATCCGCACGAGGGCGGGCACCGGCTGGATCACCGGCAGCCAGAACAGCAACCCGACGTTCACGAAGAACAGGTGCTCGACGACGTGGACCGTCTCGTTCCTCAACGCCAACTCGTACAACGCCGGCACGTGCCAGGCGTACAAGACGGCCAGCCACGCCCCGAGCGCGAGCGCCGGCATCGAGGCAACACGCAGCAGGGCGTGCGTCCGGCGGTTGCGCAGGAGCGGCCTCACGACCGGGCGGGTGAATGGCACCACCAGCCTCGGGTACAGACCAAGAAGAAGCAGCGGCGGGGCCACGCTCATGAGCAGCCCGTGCTGGAGCATGTGCGCCAAGAGGAGTCTCTCCCCGGCCACCGCGTCCAGCGGCGACTGGAGAGCCGCGAAGATGGCCAGCAGCCCGAGGGCCCAGGCGGCCGCGGCCCGCCCGTCGAAACGCCCGGAGGCCCGCCACAGCCGCCACGCGAGCAGGCCGTAGCCGAGGATCGCCGCTAGGAGCCCGAGAAGAACCGTCGGCTCCCAGTGCCAAGACGACAGGGCGCCGGAGAGCTCTTCCGGGTGGGCGACGTCTCCGTGCAGCAGCAGAACGCCCAAAGCTAGACCCCCGCCGCAAGAACCGCCACGGGCAAGAGGATGAGCCCCATCCCCACCAGCACGAGGCCCGTCGCCTCGTCGAGCCGAGGCAAGAGGTCTGAGAGGCGCCTGGATAGCGCCGAGTAGGACTCCGGCGCGAGCAGGGCCGGCAAGAGGAACGGTATTACCATCGTCGCCGCGTAGAGCATCACCAGGCCCACGCCCAAGGCGAAGCTCCCAGTCGCGCCAGCCAGCACCACTAGCGCGTACAGGTACGGCCCGCAGCACGACGCGCAATACTGGCCGAAGGCGATCCCCGCCCGAAACGGCTTTTGGAACGAGGCCCTACCGGACCGGAGCAACCACAACGGCCCCCGACACCGCGACAGCCGCGACCCGCGCAAAACACCCAGAGCCGCCAGCCCGAGCAAGATCGCCAGCAAGCCGCCCGCGACCGTCAACACCCACGAGTACCGACCCAGCAGCCACGCCGCCCCGCCCAGAGCGCCCGCCACCGGGAGGTAGAACAGCACGTAGCCGAGCGCGAAGAGCGCCGCCGAGCGCCTGACCGTCCCCGCGCCAGAAGCCTCCGTCTTCTTTGCCGCCAGGTTGCGCAGGACGACCGTCAGCGCGGCGGACATTTGGAGCTGGCACGGGGCCATGACCACGAAGCCCGCCGCCAAGAGAAGCCCCCCCGCAAAGACGGCCGTCCACTGCGGCGAGCGGCTGGAGACGGCCACGGCCGCGAGCAAAAGCACCACGAGCAGGGCGCCTGCCAAGGCGGCGCCCCTCCTGATGTCTAGCGGGGAACCCAACGAACCGCGGGCCTACTCGTCGTCTATGATGTCGTCGGCGGCGAGGCCGGCGGCCTCCTCGGGGCCGCCGGGACCCGGGGCATGGACCATGTGGAAGTCGAGGCCCTGGATAGAGTTGCGGCCCTCGTAGGACCAGACCATGTCGTGCTCGGGCACCGAGATGTTGTTGTGGCTCGCCTTGCCGAGGAGGGCCTCGTTGCCCGGGATGGTGCTCCAAGCGCTGTTGAACAGGCGGGTGGGCTCGCCGTCGGGGCCACGGTAAGGCTCCATGGCGGTGTCTATCGCGTAGCCCTCGCCGCTCGGATGGGCGACGCGCACGGCTCCTCGGCCGTGCTCGATGGTGTACTCGATCGGCACCCGGTAGGTTGCGACCCGCTCCCCGATGAGGGCCGCCAGGTCTGCGAGAGGCCCGCCGAGGCGGCCTTGGAAGGCGTCCAGGAGGGCCTCGTGCTGCTCGTCGGTGGCATTGTCGCTGACGAACAGGACCTCGCGCCAGTTGCCGTCGTGGACGTGGCCGGGGATCTGGACGAGGCTGATGAGGCTCAGGTTCGAGATGTCCACACCCCGCGCGGTGCCCGAGCGGACGTAGTAGCCGGTGAAGCTCCAACACGCGCCGCCGTCCGGGTCGTCGGCGACCCAGCACGGGCAGGGCGCGAAGCACGAGCAGGCCTCGATCAGGTCCCCCGTGAAGTCGTAGCCGGCGTTCGTGGTCGTCGTCGCCTCGGCCATGCGTCGCTCCTTTTCCCGCCTTCTTTCCCTACTACACATTTAAGGGCCAGCGTGGCCCCGGCGCAACCGCGCCTGGGTGTCAGGGGCCACGTGTCAGGGGGCCACGCCGCCGGGGTAGCGCACCTCGGGGTCACAGTAGTAGACGGGTAAGAGGTACCGACCTTCAAAAATCCTTGACACGGGGGTATCGACGGGCACACGAGGCGGCGCCAATGCGCGTACCTACCGCCGCGCGTGAACACATCGTGCCGACCAACAGCCGCCAGCCCCTCGGGCAACGTGATCTGCGCCCGATTCGCCGCTTTTGACCTATGCGTCGGTTTGAGTGGCTCAGCATGATCCGTGCGGATGTTCATTGTCGGCCACCGACTCGGCGCTGACGAAGACGTCGTCGAAGGCGGTTTAGGGTTTTAGTCTGCGGTATCCGCCGCAGGAGCGCGATCGCCGCGTCGCTCGGGAGCACGGTCGCTTTCGCCTCTGAACACTGCCTCGCCGTTTATCATGGTTAGCACGGGCTTCAGGGAAAGGATCTCCTCCGGGCTCGAAGACAGGATCGAACCGTCGAGCACGACGAGATCGGCCAGCTTCCCGACCTCTATGCTGCCCTTGCGCTCCTCCTCGAAGCTGGCGTAGGCGCCGTTGTAGGTAAAGGCGCGGACGGCTTCCAGGACCGAAATTTTTTGGCTCTCCCCCACCGGAACGGCGGACTCGGTGTTGCGGGTGACGGCGCAGTAGATGCCCCGGAGCGGATTTGCAACGGTAACGGGTGTGTCCGAACCGGCGGCGGCGATGATTCCCCGGTCCAGGTATTCAGCCATCGGGAACATGTGTTCGACGCGTTCGCCGTAGTTCTTTATGTACCCCTCGCCGAACTCGTAGAAGAAGGCCGGGTTTGGTATCGGGATGATCCCAAGTCGCTCGACCTTCTCCATCAAGTCGTGCGGCACCATCCCGGCATGCTCGATGCGGTGGCGATGGTCCTCGCGCGGGTGTTCGCGGAGTGCCTTATCTATGCAGTTTATGACCATCTCGACGGCCCGATCTCCGATGGCGTGGGCCGTGATCTGGAACCCGTTGCGGTGGGCCTCACCGAGGATTTCGTC
Source organism: uncultured Rubrobacteraceae bacterium (assembly GCA_902806015.1). The sequence continues at coordinate 9,349 of CADCUZ010000075.1, forward strand.
TATTTGCTCCTGCGTATAGTACAAGATGCCGTAATCGTTCGGGTCGCTGGTGTAGGGTTCGCGCGTCGCGCACGTGGGGCCGCTGCTCGAGCCGTCCGTGAAAATCTTGGCCGGACCGATCCTGAACCGCTCGTCCCCCATCCCGTTTACCAATCCGGCGTCGATCGCGTGCCGGACGAAATCCTCAGAGCGGTTCAGAGAACAAACTATCGCGTAGATGCGCACCTTGACGAGACCGGCTGCCACGGCCCTATACATGATGCGCATCTGCTCGGGCCCGTAGCCGCCAGCCTCGTGGACGGTAGTGATGCCCAGACGTAGGAACTCGCGGTTGGCTATGGACAGCGCCTCGAGCATCTCCGAAGGCGAATACCTAGACGCCTCGAAGGCCGTCATGTGCGCCGTCTCCTTTAGCACGCCCGTGGGCTCGCCATTCTCGTCGCGGACGATCGTCCCTCCCTCGGGGTCCGGGGTGTCCCGCGTGATCCCAAGCACCTCCAGCGCCCGCGAGTTCACGGCGCAAATGTGATTGCAGGTGCGCACCACGATCATGGGATGCTCCTGCGAGACCTGGTCCAGATCCTCGCGCGTAGGATGACGGTTCTCCGCCAGTTTCTGGTGATTGTAGCCCCATCCCCGGACCCAGCTTTCGGGGGGTGTCTCCTCAGCGCGGCGGGCCAGTCGTGACGTTATGTCGGCCATTTCGCGTACGCCGCTCTTGCAGTCCACCCCAAGACGGTCCGTGCCGTACATCAGCATGTGCAGATGGGAGTCAATAAAACCGGGCAGCAGGGAGTTGCCCCGCAGGTCCACGACCCGTGTCTCGGGGCCCTGCAGCCTCAGGATCTCCTGCGTGGTTCCTACGGCGCAGATCTCGTTACCCCTCACGGCGACCGCCCCTAAGACCTCGTCCTCGGGGCTGACCGTCACCACTTCCCCGTCGACGAAGATACAGTCGGCGTGCATCTTCTAGGCTTCTCTCCTGCCGGCCGGCTGCTGGTCCGGGTCCCGATCCCGCTCCTCCCAGGCGGAGGCTTCGGGTGTCTCCTTCGCGGCCGCACCCCGCGTAGCGAGGCTCACCACCACCATCACCGCCACGTTGGCGAGCAACGCGATGATCCCGACGTTGATGTCCTGCACCGCTTGCGGCAGGAAGGGGAAGAGCGTACCGATGGTGGACCCGGCGATGGTAATATAAGCTACCAGCAACACCCCTACCACGATGCCGGCCCCGGCCCCGTACTTGGTCACGAAGTTGTTCGGCATGAGGCTGAAGATCAGGGACGGGAAGAGCTGCGTGACGAGGCTGTAGCCGAGCAAGAGCAAGATCACGATCGTCTGGCCGCCCGAAAGCGTAAAGTACAGTGCCGCGAGGGCGACGACCGGTACGGCGAACTTG
>CADCUZ010000076.1 GCA_902806015.1 uncultured Rubrobacteraceae bacterium
ACGTGCCGAACCACCGCGCCCTTCTGGCGATCCAGGCTCCGAGTCTCATCGGAATCCCAGCGAGACCCGCCACCCTCGCGGCATCCCGGTGTGACGGGGTTTATGTCCTAACTTGCCCTATCCACCGAAGTGCGTGGAAGGATCATTCTCCGAAGTCCGTATGCGGGATCTCGAATACGAGGCACTCCGAAGATCCATGGGCTCCGCGATCCAACTTCGTGGCGTTCCGGGTTGACCACAATCTGTAGTGGGGGTGCATAAGAATGCGCAGGGCCACATGACGCTGGCGCGGGTGGCCCTGCCCCGCCGATGCCAATCGCGCTAGCCGGTATGCGCCTCCACCGGGGCCGTCGGCCGCCCCCTAGGCGCCCGCGCCGGCAGGCCGGGCCTCCCCACGCTTCTTCACCGCCCCTTCGCCGCGTCTTGCGGCGTTCGTGACGCCCGTGGGCCCCCACCGTGCGTCCGCCGTCGCGTCGAGGCCCCCCGAGGCCCCCTGCTTACCGTGTGGATGAGGGAGGATCGTCGTTCACCCGAGATCCAACCGGGACCTCTTCCGGCGGGTGGAGGCCCTCGGGGCGCCCGTCTCCGAGTACTTCTTCGGGGAGGCGCCGCTTGCCTGGAGGTTCCCGGCGCGCAACAGGGCCATCGCCGGCCCTTCGAACGTCGTCGTGGTCGTCGAGGCGCCGGAAAAGAGCGGCGGCGCCCTCACAATCGCGTCCCTCATAACCGCGTGCCACGCCCTAATTGCAGGACGGGAGGTCTGGGGCGTCCCCGGACCGCCGGGGTCACCCGAGGGTCGCGGTTCCAATATGCTGTTCGCCGATGGAGCGGGAGTTCTCTGGGGTACGCCGGAGTTCCTGGAAGCCGTGATGGGTCTTACGGAGCACGAAGAGGGCGCGGTTCCGCCAGGCCTGCAGCCGACGCAAGTAGCCTTGCAGGAGCCTGAGACACCGGAGCCACCGACCGGGCTGCCGGAAGACGAGGCTGAGGTGCTGCGGGGGGTGTACTGCCGATCCTTGGGAGCGGACGTGGTCGTCGGCCGGACGGGGGTGGAGATGCGGACCGTCCTGAGCTCTATCGCCGTGTTGGATCCAAATGGTTACGTCGCGCGCGACGCGGCGGGCAACGACGCGGCGGGCAACTTTGCGCAGCGGCCGGTCCGGTGAGGCGGCGGACGCTGGGGTTACCCTGGACGCGGAACCTTCGCGCCAAAGAAAGGGCGGCAGTAGGGATACCTGCCCCGCCGAGTGCCGGGCGGCGCAACGGGAGGTGACGGCGCTGGGCGACAGGCTCGTCGCCAACTACTCGTCGCTCGCGCGGTACGTGGCGGGCAGGGTCTGCGCCCGGTCGACCGGGCCGCTCGACAGGAAGGATGAGGCCTCCTGGGTTTGTGCAGGTTCCTGGTGGCCGTCGAGGCTTGCGACCCGTCCCGGCCCGCCGAGTTCGAAACGTACGCGATCTTGAGGATCCGGTGGTCCCATCCTTGCCAAGCTGCGCAAGAGCGACCCACCTCCCCGCACGGCCCGCCTTCGCGCCCAGCGGGTGGAGCGCGTCCGATGCGGGCTCGCGGAGCGCTACGGCCGGTCTCCGACGGAGCCCGAATTTGCGACGACGCTAGGGTGACTCTTGCGGACCGCCGGCCCGTTCTGGAGACAATTTCGCGCTCCAGGGTGGGGTCGCTGGAGGCCGTGGACGGCTGGCACGTCGAGGACAGGCTGCACGAGCTCGTGGTGGACCACCTCGCGGCGGACCCAGAACGGGCCGTCGAGAGGTCCGAACGGCGGGCGTCGTTCGTCCGCGCGGTACAGGACCTTGGGGAGAAAGTGCCAATCATCACTACCTTCTACTACTCGAGGGGCTCACGCTGCGCGAGATGGGCGGCGCTCTTGGACTGACGGACGGCAGCATCTCTCAGATCTTGAGGGTTCGCTGAGGTGGCTGCGCCGGTCCCTCTTCGAGGGCGTCCAGGTCCCGTAGGGGGCAAGCGGGGCGCGTTTCCTAGATGCATCGCCCCCCTTGTGCTAGTATCTTCAAGGTTTGGACGGCGGTCAGGCACCGTCGTCGCTCAACACGCACGCCCGCCGGAGGTCTTTGAGACCCGGGTGGTGGTCCCTTAGCAGAACGCGAGCGGATTGCGAGGCGCGGGCGGAGGATGTCAACCACCAAAGAGAGGTAAAGAGCATGGAAGGCACAACCGATCGCGTGGGCATACGGGACCTGCTCGAGGCTGGGGTCCACTTCGGCCATCAGGCCAAGCGCTGGAACCCCAAGATGAAGCGCTACATCTTTGCGCAGCGGACCGGCGTTCACATCATCGACCTTGACCAGACGATCACGCTGCTGGAGCGTGCGCTCAAGTTCGTGCGCGGCGTCGCCGAGGCGAACAAGGAAGTCCTTTTCGTTGGCACCAAGAAGCAGGCCCAGATACCCCTGGCCGAGCAGGCCATAAGAAGCGGCCAGCCGTACGTGGCCGAGCGCTACATCGGCGGCATGCTGACCAACTTTCAGACCATCCTGCCGCGCATCCAGTACTTCACGGGCCTGGCCCGCAGGGTCGAGGAGACCCCCGAGGAGGAGAAGACCGGCAAGGATTGGTTCGCGCTGAACCGCGAGTACCAGAAGCTCAGGCGCAACTTTGCGGGGCTCACGGAGATGGAGAAGCTTCCGGGCGCCGTCTTTGTGGTGGATCCCAAGCGCGAGGAGCTCATGGTCAAGGAGGCGAACCGGCTCAAGATCCCGGTCGTCGCACTCACCGACACCAACTGCGACCCTGAGGTCGTCGACTACGTCATCCCCGGCAACGACGACGCGATCCGTGCCATTGGTCTGATCTCGCGCCTCGTCGCGGACGTCATCGTCGAGGGCCGCGGCGAGGAGGCCGCCGAGGACCGGCCGTTACCGCCGGTGATGGAGCAGGCCCTCGTGACCGAGGAGGGGCCGCTGCCGGAGGCCGCGCAGGGGGCACAAATTTCGGAGGGCGCCAACGGCGCCGGCACCGCCAACGGGCAGGCAGAAGAGCCCACGACCGAGACGCCCGCCGCCGAAGCTCCCGACAACCGTACCACCATTGAGGCCCCCGATAACGGGACGGAGTCCGTGGCGGAAGCTACCGAAGAGCCCCTGGCGCAGGTGGCCGACGAGGCCACGGCCGATGAGCCGGTGGCTGACGAGCCCGCCGCCGAAGAGGTTGAGGCCCCCGACGCCGCCGGGCAGGGGAACAAAGAGAACGAGGAGAACTAGAAGCCTTGGCTAGCACCATAGAGAAGATAAAGCAGCTGCGGGAAGAGACCGCGGCGGGCATGATGGACGTCAAGAGGGCGCTGGAGGAGTCAGACGGCGACGTGGAGGGGGCGCGCAAGGTCTTGCGCGAGCGGGGCCAGGCCATCGCCGCGAGAAAGAGCTCGCGCGAGGCGACGGAGGGCTTGATCGAGGCCTACATACACTTCAACGGGCGCGTGGGCGTGCTCGTTGAGGTCAACTGCGAGACGGACTTCGTGGCCCGCACGCCGGAGTTCAAGGAGTTCGCCCGCAACGTCGCGCTGCACGTAGCGTCGATGAAACCGATCTGCGTCGCCCCGGAGGACATCCCGGCTGAGGCCCGGGAGGAGGAGCGTCAGATCGTGGGTAAGCAGGTCGCCGAGATGGGCAAGCCCGAAAACATTCGGGCCCAGATCGTCGAGGGGCGGATGCGCAAGTGGGAGGCCGAGCAGGCCCTGCTCACCCAGCCGTACGTCAAGGAGACGGACAAGACCGTAGGCGACCTCCTGCAGGACACCGTCCAGAGGGTCGGTGAGAACGTCGTGATCCGGCGCTTCGTCCGGTACGAGCTCTAGGAACGTATTGGAAGACTTCGCGAGGATCGGCGAGACGGGCGGGGCCGGGCTCTCAGAGCTCGGTCCCGTAAAGCGCATCGTCCTCAAACTCTCCGGGGAGAGCCTCGCCGGCGAGGGCGGTTACGGGATAGACCCCGCTAGTCTAGACTGGACGGCGAGCAGCGTGGTCGAGGCGGTGGAGGCGGACGCGGAGATCGCGATCGTGGTCGGCGGCGGCAACATCTTCCGTGGCTCGCACGTGGCCGCCGAGCTCGGCATCGAGGGAGCCACCGCCGACTACATGTCGATGCTGGGTACGGTGATCAACGCGATGGCGCTTCAGGCCGCGCTCGAGGAACGCGGGGTGGAGACCAGGGTCCAGACGGCGATAGAGATCCAGGAGGTCGCCGAGCCGTACATCCGCCGCCGCGCGATGCGCCACCTCGAGAAGGGCCGCGTCGTGATCTTCGGCGGCGGTACGGGCAACCCCTTCTTTACGACCGACACCGGCGGCGCCCTGCGGGCGCTCGAGATAGGTGCCGACGCCCTGCTCATGGCGAAGAACCGGGTGGACGGCGTCTACGACAAGGACCCTCGCCGGCACCCCGACGCCATGCGGTTGGACCGGCTGAACTACATGGACCTTCTCGCCAACGACCTCGCGGTTATGGACCACACGGCCGCGACGCTTTGCAGCGGGGAGAACCTGCCCATAGTCGTTTTCGATATACTAAAGCCCGGGAACCTGCGCCGAGTGTTGCAAGGAGAGCGCGTCGGCTCCCTCGTGTGGGGCGCCTCAAACGGGACAGGGGGCGGAGGAGGCCAGAGTGTCTGACGTGATCGACTTGACGGCCGCGGAGCGCCGGATGCAGGGCGCCGTGGAGTCCGTGAGGAGCAACTTCGCGACCATCCGCACCGGTCGGGCGAACCCTTCGCTTCTGGACAGGATAGAGGTTGAGGCATACGGGACAAGGATGGATCTCAGGAGCGTCGCTAACGTCGGCGTGCCCGAGCCGCGGATGCTCACCGTGACCCCGTTCGACCCGAACTCCCTCAAGGGCATAGAGCGGGCCATAAGGGACGCGGACATCGGCCTGAACCCGCAGAACGATGGCAAAATCCTGCGCCTCCCCATCCCCGAGCTCACCGAGGAACGGCGCCGCGAGCTTATACGCATGGCCCGGAACATGGCCGAAGAGGGCAAGGTCTCCGTGCGCAACGTCCGCCGGGACGAGATGCGCGATGTCCACGAGCTCCGCAGGGAGGGCGAGGTCTCCGAGGACGACGAGCGCCGCGCTGAGGCCGAGCTTCAGAAGCTCACGGACGGTTACGTCAAGCGCGTGGACGCCATCCTCTCAGACAAAGAAGCAGAGCTCTTGGAGGTCTAGCTTCTGGAACCCGCCGCCAAACACGCACCCGCCGGCTTCGACCCCAAGTCGGCTCCCCGCCATGTCGCCATTATCATGGACGGCAACGGCCGCTGGGCCCAGCGACGCTGGCTGCCCAGGGCCGCCGGCCACCGCGAGGGCGTGGCCGTTCTGACCCCGCTCCTCGAAGCCGCAGGCCGGGCCGGTGTCGAAACCCTCACCCTCTACGCCTTCTCGACGGAGAACTGGGCCAGGCCCCAGTCCGAGGTCAAGACGCTCATGCGCCTCTTTATGGAGACGGCCCGCAAGAAGGTGCCGGAGCTAAACGAGCGGGGCGCCCGGCTGCGCTTCCTGGGCCGCCGCGAGGGGTTGCCGGAGCGCGTTCTGGAGGCGCTGCGCGAGGCCGAAGAGCTCACGGCGCAAAACGACCGGCTCGACGTCTTCATCGCCCTCAACTACGGCGGACGTGCCGAGATAGTGGACGCCACCCGGCGGATGCTGGAGGACGGCCTGGCGCCGGAGGCGGTCGACGAGGAGACGTTCGCCCGTTACCTCTACGCCCCCGGGGCGCCGGAGGTGGATCTGGTGATCCGGACGAGCGGCGAGTTGCGCGTCTCAAATTTTCTGCTCTGGCAGATCGCCTACGCCGAGTTCTACGTCACGGAGACCCTTTGGCCCGACTTCTCCGCCGAAGAGTTCACACGAGCCCTCGAAGCCTTCGCCTCCCGGTCCAGGCGCCGGGGTGGCGCCTGAGGCCCCCGTGCTCCGGTGGCGGACCGTCACCGCGCTGGTGCTCGCGCCCATCGCCCTGGCCGCCATCATGGTCGGCAAGGCGGCCGTGCTCGCACTCGTGCTCGTCGTGGTCGTCGGGGCCGCCTACGAGCTCTCCCGCGCCCTGAAACCCCTCCCCTTCGTCGCCGCCTTCGGGGCGGGCGCCATCCCCGTCTTGCTCTCCATCCCTTACCGCCAGACGGGGATACTCGCGGGCGCCGTGGCCGGCCTGCCGTGGGCGCTGATGTGGCTCGCGGGCGAGCCCGAGACGCGTACCCTTCGGGCGGTGCTTGCCGTGCTCTTGATGGCGCTGTGGGTCGGGGTGCCGTTAGCCCACCTTGGGCTGTACCCCAACGCCCGATACGGAGAGTATTTGACCCTGATCGCGGTCGTAGGGCCCTGGATCTCCGACTCCGGTGCATATTTTGCCGGACGCTTCTTCGGTCGCCATCCCCTCTTCCCGAAGCTCAGCCCGAAAAAGACTGTGGAAGGAAGCATCGGCGGCCTCGTCCTTACGGTGATCGTGATTTCCCCGCTCGCCTACGGCCTCCTCGACTATACGGTAGTCAAGGGGCTCGTTATAGGGGTGGGCGTCTCGCTTGCCAGCCAGGGCGGCGACCTTTTCGAGTCCGTCCTCAAGCGCATCCTCGACGTGAAGGATCTTGGGCGCTTCCTCCCTGGCCACGGCGGGGTGCTCGACAGGATCGACAGCCTGCTCTTTACGGTGCCCGCGGTATACTACATCTCGTTGCTCGTATGAGATTCCTTTCCACACCCGCGTGAGGCGTCGCCTCGTTATCCTGGGCTCCACCGGCAGTATCGGCCTGCAGGCCCTCGACGTGGTGCGCGCCCAACCAGAACGCTTCGAGGTCGTCGGCCTCTCCGCCGGCCGCAGCGCCGACGCTCTGAGAGAACAGGCCGCGGAGTTCTCGCCGCCCTTCGTCGCGCTCGAGCACGGCGACGCCGACGGCCTGCGGGACCTTCCCTGCGAGGTGATCTCCGGCCCCGGCTCCGCGGAGCGGCTGGCGGAAGTGCCGGCCGACGTCGTCTTGAACGGGATCGTCGGCTTCGCGGGGTTGGCCGCTACGGTAGGGGCGCTGCGGGCCGGAAACCGGGTCGCCCTCGCGAACAAGGAGTCCCTGATTGCCGGCGGCGACTGGGTGATGTCCCTGGCCGAGGACAACCCCCTAATCCCCGTGGACTCGGAGCACTCCGCCATCTTCCAGTGCCTCGACGGCAGGAGCGATCGTGAGGTCAGCGGCATCCTCTTGACCGCCTCGGGCGGGCCCTTCTTCACCGAGGAAAAGGAGCGGCTCTCTGAGGTCGGGCCGGAGCATGCGCTCAAACACCCGACCTGGAAGATGGGGCCCAAGATCACGATAGATTCGGCCACGATGATGAACAAGGGCCTGGAGGTGATCGAGGCCCACCACTTGTTCGGGGCCGCCTACGACGACGTGCGGGTGGTCGTGCACCGCCAGTCCGTGGTCCACGGGGGCGTGATGTTCGTGGACGGCTCGGTCGTCCTCCACGCAGCGTTGCCCGACATGCGCCTACCCATCTCATACGCGGTCGTCTACCCCGAAAGAGTGGACGTGGGCGCCGCCCCCGTACCGTTCAACGGCCCCTGCTGGACCTTTGAAGAGCCTCGCGACGATGTGTTCCGGTGCCTCCCGTTGGCCGTCGAGGCCGGCAAGGCCGGCGGGGCCTACCCGGTGGCGCTGAACGCGGCGAACGAGGTGGCCGTCAGGGCTTTCCTGGACGGCCGGATACACTTCCTTTCCATAGCAGACACGATCGAGGGGGTCCTCCAAGCCGTGCCAGACTTCGGCAGAATGCACAGCCTTGATGCCATAACCGCCGTCGACGCCTGGGCCAGGGAAGAGGCCGGATCGAGGACGCTGCAGGTCGCCCGATGACCTTCGCCCTCGGCATCCTCGGATTGATCCTGCTCATCGTCATCCACGAGCTCGGCCACATGCTCACCGCCAAGGCCCTCGGCGTCCGCGTCCCTGAGTTCGGCGTCGGCTTCGGCCCCGCCCTCTTTAAAAAGAAACTCGGCAAGACCGTCTACTCTTTTCGTATAATACTCTTGGGCGGGTTCGCGAAGATGGCGGGAATGGGGGACGGGGAGGAGGGGCCGGACACCTACACCGCCAAGGCGCCGTGGAGGCGGGCCGCGATTATCTTCGCGGGGCCGTTGGCGAACATCCTGGCGGCGGTCGTGATTTTCGCCGGCATCTACATGAGCGGGGTGCCCCGGCCGACTACGGAGGTCGCCGAGGTTGTGCCCGATTCTCTGGCCTCGGAGGCCGGCATCCGGCAGGGCGACCGCATAATCTCTGTGGACGGGAACGGGTTCAAAAGTTGGGACGGCTTCGTTCGGCACATTGGCAAAAAGGAGCCCGGGGACGGGGTGGATCTCGTCGTCAAGAGGGATGGCGAGGAACGCCCGGTCTCAGGCGAGCTGACCGCCGATCCCGAGAACAAGGACCGGGCGCTCGTGGGGGTCCGGCCTGTTGCCGTCGAGGACACGTACGGGCCCGTAGCGGCGCTCGGTCAGGCCTTGCGGCAGTGCGTCGAGATCACGGCGACGCTCGGGGCGTTCGTCGTGGATCTCGCGTCGGGGGAGCGGTCGTTTTTTCAGAATGTCAGCGGTCCGGTCGGGATCACTTCGGTGGCGAGCACGTCCGTAGCGCAAGGATTTTTCCTTCCGCTGCTGGCGATCATCAGCCTCAACCTGGCGCTCTTCAACCTGCTGCCTTTCTTGCCGCTCGACGGGGGGCACCTGTTCTTTATAGCGGCGGAAAAGTTGCTTGGGAGACCCGTAAGTCAGGAGACGATGGGCAGGTTCGCGGCGGTCGGGGTGGCCCTGGTCCTTATGCTTTTCGTGTTCGCAACCTACGCTGACCTTAGTAAGATCCTTACGGGACAGCCGTTCATCCCGGAGTAGAATCATGGCAATGGACATTTTGGGAGTGAGATGACTGAGGCAGCGGTACGCGAACGTCCGGTGACGAGCAGGCAGATAAAGGTCGGGGACGTGCCGATCGGCGGCGGCGCCCCGGTGGCGGTCCAATCGATGACCAACACCATGACCTACGACGTCGAGGCGACCGTCCAGCAGGTCTACGACCTCAACGCGGCCGGCGCCGATCTCGTGCGCGTTTCGGTCAACGGCTCCAAGGCCCTCAAGGGCTTCCGGGAGGTCGTGTGGCGGAGCCCGGTGCCCCTGATCGCAGACATCCACTTCGACTACCGGATGGCGCTGGGCGCCGCCGACGCGGGTGCCGCCTGCGTCCGCATCAACCCCGGCAACGTCGGCAACGACGACCGCTACCGGCAGGTCATCGAGAAGTGCCAGGAGACCGGCCTCGCCATGCGCATCGGCGTAAACTCCGGCTCGGTCGAGAAGAAATATCGGGAAATGCCCAAGCACGAGGCGCTGGTGGCGAGCGCGCTGCACAAGGTCGAGATCGCTGAGGAGATGGGCTTCTTCGACTTCAAGGTCTCCCTTAAGGCGAGCCGCGTCCCCGAGATGGTCGAGGCGAACAGGCAGTTCCGCCAATACTCAGACGCCCCGCTGCACCTCGGTGTCACCGAAGCCGGCACCAAGCTCTCCGGCTCCATAAAGACCGCCGCGGCCCTGGGCCAGCTCCTTCCCTACGGGATAGGCGACACCATCCGCGTCTCCCTGGCCGAAGACCCCGTAGAGGAGATCCCCGTCGCTTACGGGATTCTATCCTCCCTCGACCTCCGCCACCGCGGTCCGAACGTCATAGCCTGCCCGAGCTGCGCCCGCACTTTAGGCTTCGACGTCATCGGCATGGCCGCCAAAGTGGAGGAGCGTCTCAAGCACTTCGAGGACCACTTCACGGTGGCCGTCATGGGCTGCGTCGTCAACGGGCCGGGCGAGGCTAGAGACGCCGATTACGGCGTGGCTGGCGGCAAGGACGACGGCGTGATCTTCTCCAAGGGCGAGCCCCTGCGCAAGGTCGGCCGCGACGAGATCTACGACGCCCTCTTCGAGGAGATAGGGAAGGACGGCCGCAAGTAGGCGGTTGAACCAGGGCACGAAGCTGGTCTTAGCAGCGTGGCCGGCGTTGCGACCACGCTGGTTTTCTACCCCACTCTGCTCCTCGTCTACTGCAAACGCTGACCACGGGTGCGAAAGCCTTCCGACGACCGTCCGCGACGCCGATTACGAGGGCGTAAGGGGCATCGGCTTCTAGATTTTTTCTGAACCTCGGAGGCCGATGCAGGCACTACGAGGACGCCACCTCGGCGGTCGTTACCAGCAAGCCCCGGTGGTCTTGGGGCGCGATAGCCGGTTTCGTCGCTGGCGTGGTCGCCCACCTCGCGCGCCGCATGGGGCATCCGGGTCGGCCTTACGGGCTTGCGACGATCGTCAAGCCGTCACTGGGGTTCGTCCCGGTGGACGCCGCGCCGTGTAAACCTGTACCGGGGGTATCTGCGTAGGGCATGGCCGCCTTGCAACCTACGTACTCTGATGTAGAATTCTGTGTGTTGTATTGAAGCAAGGGGTCCCTTGGACCCGTTGCTTTTTTTATCGTTCGGAGAAGGTGAGAGAAACGGCGAGGCTGGAGAGATTAGTTGAGGTTGTCGAGGGCGCGCTCCCCCCGAGGAGCGAGCTCGTGGACGCCCGATTTTCGGGCGGACCGCTGCTGACGCTGCTCGTGGACCGGGAGGACGGCCCGGTGGACCACGAGTTCTGCTCGAGGGTGGCTTCGGCCGTAGGGCCCGCTGGTT
>CADCUZ010000077.1 GCA_902806015.1 uncultured Rubrobacteraceae bacterium
GATAGAGACGACGGCCAACCAGGACTCGCCGCTCATGGAGCAGAAGGTCCCCATCCTGGGGCTGGACGTCTGGGAGCACGCCTACTACCTTAAGCACCAGAACCGTCGTCCCGAGTACATAGACGCCTTCTGGAACGTGGTGAACTGGCGAGAGGTGGCGAGCCGCTACGAGGCGGGGCATTCCTGATGGCGGTCAGACGCGCTGACGGCTTTTGACCCGGACGCGAAACGGGCCCGACATCGAGGCACCTCGGCGCGGACGACGTGCACAGTCCTCGTCGCGTTCGAACGGGAGATCCGTTCCCGCAGCGATTCTCAGAAAGGGGCGCGAAGCGATGGCGCACAGCGAGATCATGCAGAAGATCGAGGACCTCTCGGAGGAGCGGGAGAGGCTTTTGGCCCGCGAAGGGTCTCACCACGCGGGCGCGGGCGACCACCGGAGGCTCGAGGACATAGATCACACCCTGGGCGTGCTGTGGGACCTTCGGCGGCGGGAGTTGGCCGGCGAGTACGTGAGGTTGGACCAGGACTACTTCGACCGTTACGTCGTGAGCCCGGGGGACGACGCCCCCGACGGGTACAGGCGGTAGCCTTCCCTACGGGGCGGGAGGAGAGGCGAGGACGAGACCCGACATATCGACGGTATTTCCCAAGAGCCAGGGTACGGGCAAGAGACCTAGGAGGTAAAGATAATGGGCGAAGGGTTCTTCTCCAGGGGCTTCGGGGGCCGCCGCAGGCAGGCGGACGACGCGCGGCTTCCCCCGGGCCAGTACCTCGAGGACGGCTTCCCGGTACTCTCCGCAGGACCCACGCCGCGCACCCCCCTTGAGGAGTGGGACTTCTCCGTAGTCGGGGAGGTCGACGAGCCCAAGAGGTGGACCTGGGAGGAGTTCAGGCAGCTGCCCTCAGAGGAGGTCACAAGGGACATCCACTGCGTCACCAAGTGGTCCAAGTTCGGGACGAGGTGGGTGGGCGTCTCGGTGGACACCCTGCTGGAGGGGGCGGAGACCTCCGCGGGGTACGTCACGGCCTTCTGCGACGGCGGCTACACGACGAACCTCCCCATCGAGGATGTGACGGGCGGCAAGGCGTGGGTGGCCTACGCCTACGAGGGCGAGCCGCTCGGGCCCGAGCACGGCGGCCCGGCCCGCTTACTCGTGCCCCACCTGTACTTCTGGAAGAGCGCCAAGTGGGTCAGGGGCCTCAGTCTCACGACGGAGGACGAGCCGGGCTTCTGGGAGTCTTTGGGTTACCACAACCACGCGGACCCCTGGCGCGAGCAGCGCTACTGGGGCGACTAGCGGGTGGCCGTGCGGCTCTACAGGACGATATGGCGCCTGGCCGAGGTGGCCGAGGTGGTGCCCGAGACCCCGAGGGCCAGGAGCCTGGTGCTAGAGGTTCCCGGCTGGGAGGGACACAGGGCCGGCCAGCACGTCGACGTGAGGCTCACCGCCGAGGACGGCTACCGGGCCCAGAGGAGCTACTCCATAGCCACGGCCCCGGAGGACGAGAGGCTCGCGCTCACGGTGGACCGTCTGGAGGACGGCGAGGTCTCCCCCTACCTCACGGACGTGCTGATGGCGGGTGACAAACTGGAGCTCAGGGGGCCGATCGGGGGCTACTTCGCCTGGGAGGCCCAAGACGGCGGGCCGCTCTTGCTCGTGGCCGGGGGTTCCGGCGTGGTGCCGCTGATGGCGATGATCCGCCACCGGGCGGCCACGGGCAGCGAAGTGCCAACCCGCCTGCTCTACTCCTCGCGCTCCTTCGAGGAGATCGTCTACCGCAAGGAACTGGGGGACCTCGCGGCACGGGACGGTTCGCTGGAGGTCGTCCATACCCTGACCCGCTCCGGGCCCGAGGGTTGGGGCGGCTACGACCGCAGGATCGACGCCGAGATGCTCGCGGAGGTGGCCTGGTCCCCCGACGAGCGCCCCCTCGCCTTCGTGTGCGGCCCGACGCCGCTGGTGGAGGCGGTGGCGGACGCGCTGGTGGAACTGGGGCACGACCCCGCACGAGTCAAGACCGAACGCTTCGGAGCGACGGGAGGTTAGGGAGATGGACGAACTCAGGCTGGACGGCAACGCCGCGGCGGGCACCCTCGGGGAGGTATTCTCCTTCGAGGTGACCACCGCCGAGTACGCCTGCGGTGGGTGCGGAAGGACCGGCAGGCTCGGGGGGGCGATGGTCTACGAGGTGAGGGATCTGGGCACCATCCTACGCTGCCCGGGCTGCGACAACGCCCTTATCCGGCTCGCCCACGTCCGCGGTCGACACTTCGTCGATATGGGGGGGACCCGCTACCTCGCGACCGGGTAGCCTCATGGAAGGAGGCTTGCCTGTTGTGTCCCTCACTTCGTGTAGATTACCGCCGAACTCCGACGGCGCACCGCTCGCTTATGCTCACTGCGGCTGTTCCGTCGCGTTTCCCGAATCGGAGGGGGGCCTTTGTCCGTAGCTCTCGAATACGGGTTTGCGCTGGTCGTCATCCTCGGGGCGGCCGTGCTTTTCACGAACGCCGTGGAGATACTTGGCGGGCGGCTAAAGCTGGGGCAGGGGGCGGTCGGGAGCGTGCTGGCGGCGGTGGGGACCGCGCTGCCGGAGACCATGATCCCGGTGGTCGCGATCCTGGCGGCCGTGCTCTCCGGGGAGGGAGGAGAGGCCGCGGGTGAGATAGGGATCGGGGCCATCCTCGGCGCGCCGTTCCTGCTCGCGACGCTGGCGATGTTCGTCACCGGGGTCGCCGCGGTCGCATACCGCAAGCGCAGGGAGCAGGGGATGGAGATCCGCTGCCGCGCGGCGAGCGTGGGCGAGGAGTTCCCCTGGTGCAAGACGCCCGGAAAGGACGTGGTCGTCGACCAGAAGACCATAGCCCGCGACGTCGGCTTCTTCTTGGTCTTTTTCGCCGCGGCCGCGGGCGCCGGTATCGTGGAGCTGCCCCTGGTCGTAAGGATCGGGCTCGCCGCCCTCCTCGTTGTCGCCTACGCCTATTACGTCCGCCGAACGCTCCACTCCGGCGGCGCGCTGGAGGAGGTCCCCGAGGGCCTAACGCTGTGGCGCTTTGGGTCGGCGCCCCCGACGTGGGCCGTCGTCGCCCAGGCGCTCTTGGCCCTCGCGCTCATAATCGTGGGAGCCGAGGTCTTCGTGGAGGCGGTGGGGCACACGGCGGAGACCATCGGGCTGCCAGCGGGGCTGGTCGCCCTCGTGCTCGCCCCCCTGGCGACGGAGCTGCCCGAGAAGATCAACTCCGTCCTGTGGGTGCGCGACGGCAAAGACACCTTGGCCCTCGGCAACATCACCGGCGCGATGGTTTTCCAGAGCACCGTCCCCGTGACGTTCGGCGTCCTGTTCACGAGCTGGGAGCTCGGGCCGCTCAACCTCTTCTCCGCGGCGCTGGCCCTCCTCTCCGGGGGCTTCGTTTATCTGGTGCTCAGGCGGGAAGGGGCGCTGCACGCCTGGCACCTGTTGATCGGCGGGCTCTTCTACCTCGCCTTCCTGGTCGCCGCTGTATTCGCCGTTATCTGATCTCCTACCCTACGTGCGGGCAGACTAAGATCCCCGACCGTACCCCTTGACGGTTGCGTGAGAGTTACCGGGGCGAACGCCGGCGAACAACGGCGGACACGCATCCAAGAGACTTGGTTTAGAGAGGCGTTTTTTGGAACACTCGTGAACGTTGACGAACTTTGCGAGCCGCCTTTGCACGGCGGAGGTCGGGGGTTCGAATCCCCCCGGCTCCAATTTGAAGGATTCTCGTCTCGCAGGTCTCACGCAAGAAAGGATGGCTCCACCCCTCGCTTTTTGGCATCAACCCGCTAGGAGAGAGCGTTGTCAAGAGCCTGGGCTGCGCCGCTTCCTGGTGTTTTTGCAGAATCCATCATGCAACCCGAAACAGTAGGTCACGCCCGTCGCGCAGCCTACAGGTATTTTCCAGGGCGATATCGAAGCTGCGGGCCAGCGTCTCCTGAGTCAGCCACGCCACGTGCGGCGTGACCACCACGTTCTCCAGCGATAGGAGTGGGTGGTCGGGTGACGGGGGTTCTTCGGAGAGGACGTCGAGGCCGGCGGCTCGCAGGTGCCCGCTCGTGAGGGCCTCGACAAGCGGGACTTCCTCGACGAGCCCGCCGCGTGCGGTGTTGACCAGGATGGCGCCCGATCTCATGCGCGCCAGGGCCGCCCGATCGATTATCTTCTCCGTCTTCGGCGTCAGCGGGAGGTGCAGCGACACTATGTCGGACGCCTCGAGCAGGTCGTCGAGGCTGTATCGTTCGATCCCGAGATCCGAACGCGCGCTCCTGGCGGTGTAAATGACGCGGGCGCCCAGGGCCCGAAGCGGCCCGACAAGCCGCGAGGCGACCGCGCCGGCGCCTACGAGCCCCACCGTCCGGCCGCACAGTTCTCCCAAGGTGTTCCGCCGCTCGCGGGCATCGCCCTCCGGCGCCCAGCCGTTCCCGGCGCGGCATGCCCGGTCGAGACCTGTGAGGTTTCGAAGGGCGGCCAGCATGAGCATGAGGGTCGCCTCTGCAACCGCTTGCGTGTTCGTGCCCGGCATGTTTGCGACCGCTACCCCGCGCCGTTGCGCCGCCTCGAGGTCGATAGTGTTGAGGCCGACCCCGATTTTCTGGACGAGCCGAAGACGCGGTGCGCCTGCCAGGATCTCATCTGTGACGGGCTTTAGGATGTGCAGCAGGACATCTGCGTCGCGCAGTTCGCTCGCGAGCCTCGCGCCGTCCTCCTCGGGGCTCACGACGACCCGCGCCCCTTTGCGCGCCCACCCGGCGAACAACGCTTCGCGCAGCTTACCCGGATCGTACCCGCATACCACCTTCATGCTAAGGTGCCCTCCCTCCGTCCCTATGTGCGGAGCCACGCAATGAGGCGTAACTCGACCACCTTGCGCTACCTCGGTAGCTTGCCATGCCAACCCGCCAGGGGCAGGCCCGTCTCGGATTCGATCTCCAGCAGCCGGTTGTACTTGGCCAGGCGCTCGGACTGGGTGATGGAGCCGATCTTGATCTGGTTGCCGCCCCAGCCCACCGCAAGATCCGCGAGCCAGTCGTCCTCCGTCTCCCCGCTGCGCGCGCTTACCGTCACGGCCCAACCAGCGTTCCTCGCGAGCCTCAAAGCCTCGGCGGCCTCGGTGAGCGTGCCGACCTGGTTGACCTTCAGCAGGAGGGCATCGGATGCCCTAGACTCCACGGCTCTCCGGATGCGGTCGGGGTTGGTGCATAGGAGGTCGTCTCCCAAGGTCAACGCGCGCCCCGAGACGCGCTCGCGCAGTTTCGGCCAGCCCTCCCAGTCGTTCTCGGAGAGGCCGTCCTCGACGCTGACTATCGGGTAGTGGTCGAGCCAGGATGACACGTGTTCGATCATGGCGTCGCCGCTTAGTGGTTTGTCTTCGAGGCGGTAGCTACCTTCTTTGTAGAAGTGGCTCGCCGCCACGTCCAACGCCAGCGCCACGTCGCGTCCCGGCTCGCAGCCCGCGAGCTTTATCGCTTCGACGGCGTCCTCGAGCATCGCGTCGGCGCCGGGGAAGGGCGGGGCGAGTCCGCCCTCGTCGGCGGTGAGGGGTCGCGCACCGTACTTCTCTAGCGCGAGCTTCGCCGCGGATTGGTAGACGTCGTAGGTCACGGCTAGAGCCTCGTCGATGGTGCGGCCCGCCACCGGCACGACGAGCGTGTCTTGAATCGGGACCTGGCCCCCCGCGTGCTTGCCGCCGGAGAAGAGGTTTATCGTGGGGCGTGGCATCGTGTTGGGCGTACGTCCCAGCATGTCCGCGAAGTGCTCGTAGAGCGGCACCCCGCGCTGAAGCGCGGCGGCGCGGGCGAACGCCATGGAGACGACCAGGATCGCATTGGCCCCCAGCCGCGACTTGTTATCCGTGCCGTCGAGTTCGACCATCGCCCGATCGAGGGCTTCCTGCGTCTCGAACGAGCGCCCCGAGAATGAGTCGTTTAGGGCCCCGCCGACGTTAGCGGCAGCCTTCCGGCAACCGAGGCCACCGTACCGATTTGCTTCGCCGTCGCGGAGCTCGAACGCCTCGGCCGCACCGGTCGAGGCTCCCGACGGAACCGAAGCGGACCCGACCGCGCCGCCTTCGAGTTCGCAGACCGCCTTTACGGTCGGTCGTCCGCGGCTATCCAAAATCTCCAGCCCTCTCAGGCGCGATATCTTTGGCATGCCCCTATAACCTACCCACGAAGCCCCCGGCCAACCCCGGCACATCCCCAGGCGGGTTGCGTATCAGCTCGAGCACCGCCTCCCTCTGGCGGACAAGCTCCTCCTCGGCCAGGTACTCCAGCGGGGAGCGCCCGGCGACGCGCGCCAGTAGACATCCTAAAGTGTGGCGCACCGCCCGTTGCTCCAGACCCTCCATCCACGGGAGGACGCCGACCTCGTCGCGGTACACCGACCAGCACAGCCGCGCCGCCTCCGCGAAGGCGCTTCGTTTCTCTGGTAGGTGATTCGCCTTGCTAAGGAAGTGGGTGAGGCCGAACCCTAAGTCGAAGGCCGGATCGCCAAAGTGTATGACCTCGTGGTCTAAGAGGATGAGCCGCCCCTCACGGACAAGGACGTTCTTCGGGCTGTAGTCGCCGTGCACGAGGGTATCGCGGCGGGAGCGGGTCTCCTCCACGAGTGCACGGAGGAAGCGAGACGCCTCCGGAACCCGCTCGGCGGCGTACCCGTAGTACGGCTCCAGCCTCAACGACTCGAAGACCGAGCGATCTCTGAAAACGGGTTTCGCCTCCTTCCGGCGCTCGTAACCCCCGCGGTGAACCGTGCCCAGGAGCCGCCCGAACTGCTCGACGTGGTCGTTCTCGAGCCTGCCGTCCAGCAGCATCGCCTTCCAGTTTTCGTGCGGCTCGGGCACCGCCTCCATCGCGAGGAGGTGGTTATCGCGGTCCTCGAAGAGGAGTGGCGTTATCGTACCCGGAGGCGCGAGCGCCTCGAGCCAGCGCAAACCCAGTGCCTCTCGGTGGACCCGCTGGGGGTCGGAGAACCAGTCCACCGCTACCCGCAGCTTTGGGAGGGCCTGCTTGACGACCCACGCCTCGCCCGTCTGGTGCCGCTCGACGAGCACCGTGCGGTTGGAGACGCCGCCCACGAGCACGCGCACCGCGAGCTCTTCATCCTCGCGGACGCGACCGGTCGCCCTAAGGTAGTGGGCCAGCGCCCCGGGTTGCTCTATGTCCGTAAGGTCTGCCTCCACGATGGCCCTAACCATAGCCGATCCGACGCACCAAGATTAGATGAAAAAACGCCCCCGCATCAGCTGGCGCTACGGCGCACTATCGGGAAGCGGGCGACCTTCGGCCCGTCAGCATCTTTCTCGTTGGTACGCTTGTTGTGGTACCTGGCGGCCGAGGCGGCTTACTTGCTGGGGGTTGCAACTTCGAAGACCTCGGCGAGTCGCTCGTAGGAGCGCAGCCGCTCGGCGTGGTCGTAGACGTTCGTGGTGACCATGACCTCGTCGGCCGCCGTGCGCTCGGCGAGCTCCTCGATCCGTGCCCGCACGGTACGAGGATCCCCGGCGACTTGCATCGAGCGGTAGGCCTCGGCCAACCCACGTTCGGCCGGTGTGTACGAGTAGTTCGTCGCCTCCTCCGGACTCGGCAGCGGCCCGGGTTTTCCGCTCCGCATGCGTACCCAGGCCAGCTCCATGGAGGAGGCGAGCTTCTGTGCATGCTCGTCGGTTTCTCCGCAAATGACGGCGACCGCGAGGACGGCCGAGGGTCGCTCGAAGTCCTCCGAGGGCTCGAAGCCCTGGCGGTAGGCGCGCATGGCAGGGGCCGGGTCCTCGGGGCTGAAGTGCGAGGCGAAGGCGTAGCCGAGTCCCATCTCCCCGGCCGCCTGCGCCGAGTAACCGCTGGAGCCGAGCAGCCAGATCGGCGGCAGCCGGACGTCGCTCGGCATGGCGACCACGGAGCGGAACGGGTGATCTTCGGGGAACCCCTCGCCCGCGAAGGCGAGTAGCTCGCCGAACTGCTGAGGGAAGTCCTCCGCCCCGAGCCCGTCCCGCGAGCGGCGCAGCGCCGTGGCCGTCACGGGGTCGGTGCCCGGCGCGCGCCCTATGCCAAGGTCGACACGCCCTGGATGCAGGGCCTCCAGTACTCGGAAGGTCTCGGCTACCTTCAGCGGGGCGTGGTTGGGGAGCATGATCCCGCCTGCACCGACCCGGATCCTCTCGGTCTCGTTAGCGACGTGCCCGATCATGACCTCCGGCGCGGAGCTCGCGATGCTTGGCAGGTTGTGGTGCTCGGCGAGCCAGTATCGCTGGTAGCCGAGCCGGTCGGCGAGCTGAGCCAAGTCAAGCGTGTTGCGAAGCGCCCGGGCGCTGTTCGAGCCCGAGCTGACCGGCGAGACGTCGAGGACGGAGAGCCCGAAATCCACGTTATGTAACTCCTTCGTAGAAAAGCCCGCTCAGAGGGGTCTGTTCACCATTGTATACGCGCCGGCTTCGAGCCCCTCGTATCGAGCCCCTCGTATCGAGCCCCTCGTACGCTCACCCGGAGCGTAAGGGCAGGGGGCAACACTACATCTATGACCCCGTCCACAGCCGCCCCATCGAGCGGCTGCCACGGCAAGGCGGTACATGCAAGGCGGTACATAGAAGAGAGTCTTGGGCCCCGTGCTGGCCGGCCGGAGTAGTGATACAAGAGAAGACCCGCGCCGCCTGCAGAGAAGCTCTGCCTCTGCGGTCCTTTGCTGCGGAGGAGACCTTGTCAGCGGGTGGCAGCAGCCACCCGAGCGAGCTCGTCGAGTTGATCCAAGGTCTCGCCTTCGGGCAGGGTCGGCAGGCCGAGCAAGACGCGTTCCACGCCGAGCCGCGCGTATGCTTCCAGGTCTTCGGGCGCGCTGGATGCGTTGAACACACTCACCGGCACGTCCCTTCCGGCAACTTCTCGCAGCTCGCCCAGCATCGGCTCCAGCCCGCCCGGAGAAAGCCCGTTCGCCAGCCAGGCGTCGCCGAACCGGGCGATCCTCTCGAAAGCCCGGATCCCGCCGCCGACGTAGATCGGCGGGTACGGTTGCTGCACCGGCTTGGGCCAGGCCCCGATCGGGTCGAAGTCCACGTACTGGCCGTGGAATTCCGGCTCGTCTTTGGTCCAGATCTCGATCATCGCCCGGATGCGTTCGTCCATCAGCCTGCCGCGGGTGCGCGGGTCTGTGCCGTGGTTTTCCATCTCCTCGCGGTTCCAGCCGACGCCTACGCCGAAGATCACTCGTCCCCCGGACACCAAATCGAGGCTTGCGACTTCCTTGGCCGTGATGATCGGATCCCGCTCGACTACCAGGGCCACCCCCGTGCCGAGCAGCAGGCGTTCGGTTGCGGCGGACGCGGCGGTGAGCGTGATGAAGGGATCCAGCGTTCGGTAGTACTTTCGCGGCAGCTCTCCGCCCCTGGGCCAGGGGGATTTTCGGCTAAGGGGGATGTGGGTGTGCTCGGCGATAAACAAAGAATCGAAGTCGCGCCCTTCGATCGCCCTGGCCAGGGTCCCCGGCGCGATTCCTTCGTCGGTCACGAACGTCGAGATGCCGAACCTCATACCTTTATTGAACCATACCGAGCGTCGGGCGAGGCGAGCTACAGCCCCGGTACGGGCCAATTCTCGGCGGACCGGCGGGCTTGCGGGTCCGCTCTTTCCTATCGGTTTCCCCACTCTTCGTAGGCTTCATCCGGTAGACGAGCCTCCCTTTTCGCGATGACGGTCGCGGCCTCTTGACGGTATATTGCACCGTCTAGGAACCTAAAGGGAGGCTGTCAGGTGGATGAGGCCGGAGGTACGATAGGAGGGCCCACGCCGGAGAAGCCCCGCGGCGGACTGCTGCTCCTGCAGCTCGCGGCCTTCTTCAGCAGCTTCGACCGTTTCGTGGTCGCCCCGATGCTCGTGACCATCGCCGCAGCATTGGGTGCCTCGCTGGCCGAGGTCACGGCGATGGCTAGCCTCTACTACCTGCTCTACGGGGGGATGCAGCCCGTTTGGGGGATGCTCTCAGACCGGCTCGGGCGCGTGCTCGTGGTGCGACTTACTCTCTTTGGGGCTATGGTCACGGGGGTGTTGTCGGCGTTGGCCCCCAACCTTACTACCTTAGTCGCTGCGCGGGCACTCGTCGGTGGGCTCTTCGCGGCGGTGATACCCGCCGCCCTCGTCTACGTCGGCGACACGATCGGGATGGGTTTTCGGCAGAAGGCGCTCGCGGATCTCATGGCCGCCTCGGCCGTAGGCACGGCCTTGGCGGCCGTGCTCGGAGGGCTCGCCGCCTACCTCGACGCTTGGCGCCTTGCTTTCGCCGCCCCGGCGCTCGCCAGCGGCGTGCTCGCCTTGCTGCTGGCGCGTTTGCCGGAACCGGAAGGCTTTGCTCCAGAGGAGAGGGAGGGACCGCTGGTCCAGCTCGGTCGGGTCCTCGGTCGACCTTGGGCAGTAGCGGTGGTCGGTATCGCGATGGTGGAAGGGGCTGTCATCCTGGGCTTCCTCACCTTTCTCGCGCCCTCCCTCGAGAACGACGGTTTCAGTCCTGCTGTGGCCGGTCTGGCCGTAGGGCTCTACGGGCTGGCGGTACTGGGCTGGACCCGGGCCGTCAAGCTGGTCTCGGACCGCCTGGGACCGGCCGCGCTCATCCTCATCGGCGGCGGTATGCTGGCGCTCGGATACGCCTCGGGTGCCGTGGGGCAGTCGCTTGTGAGCGTGGCAATCGCGGCGGTATTTGTGGGCGGGGGCTTCGCCTTTATGCACTCCACGCTCCAGACGTGGGCTACCGAGGTCGCACCGGAAGCCAGGGCCACCGTGATTTCGCTCTTTGCCGCTGCTCTGTTCGCCGGCAGCGGGGTGGCCACCATGGCCGCGGCCCCGCTAGCGGAGATTGGTTCCTTTGACCTGCTTTTCGGG
This sequence comes from uncultured Rubrobacteraceae bacterium, assembly GCA_902806015.1. The sequence continues at coordinate 10,887 of CADCUZ010000077.1, forward strand.
CTGGCCGCTATAGTGGCCGTCCCTCTAGGGCTCTTCGCAGCCCTGGCGCGCCACCGCTACGCCGGGTGTCGACCGTAAGGCTCTAGGGACGCGCCGCCCGAGCTGACTGGCTAGGGTTGGGCTAGGCTGGCGCACCGTCGGTGCCGGCATTCGAGCGGTTTGGGCTCGCGATTACCTGGGGGTGTGCACTCCGTTTCTTGCTCTAGGTTTCAAGAAAAGGGCCCGAGACGCAGACCGACCCTGACAGATATCTGACGGTGAGCGGGGTTGACGTTCGGTGACGGCCACGGAAGCACCGTGAAAATTCCGCATAAGTAAGCGGTTTCGGAAGCGTCTGCGAAGGTCCACGAGGGCGGGAGCTAGCATCTGCACGGCGGAGGTCGGTGGTTCGAATCTCCGCGGGGCTCCCTTCGGGGTGTTTCGCGCGGGGTGTTTTGGGGCCTCTATTCGTCCCTCAGTTGCAGGTACTCGTCCACCCTGAACGGGAAAGGTTTCTCGCTGCGGTTGCCAGACGCGTCTTCGGCCACGAATCGTACCCGCGGACGGCGGCCGCCGTGGCCCGCGTTCTTGAGGACGCCTGCCAGGACTTTGGCGCGGGTGTGGAACCTCGCCGCTTCGCCGGGGGCAAGGGTGAGGGGAAGGGCGTACTCTCCGCCGAAATCCCCCTCGTGCACCGGCCTCGGTTCCCCTTTCGCGGACACGTAGACTCTGGTTACTTCGACCTCTTCCGCCCCGGCGTTTTTCACCTCGAAGAAGACGTACAGGGGGGAGATGCCCTCTCCGGGACGGGCGAAAGCCCCGAGGGACTGCGAGAGCCGCAGGTCCGGCCCGCTCCTTCCCCCGAACCCGCGTCTCAACCAACCTGCCACGGGAACAGGATAGGGCAGCGGTTGGACCGGCGCGAGCGCGGGCGGTCCCGGTTCAATGCGATTCCGGCTCCTGCTCGGGCTCTTCGCGGTAGGCCCAGAGGTCGGTGTTAACGCGGAAGGGGCGCCGGTAGGCGTTGCCCAGCCTGTCGGTCGCCTCCAGCGAGAGGCGGACGTTGCCGGTGTGGCCTTCTTTTTCAAGCGTGTTGGCCAGACGGGTGAGCGAGAACCGGTAGCCGACGCCGTTTCCCGGAACGAGCTCCACTGGAAGGCCCCCGGCCGCGCCGGATCCCGCCACGTTGGCGGCGTCGCGGGCGAGGTTTAGGGGCAACACCCTTTTCTGAGCGGGGTCGAGCACCATCCGTCGTCCGAGCGGCCCCCCGTCGCGGAACACCAGCCGGACGGCGCTGAGGTAGGCGGCCCTCTCGCCCTCGTTGGAGATGGCGAAACGCACCACCGGAGAGCCCCGCGGGTACCCCACGCCGTGCTCCCGAAGGAAGTCCCCCAGCCGCAGGTAGAGCCCCTCCTGGGATTCGTCGTGCACCTGGGGGGCGGGGGAGCCCCCCGAGGAGCCCCCTTCCGGCACGCCGACGCGGTACTCGTAGCGGGCCCGGATCTTGAGCCTGGGCTTGCGGTCCTTCCTCTGAAGATAGAGGTTCAGCAGCGAAACCACGAGAGCCAGCACCGAGACCACCGTGGGACCCGCCCCGGCCAGACCCTCACCCCCCATGCGCCCAAACACCCTAGTCCACCCCCGGAACCACCCCCACGCCGAACGCCGACGGCCCTGCCCGCCACCGTAAGGATGTCTTCGTCGTCCCCCGGAAAATCCCATGGACCCGACGTGGGAACGCTCGTTATTTTGGCTTTACTGTACTACAAACAATTGTTTGCTATCTATGAGGGACCATCGTAGAGGGATCGAGACGGCGTTGTGAGGGGTAGATGGCGGGCGGGAGAGCCTGGGACGAGAGGCTGGAGATGCTGCGCCACCTGGCCCGAGGAGAGACGCGGGGCCTAGGTGTCGCGTGCGGCTAGGTCCCAGAGCGGGGGTACGATGACGCGCCCGTTTCGGCCCGTGTGGTGGCGGTCCAGGGGCGGGTGGACAACCTGCGCTACCCGCCCCGGCTCCCTTGAGGGTCCGCTCCGGCGCGCCCGCCTACCGGGCCGTTCGGGCCAGGACCTCGTGCATGCGGTCGAGGGCCCGGGATATGTTCTCCTGGGAGTTCGCGTAGGAGAGGCGGAGGTGGCCCTCGCCGTGGCGTCCGAAGGCGGTGCCGGAGAGGCAGGCGACCCCGGCCTCGTTCAGGAGCAGGTCGGCGAGCTCCCCGGCGGGGTGGCCGGTGCCGGAGACGTCCGGGAAGGCGTAGAAGGCGCCCTGCGGGTAGACGCACTCGACGCCGGGCAGGTCGTTCAGGCCGGCCACGATCAGGTCCCGCCGGGCGCGGAACTCTTCGAGCATCCGCCCCACCGCGTCCTGCGGGCCAGCGAGGGCGGCGAGGCCCGCGTGCTGGGTGGCCGCGGCCGTGCAGGAGTTGGAGTTGACCTGCAGCTTCGTCACCTGCTCGGCCAAGGCCTCCGGCATCACGCCGTAGCCGAGGCGCCAGCCGGTCATCGCGTAGGTCTTCGAGAAGCCGTCCAGGATGACGGTGCGTCCGTCGGGGCCGAAGCCCGGTTCGGAGGCGATGCTCGCGAAAGAGCCCGCGTAGAGGAGGCGGGCGTAGATCTCGTCACTCAACACGACCACGTCGGGCCGCCCGCGAAGGATCCCCGCGATGCCGGCGATGTCTTCGGCGGTGAACACGCCGCCGGTAGGGTTGGCGGGGGAGTTGAGGATCACGAGCCTCGTCCTCTCGCCCAAACCCGCCCGGAACTCGTCGAGGTCGAACCTGAACCCGTTCTCCTGGCGCAGGGGCACGAAGACGGACCTCCCGCCCACGAAGTTCACCATCGACTCGTAGATGGGGAAGGCGGGGTTCGGCATCAGTACCTCGTCGCCATCTTCGATGAGCGCCAAGATGACGAAGAACATGATCGGCTTGCCGCCAGGGGTGACGACGACCTGCGCGGGGTCTACGCCGATACCCCTGCTCCGCGCGACGTCGGCGGCGATGGCCTCGCGCAACTCCGGGATGCCTGCGGTCGGGGTGTAGTGGGTCTCCCCGGAGCGGAGCGCCCGGCAGCCGGCCTCTACTACGTGGTCGGCCGTGTCGAAGTCCGGCTCCCCGATCTCCAGGTGGATGATGTCGCGTCCCCGCGCCTCCAGTGCCTTCGCCTTCGCCAGCACGGAGAACGCCGTCTCCGTCCCCAGACGCCCCATACGACCCGCCAGCTTCACAAGATCCTCCCCGTGCCGGTCCCCGTGCACCCCTCGCATTACACCACGGCGCGGACGCGGTATCATCGGGCCGCTCTTATCGTCCGGGGAGGGGCCCCGGTTTCACGGTTTTTGAGGGGAGGTTTTTGGTCGCGGAACGGAACGAAGGGCTGCGCTTCGACCTCGGCGCCTTCGACCTGGACGGCACGTTGTTGCGCCGGGACCTGGAGATAACGGACCGCACCCTGGCCGCGATGGAGGGCTTGCGCGGGCGCGGGATGCGCCTCGTCGTCGCGACGGGCCGCCGCTACGAGTCCGCCGTCGAGCACGCCGAAAGGTTGGGCTTCGGCGGGGAGGACCCCGTGGTCTGCTACGGGGGATCCATGGTCCGCCGGATGGACGGGGAGACGCTCCTGCACCGGACGCTGCCCAAAGACCTGGGCCTCGAAGTCCTCCAGTGGGCCGCGGGGCGCGACCTGCACGCCCGCGTCTTCGTTGACGGGCGCGTCGTCACCTCCCCGGACAGCCCGGCCGCCCTACGGTTCATGAGGCGTTCGGAGGAGACGGGCGTCCTAGTGGTCGATTCCCCGGCGCAATGGCTCGCCGATGGGGCTGAGGAGGCGACGAAGCTCGTGATCGTGGACCACCCCGACGGCGTCGAGGGCTGGCTCAAAGAGGCCCAGGACGCGTTCAGGGACAGGCTCTTCGTGACCCGCAGCCTGCCGCACTACGTCGAGGTTGGGGGCCTGGAGGGGACGAAGGCCTCGGCGCTCGGGTTTCTTTGCGAGCGGTGGGGGATAGGGGCGGAGCGCGTGCTCGCCTTCGGGGACGCGGACAACGACGTGGACATGCTCCGCTTCGCCGGGCGCGGCGTCGCCGTCGGCCCGATGACCGGCGAGGTCCGCGAGGCCGCCGACGAAGTAGTCCCGGGCGTGGACGAAGACGGGGTCGCCCTCTACATCGAGAAGCTCCTGGCGGGGCGCTAGTGCCCGAGTTGCCGGAGACGACGGTCATCTCTCAGGACGTCGCCGCGCTCGCCGCCGGGCGCGAGGTGCTGCGGGCGGCGGTCTTCCGGCCTGACGTCACAAACGTGGAGATGGACGACTTTCCGCGCAGGCTCGTCGGGCGGACGCTGCGGGGGACGGGGAGACGGGGCAAGATCATCGTCCTCGATTTTGGCGATGTGGTTGGCGTCGTCCACCTGGTCATCTCCGGCCGGGTCCTCCGCCTGCCCGAGTGGCAAGAACCGGACAGGATGAACACCGCCGTTCTCGAGTTCGAAGGGGGCCCCGTCCTGGCCTTTACCCGTCTCTGGCTCGGATACTTCGACCTCTACGAGCCGGGCGAAGAAGAGAACCATCCCCTCATAGCCCGCCTCGGCCCCGACCCTTTCTCGGACGGGTTCACCGCCGAGTACCTGGCGCGAGCCTTCCGCCGCAAGGCGAGCATAAAAAGCCTTCTCCTGGACCAGTCGGTGATCGCCGGCCTCGGCAACATCTACGTGGACGAGGTCCTCTTCGCCGCCGGCGTCCATCCCGCCCGCAGGGCGGACACCCTCACCGCCGAGGAGACGCATAAAATTCACACGGCCACCCGTGACATACTCCGCCACGCCATAGAGCTGCGCGGCACCACCTTCGACTCCTACCACGACGCCTTCGGCGAGACCGGCCAGTACCAACACCGGCTCCAGGTCTTCACCCGAGCCGGCGAACCCTGCACCAACTGCGCCACGACCATCGAAAAAACCCGCGTCGCCGGCCGCGGGACCCACGCCTGTCCCGCCTGCCAGCCGTTGCAGGGTTCGGGCCCTACGCACAACTAGATGGATGTCGAGGAGGCGGGGGCCACGCGGCGGTGCCCAGCGTGCAGGGGCACCGCGTACCTCGCAGGAGGGTTGCCAGGGAGGGCTTCTCCCGGTACCAGAAGACTTACTGCGTCGACTCTATTAGGTTGGGGTTCTCGTCGGCGAGGTTCCTGGCTTCGTCGTAGGCCTGCTCGGCCCGTTCGTAGTCGTTGCCTACCTGTTCTAGGAGGTCCAAAGCTTCCTGACGGTTGTTCTTTAGGGCCGGGTCCTTCTGGAGGAGGGTGTAGAATTCTATCTCCCGATCCTCGGCGGAGATCTGGGCCTCTATAGCTCCGGAGAGGAGGCTCGCGTAGCGCTTTACGGTCGGGTCCACGTCGAGGTCGGCCACGTCGGTGAGGGAGGCGTCGGCCTCTTGCAGCTTGGAGCGGGCCCTCTCCATCGTGTCCCTGGCCTCCGTTATGCGGTCCTGCTGGGCGGAGGGGTCGTTGCCGGCCTCGATCTCGTCCTTCACGCTCGCGTAGGTGGCGCGGGCCTCATCGAAGAGCCTGTTGTGCTCCGAGATCGCGCCGTTGGCCTCTACGATGGCCCCGTCGGCCCGCTCGTCGGGGCTCTCGCCGAAGAGGCCGGCGCATCCCGCCAGGAGGAGGGTGGAGAGCAGGATTACAACGGGGAGCGCCGGACGGTTTATCATGTAGGACATGAGTGAGGGAAGTCTACCGCCTTTCGGTATCCCTAGGCCGCGGTCTTTCCCGCGCCTCTTCGAGCGCGCCTTGGGCCGCCTCTTGGGACGGTCGCGACGCCGCGTGGAGAGGCCCGCGCCGGACCCGGCGCTGCACGCGCGGGCGGCGTCCGTCGTGGGGCGTCACGCCGAGGAGCGAGCCACGCTCTTCGAGCGGGCGGAGAGGCTCGCCGGGAAGGCCGGCCGGCTCGAAGCGGCGGGAACGCCGAGCGAGAGCGCCAACAACCGCGCCGACCGGGCCAAGGAAGAGGTCGAGGCCGGCCTCGCGGCGCTTCGAGCCTCTTTCGTCGCCTCCGAGGGGGCCAAGGGCGGCGCGGCCTTCGACCGGGAGGTCGGCAAGAGGTACCCGGCGCTCGGGCCAAAGATGCAAGGCCAGAACGCCTGACGCACCCCGTTCTGTTTAGTCCCCTGAAGTGATGGCGCCGTAGGCCTGTTTGGCAAAGTTGCGGGCGGAGGGCCCGGTCTTCGGGTTCAGGAACAGGAAGCCGAGGGCCGCCGCCAGGATGAGCAAGAGGAGGCCCCTGCCACCGCCCCCTTCTTTCACCCTCTGGCCGCGCACCCGCTTGCTACCCTCCTGGGCGGCGCCGGCGGCGGCCTCGACCTGCTTGCGCAGCTTGTCGTCGTCCCAAAGCCTGCCCACGATCTCCGTCGGGTCCTCGCCGGAGACCTCGTCAAGGATGGCCCGGGCCGACTCTATAAAGACGCGGATGTTGTCCCTGAGATCGTCGTCGTAGAGCAGCCTCTCGGCCACCGGCCTCGCCCCTGCGTAGACTGCCGCCAGCGCGGCCGTCGGGACTAGCGACGTCCCCGTGGCCTGCTCTTTCAACATCTCCGCCCGACTCTTCCTGCCAAACACGCGAAACCTCCTGATCCTGACCTCTACAAGGACTACATCATACCCGTTTGGCCGGACCTCTACCCCGCGGGCTTCAGCCTGACCATCAACGCCTCCCCGTCGACGCTCACCTCCTGGAAGCCCTCCGCTCCGCCGTCGGCGTCGAGGTCGAGCTCGCGCGCGAGCACCTCGGTCTTGAAGTAGCCCCCCCAGCGCCCCCCGAGCAGGCCCACGACCCGCTCGCTGCCCCGCAGCCCCACGGAGATGCCCTCCTCTATCTCGAAGCCCTCGTCCCGCCTGAGGTTCTGTACCTTGTGGACTAGCTCCCTGACGAGCCCCTCGTCTTCGAGATCCGGGTCCAGCCGGGTGTCCAGCGCGACTGAGAGCTCCCTCTCCCGCTCCAGCGCGTAGCCCTCCCTCTCACCAGGCTCAACGAGCAATTCCTGCGGGGAGAGCGTGATTTCCTGCCCGCCCACGCTTACGGAGACCGTTTTCCCGACGGCGGCAAGGGCACCGACCTCCGGTGGGGCTTCGGCCAGGGCGGATCGGATGCCTGGCACGAGCCTCCCGTACTTTGGTCCCACGACGCCGAGGTTCGGCTTGAGGTCGTAGACGACCACGTCCTCTGCCTGCCCAAAGCGCAACTCCTTGACGTTCAACTCGTCGAGGACGATCTCCCTCAAGATTTCGACTCCCTGGGCGAGGTCCCCCTCCCCGGGAGACTCGTCCACGACCACGACCTCGCGTAGGGGCTGGCGGTTCTTGACGGCGGCGGCGTTGCGGGCCGCCCGCCCGAGACCGACGACGCGCCTCGCCACGGACATTCGCCCGGAGAGATCTCTGTTCACCAGCGACCCGTCGTAGATGGGCCAGGACGCGAGGTGGACGCTGTCGGGGGCGACAGGGTCGGTGTTAGCCACGAGGTTCTGGTAGAGCTCCTCGGCGACGAACGGGGTGAAGGGGGCGGTCAGCTTCGTGACCGTGACCAGGCATTCGTAGAGGGTCGAGTGGGCGGCCTTCTTGTCCCTGTCGTCCTCGCCCTTCCAGAAGCGGCGCCGGCTGCGGCGTACGTACCAGTTCGAGAGTTCGTCCACGAACTCCCCCACGGCGCGTCCGGCGGCCGTCACATCGTAGGCGTCGAGGCGTTCGGTGACGGTCTTTACCGTGAGTTGCAACTCGGAGAGCGCCCAGCGGTCCATCAGGGTCCGATCCCGCGGCTCGACGGAGTCCCTCTTCGGGTCGAAGCCGTCTATGCGGGCGTAGGTGGTGAAGAACGAGTAGGTGTTCCAGAGGGTGAGCAAGTACTTGCGGACCGCCTCGTCTACCTGGTCCTCGCTGAACCGCCGCGTGTTGCCGGGGCTCGTCGCGGTGTAGAGCGCCCACCGCAGGGCGTCCGCGCCCTGCTTGCCGAAGACCTCCCACGGGTCTATGACGTTGCCCAACGACTTGCTCATCTTCTTGCCCTGTGGGTCCAGGATGTGGCCGAGCACCAGGCACGTCTTGAACGAGGACCTCCCGAAGAGCATGGTCGAGACGGCGTGCAGAGAGTAGAACCAGCCCCGCGTCTGGTCCACGGCCTCGCAGATAAAGTCCGCGGGAAACTGGCGCCCGAAGTGCTCTGCGCTCCCGGCTTCGTCCTGCGGGTAGGCGTACTGGGCGAACGGCATGGAGCCCGAGTCGAACCACACGTCGAGCACCTCGGGCACGCGGCGGGCGGGCTCGCCGGTCTCCGGGTGCCGGACGCGCACGTCGTCTATGTAGGGGCGGTGCAGGTCGTCGGGGACTTCGGCGGGGTCGAGGGCTATCTCCTTCAGTTCTTCGACGCTGCCGACCACGACGACGTCGCCGGAGTCGGTGCGCCAGATCGGCAACGGCGTCCCCCAGTAGCGCTCCCGGGAGAGGGCCCAGTCCATATTGTTCCTTAGCCAGTCCCCGAAACGGCCCCACTTGACGTGCTCGGGGACCCAGTTGATCTTCCCGTTCTCCGACAGAAGGTCGTCGAGCACGGCCGTCGTCCGCGCGTACCAGGCCCTCTTGGCGTAGTACAAGAGCGGCGTCCCGCACCGCCAGCAGTGCGGGTAGGCGTGCTCGTACTCTTCCGCTCGGAAGAGCGCCCCCTTCTCCCGCAACTCCTCGACGAGCCCGGGATCGGCCTCCTTGACGAAGACGCCGGCGAACCGCCCGACCCTCTCGTCGAACGCCCCGTCTGGCTTTACCGGGTGGATCGTCGGCAGGCCGTAGCGGCGTCCGACGCGGGCGTCGTCCTCGCCGTAGGCTGGTGCGGTGTGCACGAGGCCGGTGCCCTCGGTCGTCGTGACGTACTCGCCGAGCACGACGGTCCACAGGTTCTCCATCTCTTCCACTTCTATGTAGTCGAACGGGCGCCGGTACCCCAGCCCCTCCAACTCCGAGCCCTTGCGCGTCTCGAGCACCCCGTAGCCGCCCTCGCCGAAGACCTTCTCCAGAAGTTCCCGCGCGACGATTAGCCTCTCGCCGTTAGCCTCGACGGTCGCGTAGTCCACCTTCGGGTTGACGGCGACGGCGGCGTTGGAGACGAGGGTCCAAGGCGTCGTGGTCCAGACGAGGAGGCTGGTGTTCTCGTCCCCCTTTAGGGGCAGCCTCACGTAGACGCTCGGGTCTACGACGGGCTCCGGGTATTGCTGGTAGCCGAGGGCGACCTCGGCGGAGGAGAGGGAGGTCTGGTCGCGGGGGCAGTGGGCGCTGACCTTGTAGCCTTCGTAGAGGAGGCCTCTGTCGTGCAGCGTCTTTAGGGCCCACCAGACGCTCTCTATGTAGGAAGTGTCAAGGGTGCGGTACGGGTCGTCCATGTCCACCCAGAAGCCCAGCCGCTCGCTCATCGCCTTCCAGTCGTCCACGTAGCGGAAGACAGACTCGCGGCAGAGGCTGTTGAACCTCTCGACCCCGTAGCGCTCGATGTCGTCCTTGCCGGAGAGGCCAAGCTCTTTCTCGACCCCGATCTCGACGGGCAGGCCGTGGGTGTCCCAGCCGCCCTTGCGCTCGACCCGGTAGCCTTGCATGGTCTTGTAGCGCGGGATCAGGTCTTTGAACGACCGCGCGAGCGCGTGGTGGAAACCCGGCCTCCCGTTGGCCGTCGGCGGCCCCTCGTAGAACACGAACGTCCCGTCCTGCGGACGCTCCTCCACGGATCGGCGGAAGGTCTCCCGCTCCCGCCAGAGCCCCAACACCTTCTCTTCCAGTTCGGGAAACCGCACCCGAGCGTCTACCTTCTCGAACGTCATGGCCCACTACCTCTCAAGCTAAAACCCCCGTCCCCGCGGACGGAGCCTACGACTCCAGCCGCGGGGACGGGGGCCGTCTTTGAACCCTCGCGGTACCACCCCGCTTGCCCGGGCCTACCGGCACGGACCACCTCGCGGCGTCGCGGTCTCCCGCGCGCCCCCGCCGTAACGGGCGGACCCGGCCGGCCCTAGTAACGTCCAGGCCGCTTGGCGCGGCCTCCCGCTTTCGGCCGGCGGCTCGGGGAGGATCTTCGGGCCGCTTCCCGCACCGGGCTCACACCGTCCCCGGCTCGCTCTGACGGGGGTGGGCGGCCCTACTCGTTCCCGTCGTCGCCTGTGGATAGCTTTGTAGCGTCAAAGAGCGGGTGTGTCAAGGAGCGCGCGGTGATCCGGCCAGGGGCGGTGACTCGTAATCTATTCGTAAGAACTTGCAAGCCCTATTTGAGGTTGCGGGAGTAGACTCTGTTCTACGAGACACGGTCGGCAAGAGGCGCATTGGAGAGCGGTAGTATGAGGATTAGAGCGGCAATAGCGGGGGTCGTCGGCATAGTGGTGGCGCTCGGCGTTACGGAGCTGGTCCACGGGCTCTACAGCGGCGTGCCTTCCGTGGTGGTCTCGCTGGCGCAGGCGATCGCCGAGCTTACGCCCGGCGGGATCGTGACCCGGGGCATCGAGCTTCTCGGCACGGCGGACATACCCGTCCTTATAGGTACCGTGATCGTAGGCGCCGCCGCGATTTGCGCCCTGCTCGCTATCCTGGCCGTCAAACGCCCGGCCCTCGCCCTCTTCGGCGTCGCCGTCCTGATGGCGCTGGCCCTAGCCGCCTCGTTCGCGGCCGAGCCTTTCATAGCCCCGGTCGCCGCGGTCGTGAGCGTCGTCGTCGGCCTGCTGATCGGGACGCTGGCGACGGAACTTCTGCTGCGCTCCGCGGGGCTGCGGGACACGAAGGCCGCCCAACGCGAGACGGTGGCCTCCGAGGCCGGCTCGCCGCCCTCGCCCGTCGTCAGGTCCAGAGAGGCCGGACCTGGCAAAGCCGTCACCGTGAACCGCGGGGGTTTCGTGGCCCTTGCCGGCGGCGCTACCGTCGCCGCCCTCGCCGCCCTCGGCGTCGGCCGCGCGCTCGCCAGCGGCGCCGCCCAGGCGGCCAAACCGAAGAAGCTGGACCTCCGCAGCGGCTCAGCCGGCAAGCAGCGGCAGGGGGACGGCGAGAACAGCGGTGGCGGAAGGAAGCCGGCCCTGCACGAGACCCTACCGCCGCCCCCCGAGGACGCCTCCATAGACGCGCCGGGCATGCCGAAGCTCATCACGCCGGCAGCGAACTTCTACCTCATAGACGCGGCCCTCTCCTCGCCCCGGGTGGACGTGAACACCTGGAAGCTCTCCGTGAAGGGCGCGGTCGAGAACCCGGTCTCCTTCTCGTACAAGGACCTGCTCGACATGCCCACCCGCGAGTCCGACGTGACGCTCTCTTGCGTCTCCAACCCGGTCGGCGGCGGACTGGTCTCCAACGGGCGCTGGACGGGGGTCCTGCTCTCCGACGTCCTGAAAGAGGCCGGCGTGAGCCGGGAGAACATCTCGCGCGCCTCCGAGCAGCTGGTCGGGCGCAGCGTGGACGGCTGGACCGGGGGCTTCAAGACCGAGCTCGCCCTCGACGGCCGCGAGGCGCTGGTCGCCTTCGGCCTGAACGGCAGCGAGCTCCCGGTAAAGCACGGGTACCCGGTGCGGCTCGTCGTGCCCGGGGTCTACGGCTACGTCTCCGCCACGAAGTGGCTCACCGATATAGAGCTCACCGACTGGAACTTCGACGCGTACTGGATCCAACGCACCTGGGCCAAGGAGGGCCCGGTCAAGACCCAGTCCCGCATAGACACCGTCAGGGACGGCCAGCAGCTGAAGCCCGGCAAGGTCCCCGTCGGCGGCGTCGCCTGGGCCCCCCATCGCGGTATCGAGAAGGTCGAGGTCTCCACCGATAACGGCGAAACCTGGAACGAGGCCCGCCTCGCCAGCCAACTCGACCCGGACACCTGGCGTCAGTACCTCTACGAGTGGGACGCCAAACCCGGCCAGTACACCCTCCAGGTACGCGCCACCGACGGCACAGGCCAGACCCAGCCGCAGAAAACCGCCCCGCCGCACCCCTCCGGCGCCGACGGCTACCACACGATGGACGTGACCGTGGCCTGACGGAGGCGGAAATACCCCTTCGGAGGCGCTGACCCGCAAGTACAGGTTGAAGCTCTTGCCGGGTTCCTCCCGGCCGGACCGGTGTTGTAACCAAAGTGTTTCCGGTGCGTAACAACCTCGTAACGTCTCGGCAAGGGCACCGTAACGGGTTAAGGGTAAGATTCAGATTGAACCGAGCCCCGGCCGATGGGACCATTCCCCCCTCCAGATTCCGTCGGTCGGGACGGTTTTTTGTCACCTTCTTCTCCTGTTCGCGGGTTCGGATGACGTTGCGGGGGGCGGCGGGTATCCTGGCGGTATGAAGGTACGAGAACTGCACGACCTGGGCCTCACGCCGTCCGAGGCCGGTCGCCTCCAGAAGGATCTCGCCCCGAAGGTCGTCGCGGGACCGCACCTGGATCTCTCCGGAGTAAGCCACGTCGCCGGGGCCGACGTCTCGACGGAACGAGACAGGGCCTACGCGACGGTCGTCGTTTTGGACTTCCCCGGGCTCTCGCCGGTCGAGGTGCGGGGGTTCGAGACGGAGCTCTCGTTTCCCTACGTGCCGGGGTTGCTCGCCTTCCGGGAGATACCGGCGGTGGCGGGCGCGCTGGAGAAGATTCGGACCCCGGTAGACGCCGTGATCTTCGACGCCCAGGGCCTCGCCCACCCGCGTCGGATGGGGCTCGCTTCGCACCTCGGGCTCTTCCTCGACGTCCCGTCCGTCGGGTGCGCCAAGACCCGCCTGGTCGGCACGCACGAGGAGCCCGGGTCGGAGAAGGGAAGCGCCACCGACCTCGTCCACCGGGGCGAGGTCATCGGCAAGGTGCTGCGAACGCGGAGCGGGGTCTCGCCGGTCTACGTCTCCGTCGGGCACGGAGTAGACCTCCAGGGTGCTGTCGAGCTGGTCCTCGCCTGCTCCCCGAAGTACCGCCTGCCGGAGACGACCCGCCAGGCCCACAACGCCGCGAACCGCCTGCGCCGCGGCGAGCCCATGGAAGGGGCGCTCTTCTAGGTCTCAGCACGCTCCGGACTGCGCTCTGCGCGGATAATCCCGAACCCCGCCACGCAGATGGACCCGCATAAACCAGAACATGGAGAGCAGCTTTCAGGCGGCGGGCTGAGAGAAGCCCGGCTTGGGTTTGGTTGCTGCCGGAGGTCTCGACGTTCGTTCCGCGGGCTTGAACGGGACAGAAGGGACGATTTTTCGGCCGTCTGGCCGGGTAGCGCCGGTGCTGAATGGGTGCTAAGTTACCCCAAAGGGGGCATCCGGGATCGTGGGTGCCGCGGAGATCGAGGCTAAGAGAGCTTTTCGGGAAGGGGAATATCTTGCCAAGAGTCAGGGGCATCGGCCCGATTAACCGTCGCGACTTCTTGAAGCTGGGCGGCGCCGGACTGGCGGGCGCCACGCTGCTTGGGGTGGCCGGTTGTGGCGGGGAGCAGGTCGGCAGCGGTGGGGGCGGCGGCAGTGGCGGCGGTGGCGGCGGTGGCACCTTCACCTACGGCCGCGGCGCGGACTCCGTCTCGCTCGACCCCATCCACGCCACCGACGGCGAGTCTTTCGTCGTCACCCGCCAGATCATGGACACGTTGCTGGCCTTCGAGCCCGGCACCACGAACCCGGTCCCTGCTCTGGCCACGGAGGTGCCGCAGCCGGAGGACGGCGGCCGGCGCTACACGTTCGACATTCGAGAGGGCATCAAGTTCCACGACGGAGAGCCGCTCAACGCCGAGGCAATCAAGTTCAACTACGACCGCTGGCAGGACACGAAAAACGAGTACCACACGGGCGGCGGCAACCAGAGCTCCAACTTCGCTTACTACTCGGTCATGTTCGGCGGCTTCGACGACGACTCCTTTATAGAGAGCGTCGAGGCGCCCGACGACACGACACTGCGCTTCACCCTGCGCGAACCGCTCGCGCCGTTCGTGCGCAACGTGGCGATGAGCGCGTTCGCCATCGCCTCGCCCAAGGCGATCGAGGAAGACGTCGAGGGGCTCTGGCAGAAACCCGTGGGTAGCGGGCCGTTCCGGTTCGAGTCCTGGAGGCGGGGCTCCGAGGTGCGCCTCAAAGCCAACGAGGACTTCTGGGGCAAGGACCTCCCGCCCGAGGTGGGGGGCGGCGGTCCCAACGTGGATCGGATCGTCATCCGGTCTATCCCGGACAACGCGGCGCGCGTGGCGGCCCTCAGCGGCGGCGAGCTCTCCGGCGCCGACGGGCTGACCCCGGAGGACGTGCCGACCGTCGAGGAGAACGAGGGCCTCAAGGTTCTCACCCGTCCGCCGCTCAACATCGCGTACCTGGCGATGAACTGCCAGAAGGAGCCCTTCACCGACCCGCGGGTGCGGCGGGCGATGAACTACGCCATTAACAGGCCCGAGATCGTGGAGGCCTTCTTCGGAGACACCGGGCAGGTGGCCTCGAACGCCATGCCGCCCACGGTGCCTTACTTCCGCGAGGCGACCGAGCCCTACCCTTACGACCCCGACGAGGCGAGGCGTCTGCTCGAGGAGGCCGGCCTCGGCGACGGCTTCGATATGGAGCTGTGGTACATGCCCATACCGCGCCCGTACATGCCGGACGGCAGGGGCGTGGCGCAGGCGATGCAGGGGGACCTCGAGGAGGTCGGCATCAACGCCAAGCTCGTCACCCGCGAGTGGGGCACCTACCTGGAGCAGACGGGCACCGGCGCGCACGACGCGGCGATGCTCGGCTGGTCCGGCGACAACGGGGACCCGGACAACTTCCTGAACGTGCTGCTCTCGAGCACCAGCGCCACCGAAGAGGACGCCCAGAACATCGCCTACTACAAGAACCCCGAGCTCGACGATCTGCTCCGGCAGGGCGCGACCACGGTGGACGAGAACGAGCGCCGCAGACTCTACGAGCAGGCACAGGAGATCATCTACAACGACGCCCCCTGGGTCTGCATCGAGTACGCAGAGGTGCCCCTGGGCTACCAGGCCGACGTCGAGGGCGTCACGCCGAACCCGGTCGGCAACGAGGAGTTCAACGCCGTCAGGTTCACCGGCGGGGGCGCGTAAGATCCGGTCCCCGAGCGGGCGAGTTCGTCTCTCACCCGCCCGTAGCGGAGGTTCGTAAGAGCTGACGACTTACATCGGACGCAGGATCCTGCAACTAATCCCCGTGCTCCTCGGGGTGTCCGCCATCGTGTTCGTCATGGTGCGGGCGATACCCGGCGACCCGGCGCAGATACTGCTCGGCCAGGCGGCGACGCCCGGACAGGTCGCCGACGTGCGGGCGCGGCTCGGGCTCGACCAGCCGCTGCCCACCCAGTACCTGCTGTTCCTCAGGGACGCGTTGACCGGCGACCTCGGCGACTCCCTGGTCCTCGGGCAGCCCGTGACGGCCGTGCTGCTGGAGCGGTTCCCCGCGACGCTGGAGTTGACGCTCGCGGCGCTCCTCTTCGCCGTGGCGATTGGGGTACCCGTCGGCGTGATAGCGGCGGTTCGCCAATACTCGCTCGTTGATAAGATCACCTCGGTCGTGGCCCTTGCCGGCGTCTCGATGCCGGTCTTCTGGCTCGCGCTAGTGCTGGTCGTGGTCTTCACGGTGCAGGTGAACTGGTTGCCGTTTCCGGGCAGGGTCGGGGTCGACGTGGGGTTCACGAGCTACACCGGGCTCTACCTGCTGGATACCTTGATCACGCTCAACTTCGTCGCGTTCTGGGATGTGCTGAAGCACCTGATTCTTCCGGCCATCGCGCTGGGCACGATCCCGATGGCGGTCATCACGCGCATGACCAGGAGCAGCATGTTGGAGGTGATGGGCGAGGACTACGTGCGTACCGCCCGCGCCAAGGGCGTCGTGCCGTGGCGGGTCGTCTTGCGTCACGCCTTGAGGAACGCCATGCTGCCCACGATCACGGTCATCGGGCTGCAGTTCGGCCTCCTGATGGGCGGGGCGATCCTCACGGAGCTCATCTTCGGCTGGCCCGGCGTTGGCCAGATCGCGATCGAGTCCATCTACCGGCGGGACTACGCCATGATCCAGGGCGTAGTCCTTTACGGGGCGGCGTTTTTCGTGCTGGTGAACCTACTCGTGGACGTGCTCTACGCGGTCCTCGACCCAAGGGTGAGGTTATAGGATGGCCGAGGCGCGACTGCCCAAGGACTCCGGCGGAGGTCCATTAGGGGGGCAGGACCTCGCCGCACCAGCGACGGTCCTGACGCGGAGCCGGTGGTCCGACGTCCGCCAGATCTTCGTGAGCAACCGCTTGGCCCTATTCGGGCTGGTCGTGATCGCGCTCTTCGCCTTAATGGCGATCTTCGCGCCCTTGCTCGCCCCCTACGACCCCGTGAGGGATCAGGCCCTCTCCGAGCGGTTCGCGGGGCCGAGCGCGGAGCACCTGCTGGGCCAGGACGAGCTGGGGCGGGATATTCTCTCGCGCATCATCTACGGCGCGAGGATCTCCCTCACGGCGGGCCTGGCCGCGGTCGCCTTCGCGACGGTGGGCGGCACCATCGTCGGCCTGATCGCTGGCTACGCCGGCGGCTGGGCGGACGCGGTGTTGATGCGTCTGATGGACGTGCTGCTGGCCTTCCCGAGCATCCTGTTGGCGATAGTCATCGTCAGCATCCTCGGCCAGGGCCTCACCAACGCCCTGCTCGCCGTCGGTATCATCCTGCTGCCCCAGATGGCCCGCGTGGTCCGCTCGGCGGTGATAAGCGTCCGCGAGCGCGACTACGTGGAGGCCGAACGGGCCGTGGGCGCCTCCGGCTACCGGATCGTCTCTTCGGCCATCCTCCCGAACAGCATGGCGCCCCTGATCGTGCAGGCCACCCTGGCCCTGGCGACCGCAGTCCTGGATGTCGCCGCGCTCTCTTTCCTGGGCCTGGGGGCTAGGCCGCCCTCGCCGGAATGGGGCGCGATGCTGACCGACGCTTTCCGCAGCGGCTTCGGGGTTTTCACCGAGGGCCAGCACGCCATAATTTTTCCCGGCCTCGCCATCGCCCTCTCTGTTCTCGCCGTGAACTTCATAGGGGACGGCCTGCGCGACGCCCTGGACCCCCGCCGGCGCTAGAAACCCCCGCTTTCGCGGTCGTCCCGGCGTTGTTTTGTGACGCGGGGGCTGTATCATATCCCTCCGTGAGGAGCAGACCTTACGGGTCCTGGACCCGCCATGAGAGAGCATCGACCCCCTCCCGGGGCGGGCGCGCTTCTTCGCGCGCACCGGGCCGCGACGCGGCGCGCGACCGGCGCCTTACCCGCGGTTTTTCGGGCGGCCCGCACTACGACCGACTGCTGCTGGTGGCCGGGGTGGTGCTCGTGCTCTTCTCCGCCGGGCTCGTCTTCGCCGACGTGCGCGAGGCTGGCAAGGCGGTCTCTGCGGCGCCCACAGACGAAGCCATGACGCTCACCGTGCCGAGCATGAAACGGGTCAAAGAGGTTCCCGTCTACGGCGAACCTACCGGCGAAGCGGACGCGCTGCACGACGGCACGTTTCACGTAAACGGGACCGGCTTCCCGTGGCAGGACGAGGCCAACGTCTACATCGCCGGCCACCGCATCGGCTACCCGCGCACCGACAGCTTTTTCGTTTTCTGGGACCTGAACAAGCTCAAAAACGGCCAGCGGATCCTGCTAACCGACTCCGAGGGCACCAAGTACGTCTACAAGGTCTTCGACCGCCGGGTAGTGGGGCCCAACAAGGTCTCGGTCAAGAAGCCCATCGAGGGCAAGAACATCGTCAGCCTCCAGACCTGCACCCTTCCCAACTACTCGCACCGCCTGATCGTGCAGGCCGAGCTCGTGAAGACCCTAATGACCCCGGTAGATCAGGCAAGCGCCGGGTAGGCCTCAGGGCTTCGGGCGGCGATCCGGGCCGCCCGTGTCAGGCGCCGGGTTCGGGTTGCGTGCTTTTAGCGAGTACATGAGAGGTATGCGAGGCGTGCTCTCCGGCAGCCTGTAGGTGTCGAAGCCGGACTTCTCTAGGATCGGCCAGCGGGGGAAGAGCGTGTAGTCGTGCTCGTGCAGGAACTCCAGGACGAGGCCGGCCTCTATAAGCGCGGTGACGACATCCGAAAGGGTGTGGTTCCACTCGTAAGTGAGGTTGTTGGTGGTTTCGGCGGCGAGGTCGGCGTAGGTGCCGGGCTCGTCCCAGACCTGCGGCTCCTCGCTGTGGAAGTAGTCGTGCTCGACGGTCAGGTCGTCGTCGCCGAAGACGTTGGCGAAAGGGTGGAACTCCGCGAGGTAGAGGAAGCCGCCGGGCCGGATGAGCCGCGAGACCACCCCCGCCCACCGCCCGACATCCGGCAGCCAGTTGAGGGCACCGAGGCCGGTGTACACCACGTCGAAGGTCCGACCGCCAAGGGCTTCCGACGCCGCGTACACGTCCGAGCGGACGAACTCCGCGTCGAGCCCGAGGTCGGCGGCGAGCTTGCGGGCCGCCCCGACCGCGGGCTCAGAGAAGTCCAGGCCGGTGACGCGGGCGCCGCGGCGGGACCAACCCAAGGTGTCCTTGCCGAAGTGGCACTGGAGGTGGAGGAGCTCCTTTCCGGAGACGTCGCCCATCTCCGCAAGCTCGAAGGGGCGGAGGTGCTCCTCGCCGGCCTTGAAGGCGTCCACACCGTAAAAGTGGCCGCCGACGTGGATCGGAACGCGCTCGTCCCAGTTGGCTCTGTTGGTCTCACGCCACTGATCTTGCCAGGCGTCCTTGGTCACGGGGGCCTCCTCGGGGTGGGGGTCGGAATCGTGTATTGGTCCCGGGCCGTTGCGGGCGGCTTTCGCGGGTTCAGAAGTTGGGTCGGTAGCGGACTGTGGCGTCGACCGGGTCGTCCTTTTCTCGCGGCCGGACCGCCCGAGGCCGCGGCTTTCGTAGAGGCGCTGGGCGCGGGCGTTGTCTGCCTGCGTGCGTCCAGCGCTGCGCGCATCCGTAGCCCCAAAACGCGCCGCGGAGAGCACCGCTTCGACCAGCTCTCCGCGGGCCCGAGGTCCGCCGGTTCCCCCAGCGTTCCGCGGGACCGACTTTCACCGGTCTCCCAGGTTCTCCACGTGGACGGGGTCCACGTCGTCCGCGAGGTCGAAGCCGAAGATGCGAGAGTAGAAGAACAGCTCGCCGTCCAGCGCCCGCTTGATGTTCTCGGCGCGGCGGAAGCCGTGCTGCTCGCCCTCGAAGGGGACGTAGGCGACCGGCAGACCTTTGGCCTTGAGGGCTTCGAACATCGCCTGTGCCTGGTTCGGGGGGACTACCTCGTCTTCGAGGCCCTGGAAGAAGATGACGGGGCAGGAGAGCCCTTCGGTGTGGTGGATCGGGGAGCGTTCCCGGTAGATGTCGGCGCGTTCCGGGTAGGGCCCGATCAGGCGGTCCAGGTAGCGCGACTCGAACTTGTGGGTCTCCTCCGCCAGCGCCGCCGCGTCGCTGACGCCGAAGTGGCTCGCGCCCGCCGCGAATGTGTCCCGGAACGTCAGGGCGCAGAGGGTCGTGTAACCGCCGGCGCTGCCGCCCGCGATCAGCAGTCTCTCGCCGTCCACCAGACCTTTATCCGCGAGATACTTCGCCCCGTTGGCGCAGTCGTCCACGTCCACCACACCCCACATACCGTCCAGCCGCCGCCGGTACTCGCGCCCGTAGCCGGTCGAGCCGCCGTAGTTCACGTCGAGCACGGCGAAGCCGCGGCTCGTCCTGTGCTGTATCTCAAGATCAAGGCTCGGCAGGGTCATCGCGGTCGGGCCGCCGTGGCTGAGGACGAGCAGCGGCGGGAGCTCGCCTTGCGGCGCAACATGGCCTTTGTTCGTCGGCGGGTAGAAAAAGCCGTGGGCCGTCAGGCCCCCCCCCGTCGGGAACTCCACAGTCTCCGGGGCGGAGAGGTAGCCGGGGTCTACCCCGAGGTCGCCCGAGCGGCGCAGGACCTCGCGCTCGCCCGTCTGCAGGTCGAGGCGCACGACCGAGTGAGGCTCTGTCGGAGAACCGGCGATAAACACAAGTTCGCCGGAGGCCTCGTCCGAGCGGAGGAGGCTGATGACGGAGTACGGCGTCTTAACCTCGGCCAGCTCCCCGGTCTCGGTCTCGAGAACGCCGAGGTGGAACACGCCGCGCTCTATGGGGGCGCACGCTATCCGCGTCGGGGAGAGGAAGGCGTAGGTGGACGTACCGAGGACCCACTGCGGAAGACCGAACTCGGCCTCCATCGGGCAGAGCGGCTCGACCACGCCCCCGCGCAGCCGGTATAGGTTCCACCAGCCGGTCCGGTCGGAGACGAAGTGGAGCGTGCCGTCCGGGGACCACTCCGGCTGGAAAACGGACTCGTCGGGGCCGCCCGTTATCCTCTCGGCTCCCACCGGCATACCGTCCTCGCCCAACCCGGCCGTCCAGAGCTCCGTGCCGTCCCACGGCATGTTGGGGTGGTTCCAGGCGAGCCACGCGAGGCTCCGTCCGTCGGGGCTCAGGCGGGGCGAGGAGTAGAAGTCGTTGCCGGAGACGAGCACCCGCTGCTCCCCGCCGTCTTTCAGGCTGATACCGACGATCTCGTTGGCGGGCTCCTCGCCGTCGCCCGTGTGGTCCTCGCGCACGGCGACCAGGCGGTTTCGGGGCGCGTCCACTACCATGTCCGCGTAGCGCCGATCATCCTCGGCCGTGAGCGGTTCCGGCACACCGGCGGGGGACGCGGAGTAGATCCTCCCGTCGGCGAAGTTCGAGAAAAAGACCGTGCCGTCGTGGACTACGAAGTCGCCGCCGCCGTACTCGTGGACGCGGGTCCGGGCGTTGAACGGCTGGGGGGTGACGTCCCGGGTGCCGCCGTCGGAGGAGCGGTGGACGACGACGCTGCGTCCCCCTTCGCCGGGCCGGCCTTCGATCCAGTAGACGCCGCTGCCGTCGAGGGCCGTGCCCTTCAGGCCGACGACGCCCTGGACGATGAGGTCCGAGGAGATCGGGGACCTCCACGAACCGTAGGCTGTAATCTCGGGTTCCGTCACGCCTGGGCACCTCCCGGTCATACTGTGTGGTGGCGATGATAGCAAGGGCCGCGGGGCACGGCTTCAGGCCCGCCGGCTCCCGAGGCAGGACCCCCGAGGCCCGGGAGTTGTAGGGGCGCGGGGGTGGCGGCCGGCACGAGCCTCGCGGGCGTCCTCGCCCCCCGGCGGGGACTACGTCTTCAGTCGGTAGCCTGTTTTGAAGATCCACCACACGGCCGTCAGGCACAGGGTCAGGAAGAAGACCGTCATGCCCAGGCTCAGGCCGACGCCCACGTCGGCGATGCCGTAGAAGCTCCAGCGGAAGGCGCTGATCAGGTACACGACGGGGTTGAAGAGGGTGGCCGTCTGCCAGAACGGCGGGAGCATGTCGATAGAGTAGAAGCTGCCGCCGAGGAAGATCAGGGGCGTGACGATGAGAAACGGGACGAGCTGCAGCTTCTCGAAGCCGTCGGCCCAAACCCCGAGCACGAAGCCGAAGAGGCTGAACGTCAGGGCCGTGAGTACCAGGAACATAAGCATCCAAAGCGGGTGCTGGATCTCGAGCGGCACGAACAGGCCCGAGGTCGCGAGGATGATCAGGCCCAGGATCACCGACTTGGTCGCGGCGGCCCCGACGTAGCTGATGACGATCTCGACGTAGGAGACGGGCGCCGAGAGGACCTCGTATATCGTGCCCGTGAACTTGGGGAAGAATATGCCGAACGAGGCGTTGGAGATGCTTTGCGTCAGCAGCGAGAGCATGATCAGGCCCGGCACTATGAAGGCGCCGTAGCTGACCCCGTCGATGTCGGTTATGCGCGAGCCGATCGCCGCGCCGAAGACGACGAAGTACAGGGACGTCGAGATGACGGGCGAGACGATGCTCTGCAGCACGGTGCGCCAGGTGCGCGCCATCTCGAACAGGTAGATCGCGCGGATCGCGTAGAAGTTCATTGCCCTCCCTTCACCAAGTTGACGAAGATCTCCTCCAGCGAGCTTTGTCTGGTCTGGAGGTCCCTGAACTTGATCCCGGTCCCGCCCAGGTCCGCGAGCAAGGCGGCGATGTCCGCGCGCCCGTTTTGCGCGTCGTAGACGTAGACCAGCTCGTTGCCACCGGCCGCGAGCTCCAGGCGGTAGTCGGCGAGCTCGTCCGGGATCCTGTCCACCTTCTCGCGCAACTGCAGCGTCAACTGCTTTTTGCCGAGCTTGCGCATGAGCTCGGCCTTGTCTTCGACCAGGACGATCTCGCCGTTGTTGATCACCCCGATCCGGTCGGCCATCTCTTCGGCCTCGTCGATGTAGTGGGTGGTCAGGATTATGGTCACGCCGGTCGCGCGCAGCGAGCGCACCATCTCCCACATGTCCCGGCGCAGCTCGACGTCCACGCCCGCCGTCGGCTCGTCCAGAAAGAGGATCCGCGGCTCGTGCGAGAGGGCCTTGGCGATCATGACCCGGCGCTTCATGCCGCCTGAGAGCGTGATGATCTTGCTGTCCTTTTTGTCCCACAGGGAAAGGTTCCTGAGCACCTTCTCGACGTAGTCGGGGTTCGCCCGTTTGCCGAACAGCCCCCGGCTGAAGGTTACGGTCGCCCATACGGTCTCGAACGCGTCGGTAGTGAGCTCTTGGGGGACGAGGCCGATCATGGACCGGGCCGCCCGGTACTCCGTGATGATGTCGTGGCCGCCGGCCCGCACGTCGCCTTTGGTCGGGTTGACGATGCCGCAGATGATGCTGATGAGGGTGGTCTTGCCGGCCCCGTTCGGACCGAGCAGGGCGAAGATCTCGCCGCGCCGGATCTCCAGGTTTATGTTCTTGAGCGCCTGGAAGCCGGAGGCGTAGGTCTTGGAGAGGCCGGACACGGAGATGACGGGTTCCAAGATCAGGCGCCCAGTCCGGGGATGCCCCGCGACGCGACCGACAAACGGACGACGCCACCCACGCGCCGCACATGGAACGCGACGTCCCGACCGGTGCCACCGGTATCCAAAATCAAACCTTCTATCTCCTCTCGTGCGCCCGTGCCGGGTCCGCGATGCCCTCCCATAGTTTATGCGGAAGGCCCCAGGGTCCCAAGCGCCTCTTTTCCCGATTCGTGCCCTGCGGATTGCTTGCCCCTATAGTCAAGTGGCCAGGAGCCTCCCGCGCCGGACGCAAGTACGGTTTTCCGGCACGTACCTTCGTACAGGAGAATCACGCCCCGACGCCGTCCGGCTTGCCGGGGGTGTGCCCGGAGAAACGCCGGCACGCTTACGTGGTTACTCTTCAGCCCGCGGCGACCTCCCGGCATTTGCGCAGGCACCAACGCCTCCCGCCGACCGTTCCGACAGCGGCCCTCGGGGAGCACGGGTGCCGCGGCTTGCGGTGTCACACCGTCCTGTAGACGAAGAGGCGGTTCAGGTGCGCCGTGTTTCCCGCTGGGAAGGGTTGGAACGCTTCGCTCATCGTTACCCGGCGCCACCGACCGTCGTTCACCAGCGACGCCTGCTTCTCCTCAAAGCCTGCGTCCCGGTACACGTCGTCGCGGACGCTGAAGATCACCCACCCGTCCGGTTGGACGACCCGGACGAGCTCGTCGAGCGCTTCGGGCGGGGCGTGGTTGGTGGTGAAGACCCCCACCGAGACGGCGGCCGAGAAGGAGTCGCCGGCGAACCCCAGGGGTTCGCCAAGCACCATGCGGCGCAGATCGCGGTACGCGTCCTTTTCGCCCGCCTTCTCTAGCATGCGCTCGGAGATGTCTATGCCGACCAGCTCCTCGTAGCCGAGCACGCGCAAGATGCTCCCGAACATGCCGGTGCCCGCGCCGGCGTCGAGCACGGTCCCCCCGAGTGGGACGTGGCGTCCGACGAACCCGGCCGCCACGGCGGGGATGGCGTATCCCAGGCTCAGCATGTCGTCTTCGTAGTCTTGCGCCCACCGGTCGTAGCTTTCCGCCAGCTCCCGGTTGTCCCTGGCCGAGTACACGCTCTGCAACCTCAGGGACCTCTCCGAACCTCCCAAAATACCCCTCTCCAGAACGCCGCCCCCTCCCGCCGCGGCAAGCGGCGTAGATGCGAGCCGCTCCCGAGCAATCGGCAGAGCAGGCACGATACCGCGTCTATCCTACACCTGATGCAGTCGCCGGGCTTCGGCGACCACCTGAGGGCGCCTACCCCCCCGGTCATCACCGCCCCCAGGTGGTCGCGAGCGACACCGCCCTGCGCACGGCGGCCTCCGTCAGGGAACCGACCACCCCGTGCGCGTCCGGCGCGACGCCCGGCGTGGAGGGGACCTCGATCACGTACGACCCCGCGCCCCGGGCCGCCGCTGCGCCGGTGGGGGAGCCCTCGAGCGCGACGCCCCGTCCCGGGCGGGCGCCCAGGACCCCGCACGAGAGCAAGTACGCTTCGGGCGCGGGTTTCGGCTCGCGGACGTCGTCGGCCCCGATCACCGAGTCGAAGACGCCGCCGAGCCCCGCCGTCTCCAACGCCGCTTCGACCAGGGCCCGCGGGGAGTTGGAGGCCACGCCTCTCGGCGTCCGGTCCGGCAAGAAGGGGGGTTCCTCCAGGATCTGCGCGGCCCCCCCGACGACCTTTTCCCGGCAGCGCGAGAGAGGCTCGCCGCGCTCCGGGCGTCGTAGCGCAGTAGGTCCAGTATCCGCAGATCGAGGTCCGCCGGCCGCTCTCGGAAGCTGGGTGCGCCCCGGGGTCGTCCACGTCCCATTATGGCCTTGCCAAGGAGGGACGCAAGCGACCCACCGAAGCTCCTAGAAGGTTTCTTTCCAAGAACTTCGCCTTGGGGGGTTCTCCGAAGCCCGCCTTGAGGGGGTAGATCTCGCCGAGAATAGTCCGGCGTACAGCCAAAGCGCCGGTGGCAGAGAACTCGTTACGAAGCCCGCCAGGCGGTCCGCGTTCATAGGCTGACCGATGCGGGTCACGCGGGTGCTCCCGGTTGCCGTAGAAGCGGCCCAGCGGTACGGTTTGGAGGTGGCGGATAGGACTTGTGCCGGACAGGAGCGGTCTGCGGCGTGGGCGCGCCGCCTGGCGCAGGCGCGGGTCGCCCTCCGTACCCTCTTGCGCCTGACCGATCGGGGAGGGTGGGTCGCGCCCGGCGTGCTCGGTTGCGCCTACCCGCGCACGGAGCGTGCCATGGCCGTGCTCTCGGGAAGAGGCGTGCGGCTGCTGGTCAACCTCCACGCGCGGCCCCACGATCAGGCCCGCCTTAGGCGCCATGACCTGAGAGAGGTACACCTGCCGGTCAAGGACTTCACCGCGCCCTCGCCTGCTCAGGTCGAGCGCGGAGTGGACGCGATCCTCGGGGCCTTGGCGGCGGGCGAGGCGGCGGCGGTCCACTGCGGGGGTGGCCTCGGGCGCACGGGGGCCCTGCTCGCGTGCTACCTGGCGAGCAGCGAGGGATACGACGCGGGGGAGGCAATCCGGCTGGTTCGTGCTCTCAGGCCGGGTTCCGTGGAGACCCCGAACCAGGCGGCGGCCGTGGATGCATGGACCCGACGCCCGGGGCCCACCCGCGCCTGAACGAAGGCGCCTGCCGAGCCATGGCGGTTATCCCGCCGATGGCGCGAGCGTCGGCAGCGTCCCCTGCTGGGCGTTCAGGCGAAGCCGGTTATGGCGACAACCGAGGACTTGGGCTCGTCGCCGTCGGGCCAGGTGCTCGTCGGCTGCTTCGGGTCCTCGGTCTCCTCGCCGGGGTGCTGGACGGCCAGGAACAGGGTCTTGCCGTCGGGGGTGAACGCCGGCCCGGTCAGCTCCGCCTCGACCGGCGCGCTGGCGAACTGGACGACGTCACCGCCGGAAGCCCCGCCGTCGAGACCGCTTGGCATCACGAAAGCGCCGTTGTTCTTGTGGAAGCTGTAGATACCGGCGTTGAGGCTGCTGCTGGAGATGTCGGTTATGACCCAGAGGTTGTCGTGGGCGTCGAAGAGGAGGTTGTCTGGGGAGGCGAAGCCGCTCTGGGGCCCGCCGGCGGCGAAGACCTCGAAAGAGAACTCCTCGGAGGTGGGGTCGCCGTCCTTCTCGGTGAGGCGGACGATCTGGCCGTAGAAGTTGCCGTGCAGCGCGTTGTTGGTCAGCGCGGCGTAGACCTGGCCGGTCTTGGGGTGGACCTCTATGTCCTCGCAGCGGTCCAAGGGCGTGCCGATGGGGAGCTCCGTCTCCGGGTCCTCGATCGT
>CADCUZ010000078.1 GCA_902806015.1 uncultured Rubrobacteraceae bacterium
AATGCAATCTGAAAACCGTCGTGGAAGGGCGCTGCAAAACGTGGTAAGCACAATCTCCGACAGCCGTATGATGGATAGCATCGACAAGGACATCCTCAATCACATCCAGCGCGAGGTGCCGCTGGAGCGGGAGCCGTTCGCGGCCATCGGGCGTGAGTTGGGGATAGGTGGCGATGAGGTTATCCGGCGCATCGAGGCGCTGAAGCGGGGGCGCGTGATCCGTCAGATCAGCGCCATTTTCGACACCCGGGTCTTGGGCTACGAGTCGAGCCTCGTCGCCGCCACGATCCCGGCCGACAGGCTCAACGAGGGCGCGAAGGCCGTGAACTCCCATCCCGGTGTCTCCCACAACTACGAGCGCAACAACGAGTTTAACCTCTGGTACACGGTCGCCGTCCCGCCGGGATCCCGGCTGGGCCTCGAAGGCACCGTGCAGGTGCTCCACCACATCAGCCGCGCGGAGAAGACGCGCATCCTCCCGACGCTGAAACTGTTCAAGATCGGGGTGACCCTGGACATGAACAAGGGCGCCACCGCCAAGAAGGAGGCCCCGCAGTACGGCGAGTCCGACCGCCAGGGCGCCGACCGGAACATCTCCGAGGACGACAAGGCCGCCATCAGGGCGCTCCAGGAGGACGTGCCGCTCACCCCGCGGCCCTTCGACCTGTGGGGCCGGCAGGTCGGGCTCTCCTACGAGGAGCTTCTCGAGCGGGCCCACGACTTGCGAGGACGCAAGATCATGCGCCGCTTCTCCGCCGTCCTCTACCACCGCAAGGCGGGCTTCCGCGCCAACGCGATGGGCGTTTGGAAGGTTCCCGAGGAGCGCGTAGAAGAGGTCGGAAACGCCTTCGCCCAGTTTCAGGCCGTGAGCCACTGCTACGAGCGCCCCACCTACGAGGACTGGCCGTACTCCGTGTTCAGCATGGTCCACGGCCGCAGCGTCGAGGAGTGCGAGAACGTGCTCGACGCGATGGCCGAGGAAACCGGCATCACCGAGCGCGAATCCCTCTACTCCACCCGCGAGTACAAGAAGACCCGGGTGAGGTATTTTACGCCGGAGATGGAGGCCTGGGAGCGCCTCTACGCCGGCGTGCTCAGGTAACCGGTCGGCCCTAGGGTGTGTTGACTTGGTCCCTGCTCGTGGCGCTGCTGGCGGCGTTGCTCGCGGGGACGGTCACGGGGCTAACGGGGTTCGGGCTCGCCCTCGTCAGCACACCCCTGCTGCTTTTTGTCTACGAGCCCAGGACCGTCGTGGTGCTGACCGTGTTCTTTTCTATCTTTATCAACATAGCCGTGGTCCGGGACTCGTGGCGGGAGGCGCGGCGGCCGCTGGCGCTGGCTTTGCTGGTACCGTCTGCGGCGGGGGTGGCGCTCGGGGCCGAGGTATTGAGGCTCTTGGACCCCGTCTACATCCGGCTGGCGGTGGGCGTCGTCGTCGTGCTTTCGGCCCTCTTGCTGGTTCGGGACGTGCGGCTGCCGGGGGCCCAGACGCGGTGGGGGACGGTCGTCGCCGGGTCCGCGAGCGGGGCGCTCTCGACCTCCACCGGGCTCGCGGCGCCGCCGATCGTGTTGCTTTTTGCCTCGCGGGGCTTGCCCAAGGAGGAGTTCCGGAGCACGAGCGCGCTCTACTTTCTCGCCATGAGCGGGCTAGGGCTGCTCGTGCTCGCGGGGCGGGGCTTGATCGAGGCCGGCGAGATCTCGCTCTCCGCGATCCTAATCCCGGCTGCCATCGGCGGCAAGGTATTGGGCACGGCCCTCCTGAAGAGGGTCTCCGAGAACGCGTTCCGGGCTTTTAGCCTCGGCATCGTGATCCTGACTGGCACCCTGGGCGTCGCCACGGCGCTCTGGGCGCTGGCCGGTTAGCCCGGGACCTCTACCCGATCCGGATGGCGACCCTGTGCCAGGCGTTGTTGGCGTAGCCCTGAAAGTTCCAGACCTCCTCCACCGACGCGGGCTGCGTCCCGCCGCCGGAATCGGTCGCCCGGGCCACGATCTCGTGCGAGCCCGGCCCCAACTCCTTGCTGATTTCCCAAAATCGCCACGTCGCCGGCCGGTCCTCTCCGGACAGGGCCGCCTCGGCCCACGACCCTCCTCCGTCGGCGGACACTTCCACCCGTTCGACGCGCCGGGCGCCGCCGGCCACGGCGTATCCCCGCAAGACGACAGGGCCCTGCGCCAGCGTCTCGCCTTTTTGCGGGGTGCAGATCACGGCGTTCAGGGGGATCTCGCCGAGCGTTTCGCCTCCCGATTGGTCCACGGTCTCCGCCGTTACGTGGGGCGGGAAGAGCTTGTACTCGACGGTCTGATAGTAGTTGTCCGACGGCACGGTCTGCAAGGTTATCTCCGAGAGCCACTTTACACTGCGCGCCCCGATGTACCCGCCGACGACCGCGCGCAGCGGGTAGCCGTGCTCGGGCGTGAGGGGTGTGCCGTTCATCTCGTAGGCCAGCAACGTGTCGTCGGCGACTGCCCTCTCGATGGGCACGGAGCCGCCGAAGGGGACGGCGGTCCCGGACTCCTCGTCCCTGTCGAGGCCCGCGAAGGCAACATGGCGGGTCGCGTCCCTGACGCCCGCTCCCCGGAGCACGTCGCCCAGCAGGACGCCCCCCCAGCGAGCGTTGCCGACGGCGCCCACGTTCCAGGCCACCTTGCCGGGTATGGGGACCCTCTCCGACAGCCCCGCGCGGCGGTTGCCCGCGCAGTAGAGGGTGGACGCGGATTCCGTCTTCCGGAAATTCGACCGCAGTTCCTCCAGCGACAACTCCAACGGTCTCTCGACCAACCCGGAGACCCTCAGACGGTACCGCTCCGGGTCCACTTCGGGCACGTCGCCGTGGTTGCGGACGTAGAAGGACTCGGTGGGCGTGATGAAGTTCTCGCGGAGCAGGTCCGGCGGGGTTTCGGCATTGTAGGGGTGGACTTTTCTGACCTCCACCTCAGGTCGTTTGCGGAAAGGCTGCGCGGTCTTTGCCATGGGGTTACTCCTCCATCTGCGGGCCGTTTTCTTCGCGGGACCGCTGGCGGTCGGAGAAGCGGACCGCGGACTCGACCGAGATAAGGTGGGCGAGCATCGCCTCGCGGGCGGCCTCCGGGGCTTGTCGTTCTATCTCCTCGATGATCCGCTCGTGCTCGTCCAGGGAAAGCCGGGCCCTGCCGGCGATGTCCAGGGTCTCGCGCCTGATGGTTGCCAGCAGGTCCAAGAGCGCGAACATCACCCGTACGAGCACGAGGTTCCGGGACGCCTCCGCCACCGCTACGTGGAAACGGGCGTCCGTCTCGTTGAGCACGTCCGGGTCGCCGGCGTGGCGGTAGGCCTCTTCCACTATCCCCCGCAGCCGCCCGACGTGGTGCTCGCTGCGCCGGCGCGCCGCCCAGTGCGCGGCTTGGGCCTCCAGCACCTTGCGAACCTCGAAGAGGTCCCCGAAGCCCTCCCCGCCGAGCGAGAGCCCCTCGGCGAGCGCGACGAGGCCCGCCGGCACTTCCTCCCCCGGATCGGCGACGAAGTTGCCGGAGCCGCGGCGGGCGTGCAGGATGCCGCGGCCGGAGAGCGTCTTGATCGCGTCCCTCACTACCGTCCGGCTCACCCCGAACTGCCCGGCTAGTTTCCGCTCCGGTGGCAGCCGGTCGCCCGCCGCGAGCTTTCCGGACACGACGGCGTCCGAGATCCCGGCAATGACCCTCTCGCTGAGCGCCCCTTTCTCAGGGACGTGCCCCACGCCCGTACGCGACCTTTAGGCGCTGCGGTAGAGCTTGGTCATCGTGAACTCCCGGTGGCCGAGCGCCTCGGCCGCCGTCACCCTCCCGTTCGCCGTGCGCCCGAGGTGGTCCATCATCAGGTCGCCGGCCTCGGGGAGCGTGATCTCCCGGCTGAGCAACCCGCTCACGTCCAGGTCGATGTGCTCGCTCATGGCCCTCACCGTGTTCGGGTTCCCCGAGACCTTGATTACGGGCACGATGGGGTTGCCGATCACGTTCCCCTGGCCCGTCGGGAACATGTGCAACACCGCCCCGCCGGCCCCCATGAGCGTCACGTGCTCGGCGGCCGCCGACGAGCTGTCCATAAAGTACAGCCCCGGCCCGTTCTGGGGCGCCACCGCCGGCTTGAGCACCCCGACGACGGGCTTGGTCCCCGTCTTTTCGATGTTCCCCATAGCCTTCTCCTCGATGGTCGAGAGGCCACCGGCGATGTTTCCCTGCGTTGGCTGCGAGCCGAACAAGTCCTCGGCCTGCGTCTCGATAAGCTCGACGTAGTCGTCGTAGACCCTCTGGAACTTCTCCTTGAGCTCTGGGGTTGCCATCCTCTCCGCTACAAGGTGCTCCCCGCCCGTAAGCTCCGATGTCTCCCCGAAAAAGACCGTCGCGCCCTCCTCGACGAGCCGGTCGACTGCCACGCCCACCGTCGGGCAGGAGGCGAGGCCCGTCGTGGTGTCCGACTCGCCGCACTTGATGCTGACGGTCAGATCTTCGAGCGCGACCGGCTCCCGGCGCACCTCGGAGGCCCACTGCACGAACTCCTTGGCCTTCCAAGATGCCCGCCGGACGGTCTCGAGGTCGCCGTGGCCCTCGATGGAGAACGCGGCAACGGGCTTGCCGGTCTGGGCGATGCCGTCGGCGATCTTCCTCGTCCAGTTCTCCTCTATGCCGATAACGACCGCGGCGGCGACGTTAGGGTTGCTGCCCGTCCCGATCATGGTCCTGAAGTGGAGCTCCAGATCCTCCCCGTACTGCAACCGCCCATAGGAGTGGGGCAGCGCCATCGTCCCCTGTATGTGCGACGCCACCGCCTCGCAGGCGGCGTTGGAGATGTCGTCCACTGGGAGGACGACGACGTGGTTGCGCACCCCGACGCGGCCGTTCTCGCGCCTGTAGCCGTAGAGTTCCATGCCTACCACCTCGCGCTCTTGAGGTTGTGCGTGTGCACGTAGTCGCCCCTCCGGAAGTCTTCCGTGGCCCTGCCGATCCTGACGCCGTACTCCGTCACGTCCCCCCCGGCCTCGCAGCCCTCCACCGCGATCTTGTGCCCCAGGGGCACATCCCCCAACGCCTCGACCTCCACCGTCGAGTCGTCGTCCATGTACACTCCGACCACCCTCTCCCCGGCCCCGATGTCCGAGGTCGCCACCCCGACGTGGTCGCCCCCCCTGTGGATCAGAATCCTGTGCACCCGACCTCCTGTCAATAAAATTTTGGTAATACCAATCTCCCGACCATGTTACCAACAAAGGGGTATAAGTGCAACAAGCGGCCTCGTGGCGGACGCCGCCCCGCAAGATAGGTATTACCAATCGGGTGGGGCGAAGGCTGGAGTGGGGGGCTTCGACGGTACGGGTGGTTCGGGCTTACGCTTGGGGGCATAATTGACAGGTTGGATCCACAGGAGGAGGCGGAGGGTGGCGACGATAAGGGTCGGGGCGCAGATACAACCGCAGCACGCAGGGTACCGGCAGATGCGCGACGCGTGGCTGAGGGTCGAGGAGTCTGGGGCCGACACGCTCTTTAACTGGGACCACTTCTATCCCCTCTACGGGTATCCCGAAGGCAAGCATCTCGAGTGCTGGACGCTGCTGGGGGCGATGGCCGAGGCGACCGAGAGGGTCGAGTTCGGGGCGCTCGTCACTTGCAACTCGTACCGCAACCCGAACCTGCTGGCGGACATGGCGAGGACCGTGGACCACGTCTCCGGCGGGCGGCTCATCCTCGGGATAGGCTCGGGCTGGTTCCAGAAGGACTACGACCGGTACGGCTACGACTTCAAGACCGCGCCCGACCGCCTGCGCGACCTGGACGCGGCGATGCCGGTTATCGAGGCCCGGCTGTCCAAGTTGAACCCTGCCCCGACGCGTCGGATCCCGATCCTCATCGGGGGCGGTGGGGAGAAGGTCACCTTGCGCATCGTCGCCGAGCGAGCCCACATCTGGAACGGCTTCGGCGGCCCCGAAGTGGCGGGCCGCAAGAGCGATATCCTAGACGACTGGTGCGGCAAGATCGGCCGGGATCCGGGCGAGATAGAGCGCTCCATCCTCATCAACCCGAACCAGATCAAGAACGCCGACCGCTACGTCGAGAAGGGCATCACCCACCTGATGCTGGGCTTCAACGGCCCGGACTACGACCTCGCCCCGCTCCACGAGCTCGTCTCCTGGCGCGACAGCTACCGCGAGCGCAACCCAGAGGTCTTGGCAGGGTAGAGAGCGGTCGTGTCCGCCTCTCGCAGGGGCGGGTGCTCGGCATCGTGGCCAGCGATGCGGAGTCCAGCGCTCGCTTACGGGAGAGGCGCGAGATCCACGGCCTACCCTCCCTCGATACGTCGTCGCGCGGCTCCCTCGTCCCCTCGACGCGGTGTTGTGTACGTTAGCCTGGGGTGATGGCGCGCTCGAGGTCCGCGACGAGGTCGTCTGCGTCCTCGATGCCGACGGAGAGCCGGAGGAGCCCGTCGGTGACGCCCCGCGCCTCGCGCTGGTCCTTGGGTATGGCGGCGTGGGTCATGCTGGCCGGGTGAGTGATGAGCGACTCGACCCCGCCCAAGGATTCGGCGAAGTGGAAGACCTCCGTCTTTTGCACCGCCGCGTAGGCGGCCTCCGCCCCGCCCTTGAGGGTGAAGGAGACCATCCCAGAGAACCCGCTCATCTGCCGTTTGGCGAGCTCGTGCTGTGGGTGGTCCGGGAGGCCCGGGTAGCTGACCGTCGCGACCTGCGGGTGGTCCTGCAAAAACCGCGCCACGGTGAGGGCATTCTCTTCGTGCTGGCGCATGCGAACGGCCAGGGTCTTGAGGCCGCGGAGCACTATCCAGGCATCAAAAGCCCCCGGCACGGCGCCGGCGGCGTTCTGGTAGAACTTGATCCCCTCGTAGAACTCTTCGTTGGAGGTCATCACCGCCCCGCCGACCACGTCGGAGTGGCCGCCCATGTACTTGGTAGTCGAGTGGACCACGATGTCCGCGCCAAGGGCGAGCGGCTGCTGGAAGTACGGCGAGGCGAAGGTGTTGTCCACGGCCACGGTCGCGCCGCGCTCCTGGGCCATCCCCGAGAGCAGGGCAACATCCGACAGCGTGAGCATGGGGTTTGTCGGCGTCTCCACCCAGAGCAGCTTCGTCTCCGGGCGGAGCGCCGCCTCCACGGATCCCGGGTCCGTGGTGTCCACGAAGGTGAAGTCCAGGCCGTTGGACTTTTGCAGGACCTTGTCGAAGAGGCGGTAGGAGCCGCCGTAGAGGTCGTCGCCGGCGACCACGTGGTCGCCGGGTGAGAGGAGGCTCATCACGGCGGTCGTCGCCGCGAGGCCCGAGGCGAAGGCGAGGCCGTGCTCGGCGCCCTCGAGGGCGGCCACGCACTCTTCGAGGGCGGCGCGCGTCGGGTTGCCGGTGCGGCTGTACTCGTAGCCCTTGTTCCGGCCGGGGGCCTCTTGCGTGTAGGTGGAGGTCTGGTAGATCGGGACTATCGTCGCCCCGGTCGTCCGATCCGGTTCCTGCCCGACGTGGATGGCCCTTGTGGCAAAGCCCTTCTCCCTGTCGTTGCTCACTTACCCTCCTCGAAGACGCGGTAGGGCTTTTCGAAATCCTCGGGGGTGGCGCCGGAATTCGCGAGCACCCACCCGTCGTTGAAGACCTTGGAGACGTAGTTGCGGCCGGTGTCCGGCAGGAGCACGACGACGACGGCGTCCCCGGGCAGGCCCTTCGCCGCCCGGACGGCGCCCACGGCCGCCATCCCGCACGAGCCGCCCACGAAAAGGCCCTCCTCGCACATCAGGCGGTGGGTCATCAGGAACGACTCGCGGTCGTCCACCTGTATGACCTCGTCCACCACGCCCCCGTCGTGGTTTTCCGGGTAGAAGTCCTCGCCCACGCCCTCGACGGCGTAGGCGTGAACGTCGTCCGGGTCGGAGAAGATCGAGCCTTCGGGATCCACGCCGACCACCTTCACGTCCGGGTTCTGTTCTTTGAGGTACCTGCCGGTTCCGGTGATGGTGCCGCAGGTGCCCATGCCGGCGACGAAGTGGGTGATGCGGCCGGCCGTCTGGCGCCAGAGCTCCGGGCCGGTCGTCTCGTAGTGGGCCAAAGGGTTGGCCGGGTTCTCGTACTGGCCGGGCTTGTAGCCGCCCGGGATCTCCTCGGCCAGGCGCTCGGCAACCCTGTAGTAGCTCTCCGGGTCGTCCGGCGGCGCGCTGGGGGTGACGACGACCTCCGCGCCCATCGCCTTCAACAGATCCTGCTTCTCCTGGCTAGCCTTCTCCGGCATCACGCAGATGCACCTGTAGCCCTTGACCGCCGCCGCGAGCGCGAGCCCGGCACCGGTGTTCCCGCTCGTCGGCTCGACCACGGTCCCACCCGGCTTCAAGAGCCCCCGCTCCTCGGCCACCTCCAGCATCTTCAGCGCGGGCCTGTCCTTAACCGAGCCGCCGGGGTTCAGGTACTCGACCTTGGCGAGGAGCGTCGCACCTATCCCCTCGCCCCGCTCGACGCGCCCGAGCCGCACCAGCGGCGTGTTCCCTACGACTTCCAGCACGCTCTCGTAAAACTCCATGCGCTGTGTCTCCATGCCGGTAATGTACCATCCTGCGAGGGGGCGAACGCGCCCGCCGCCTCGCGTATAATCCTCGCCCATGGAAGGAAACCCTTGGAAGGGTGGGCGCGTCCCGGGGGAGATCGGAATTTCCGTGAATCGCGCCGGAGACGGCCCAGACCCCGTCGTCTGCCTCCACGGCATCACCGCCCAGCACCGGGCCTTCACGCCCGCGGCAAGACGCGTGGCCCAGCTTCGCGGCCTCGTCGGCGTGGACCTCCGCGGCAGGGGCGACTCCGACAAGCCCGATGCCGGCTACGGCCTGGAAGCCCACGCCTCCGACGTCCTCCGCGTCCTGGACCACCTCGGCCTCGAAGACGCCGTCCTGGCCGGCCACTCCATGGGCGGCTTTGTCGCCATGAAGGCCGCGTTGATGTTCCCGGACCGCGTGCGCGCCCTCGTCCTGCTAGACGGCGGCTGGCCCCGCGTTGAAACGCCCTCTCAAGAAGCCACCACCGAAGTGCAAGAACGGGAGGCGGAGGCCATCCGCGAGGGCCTGGCGCGGGCCTTCTCCCGCCTGGAGATGGTCTTCGAGACCCCGGACGATTACCTGGGTTTCTGGTTCCCGGACCAGGGCCTCACGATGAACGACCTCTCGCCTGACCTCGCCGACTACTACCGCTACGACCTGCAACCCGTCGAGCGCGGCTACAGCCCGAAGTGCTCTACGGCCGCCGCCAAAGAGGACTCACCCTCCGTCACCGAGACAAGCCCGACCGCCGAAGAGATGTGCGAAGTGGGTTGCCCCGTGGCGCTCGTCCGGGCTTCCGAGGGATTCTTCCCCGGCAGCCGGCCGCTCATCCCCGACACGACCCGCGACGTCATGGCCGACACGCTGGACATCCGTTCAGAGGTGGTCCTCCCTGGCGCCAACCACTACACGATGCTGTGGCCACCGTACACACCGCAGTGGGCTTACCTTCTGGGTACGGATGAATGGCAGCGATAGGGAGGCGCGCCTCGAGTGGGCGCCGAGTAGCCAACTACGGGCAGGTGCGCTTTCGTGCCTCGTTAAGCAAGAAAATACCTATTGTACTTTCCAGGTAGTGACGCCGGCGAATATACTGGCCGATTTCTTGTGAGCGTGTTACGCCGCGCCCGCCGTTGAGCTGCAGCAACCGGAGCAGACGGTCGCGCGGATGGTGGGCGAAGTGCTGGGGCGCCAGGCGCAGGCCGAGTAACGCCGGACGCGCGGCATCCGACGGGGCGGATCTTTATGCACACCCCCCGGATGTTGTGGTCGGCCACCGGCGCCCGA
Organism: uncultured Rubrobacteraceae bacterium; assembly: GCA_902806015.1. The sequence continues at coordinate 9,814 of CADCUZ010000078.1, forward strand.
GCGGAGCCCAGGGGCCGTATCTCGTCCCGATGCTGGGGTCTATGCAGGATCGATCGTGCAAGCGAACCTCGCAAAACTCCTCTTCCACGCGAAGTTTGCGCCGTCCCGGTCCGGAGGGCCTACCCCGGCGAGGGCTATTCAAACTCCACGACGCCCTCGAAACGACGTGGATCAGGTTGGCCAACAGGATCAACACGAACGGCCCGAACCTGAGGTAGCAACGCGCGAGCGCCATCGGCCTTGGCCGCAACGAGGAGGGCGGCAAGCGTCGGAGCATACGCGTGAGGAGGATACCGGCAGGTACGAGGAGCAACATCGCCGAGGACCTTCCCTGGTCCTCGGCGATCAGACCTCCGACGCTGAGAGCAAGCGCGCCCACATAGGTCAAGGTAAAGAGAAGCACGGCCCAGACGATAACGCTTCCGCGATTCTCGGCGCTCTCCGTGCTGGCTGTCGATTATCGCATGATCTCTACTTCCACCACCGTCGTCTTCGAAGAGGTAGTCGGTCGGCCAGGACATGTTGGGCGTCGGCAAGATTGCGTCTTTTCACGCGGCTCACTCCGACGGTTCCGATGTTACATCACCGTCCGAGAGGCTTCGCTTTGCTGGCGTAGGTTTTGCTCGGCGTAGGCTTTGCCTGGCGTAGGGGTAGGGGTATTCGGCCTCAGAACGGAACTACGAACCGAATTTATGGCCGAAGAAGCAGTAAAGCAACTTCTGAGTTACC
>CADCUZ010000079.1 GCA_902806015.1 uncultured Rubrobacteraceae bacterium
CAACATCCTCGCCTTCGAGGAGGGCGTGGACTGGGACATCGTGCCCCTCGCGGGGGCCGGGAGGCTCGCCGGCGGGGCGTTCAACGTGGTCTTGCGGGGGAGCGGAAAGGTGGCCGTCACGGCCCAGGGCGACCCCGTCCTGCTGGACACGAGCACCCCGACCTCCGCCGACCCCGACTCGGCGATAGCGTGGAGCGGGGGGGTCCGCACCCGCGTCAAGAGCGACGTCTCCTTCAACACCTTTCTGGGGCGGGACTCCGGGGAGACCTTCCAGATCGCCTTCGAGGGGCCGGGCTGGGTGCTGATACAGCCCTCCGAGGGCCCGACGGTGCCCCCGCACACCCACGCCCGGTAGGGTCGATCCTACGCAAACCGGACGGACCCGCCGGGGCGAGGATGGGCAAGTCTGTTCGTCGCGGCGTGGCAGCACCCGAAAAGGAGGGGCTTGCGCATGAAAACGGAGGCGGTCATCATCGGCAACCCCAACTCGGGGAGTGCCGGTGACGAGGGCTACCTGGAGGGCTTCGCCGAGACGTTGCGCGCCGGCGGCCTCGAGGTCGAGGTGCTGAACACCGAGCGCCCGGACCACGCCACGCAGCTCGCCGCCGCGGCCGGCTGCCGGCTCGTGATCGCCGCCGGAGGCGACGGGACGGTGAACGAGGTCGTCAACGGCCTCACCGAAGGCGCTACTTTGGGCATCCTGCCGCTCGGCACGGCGAACGTGCTGGCCCGGGAGCTCGGGCTGCCGCTAGGGCCGGGGGAGGCCTGCGAGAGGATCCTGACGGGCACCGCCTTTCGGATGGACCTTGGGGTGGCGACCGACGGGCAGGGAACCGAACGGCGCTTCGCCTGCATGGCCGGCATCGGCTTCGACGCCAACGTCGTCCGCGAGGTGACCCCGCGCCTCAAACGCTACCTGAGGTCGGTCGCTTTTCCGCTCGTCGCGCTCAAGGTGTACCTCCGGGGCGACCGGCCGGACCTCCGCATTATTGACGGGAGCACGACCCACGTGGCCCAGTTCGCGGTCGTCGCCAACGGCCGCTACTACGGAGGAGAGTTCGAGATGGCCGAGGGGGTTTCCCTCGCGAGCGGCGAGCTCGAGGTTGTCCTGATCGAGAAGGTGGGCCTCCTCATGCGGCCCGACGTCCTGGCCCGCATCCTGGCGAAAAGCCCGCTGGACCGCGCCATGAAGTCGTTCACGTCGCGGGGCGTCCACGCCGACTCACCGGCCGCCCGCGGCGCGCGCGTCCCGGTGCAGATAGACGGCGAGGTATGGGGTAGACTGCCGATGTCCTTCCGCGTCGCGCCGGAGGCCCTGGAGGTGATCCGTTAGGACCGGGATCGGAGAGCCGCGAAGGCTGCCGGCCCCTTAAGGACGCCGTTTCTCCCATTACAGTATGGGTGAGAATCCCATTAAAACCTAGCAAAGGAACCGTGAAGATCATGGACATAGCGGTGCTCGCACAACTGTTATCTTCTCTTGGCACCCTCGTGGTGGCCGCGGGGATCCTCTACCAGGGCAGGGAGGCGCGCAAGGCGCGCAACGACGAGGATCGCCCGCAGATAATCGTCGATGCCGACTACACCGGGCGCTTCACCACCAACATAGTGGTGCGCAACATCGGGCACGGCGTGGCCAGGAACATCACGTTCGGGTTCTCGGCGCCCCTGCAGAGCACGGGCGGGCAGGACATAACCGAGCTGCCCTACCTCCGCAACGGCATAAACTTTATGGCCCCGCAGACGAGCCTCCCCGCCGTCTGGGACTCCTACCATAACGTGGTCCATAACCTGAGGGCCAAGGGCCTAACGAAGGGCATCACGATCACCTCGTACTACGAAGACCGCCAGGGGGAGCGCTACGAGACCGAGTGGACGATCAACCCCCTCTTGCTCGAAGGCAGCGGGTACTCGGATTACAAGGGCTACGAGGACGAGGTGCAGGCTTTGCAGGACCAGGCGAGGGCCCTTGAGCATATCTCCGAAGTGCTCAAAGGGCTCGAAGAAGCGTCGGGCCGCCAGGGACGGGGGATATCGGGGGCTCCCGCTAGCGCCTAGGAGGCGCAATCCTACGCCGGTTCCGCGCGCCCGAGCCCGCGGGGCCCCTCGGCAGCCCCGACTTGGCGGTTCGCGGGGGCATCCTGGCGTCGGGCGGGCCTGAGCACCGGGCCTTGCCGGCGCTATTCGCGTCCCACGGTCGCGAGCAGCAGGCCGAGCACCAGAAGCGCTATTCCTACCGCCGCCACGGGGGAGAGCCGCTCGCCAAGGACCAGGACGCCCAGAAGCCCGGCCGTCAACGGCTCCGCCAGGGAGAGCGTGGCCGCTGTCGAGACGGAGACCCTGGCGAGCCCGCCCGCGAACAGGACGTACGCCAGCGCGGTCGCCCCGAGCCCCAGCTCGAGAGCGACTGCCAGCCCCGCGGGGGAGAGGACCCAAGACGCATCCGAGAACAGGAGGGCCGGCGAGAGAAGGACGGCCCCCAGGGCGAAGGTCACGCCCATCACCACCGAGTGCGGGCGTTCCTTGAGCATCCCCTTGGCGATCGTAGTGAAGGCGACCAGCCCGCCGCCCGCGACGACGCAGAGCAGCACCCCGAGAGGCTCCGCCGAGAGCGAGCCGCCCGAGCCGATCAGGAGCGCGCAGGCGCAGCCGACTACCGCGACGGCGGTGACGCACAGCCAGCGCGCGTCGGGCCGCTTGCCGAACAGGAGGTCCGAGAGCCCGGACCACACAGGGAGGCTGCCGATGGCGGAGATCGTCCCGAGCGCCACGCCCGTAAGCGAGATGCCCGCAAAAAAGAGCACCTGGTAGGAGGCGACCAGGACGGCGCAAGAGAGCACCGGAGCGGGCCTCCACCTCCCCGCGACGCGCCCAAGCCCTTCCTCCAGCCTCCAGAGAGCGCGCGGCGAACAGGAGCATCGCCGCCCCCCTATGCCGATCCTCACAGCCCCGACGGAGAGGGGGCCTGCGGCCTCCGGGGCGAACGCCTGGGCCGTGCCGCTCGTCCCCCACAAGGCCGCCGCGAGCACGACGAGGAGGGGGCCGTTGGATGTTCCGAGCCGGGGCATGGCCCATAGCGTAGCCACTCCGCCCCCATCCGGCCAGCCAGAAAGTGGCCCGACGCTATTCCATTCCCGGTCTTCGGGCGGTAATATGGTGTCCCGTGATGTCGATGCGTGCGTTTGCGGGTCCTTTTCGTCGCCGGGCGACGGTGGCGGGTGGCGCTTCGGTTGGATCCCTTCGTTTTTTCCGGTTTTTCAGGTGGTAGGTGCGTTGCGGTGTTCTGTTTCTCGGGAGCGTGGTGCGGATGAGTGAGACGAAGTACATCTTCGTAACAGGCGGGGTCGTGTCGTCCATCGGCAAGGGGACGAGCGCGGCGGCGCTCGGGATGCTCCTGAAGAGCCGGGGTTATAGGGTCGTGTTGCAGAAGTTCGACCCATACATCAACGTGGACCCGGGGACGATGAACCCGTACCAGCACGGCGAGGTCTTCGTGACCGAGGACGGGGCCGAGACCGACCTCGACCTCGGCCACTACGAGCGGTTTTTGGACGAGAACCTGGGACGGCTCTCCAACGTGACGACCGGGAGCGTCTACGGGGAGGTCATAAGCCGGGAGCGGCGGGGTGATTACCTGGGGGCCACCGTGCAGGTCATCCCGCACATAACCAACGAGATCAAGAACAGGATAGGCCGTCTCGGGCAGGACAAGGACGTCGTGATCACCGAGATCGGCGGCACCGTCGGCGATATCGAGAGCCTGCCGTTCTTGGAGGCTATCAGGCAGTTCCGCAACGACGTGGGGCGCAAGAACGTCCTCTACGTCCACGTTTCCTACGTGCCCTACATCGAGGCGGCCGGCGAGCTCAAGACCAAGCCCACCCAACACTCCGCGCAGCGCCTGCGCGAGATCGGCATAAGCCCCGACGTGCTCGTGTGCCGAGCGGACCGGCCGATGGGCGAGGACATCCGCAAGAAGATCGCGCTCTTCGCCGACACGGAGTTCGATTCCGTGATCCCTGCGGAGGACGCCCCGAGCCTCTACGCCATACCCTTGAGCCTGCACGACGAGGGTTTGGACGACATGGTCCTAGAGAAGCTCGGGATGCGGGCGCCGCCGGCGAAGCTCGACGAGTGGCGAAACCTCGTCTCGCGCACGCTGAAGGCGGAGCGGCGCGTGAAGGTCGCGGTCATCGGCAAGTACATTAAGCTGCAGGACGCGTACCTCTCCGTGGTCGAGGCCTTGGGCCACGCCGCCGGCGCCAACGGCCTGAAGGTCGAGCTCGACTGGATCGACTCGGAGGTATTGGAAGATCGAGGGTCGACCGAGGAGCGCCTGGCCGGGGCCGACGGCGTCCTGGTCTTGCCCGGCTTCGGGCACCGGGGGGCCGAGGGCAAGATCGAGGCCGCCCGTTTCGCCAGGGAGACGAGCGCGCCCTACCTCGGCCTGTGCCTCGGGATGCAGGTAGAAGTCATAGAGTTCGCTCGCAACGTGGCTGGCCTCGAGATGGCGAACTCCACCGAGTTCGAGCAGGACACCCCGCACCCGGTCATCGACATCATGCCCGACCAGGTCGGCGTGGACATGGGCGGCACCATGCGCCTCGGACGCTGGCCATGCAAAATCGTTCCCGACACCTTGGCCTCTCGGGTCTACGGCTCTGACCTCGCGCACGAGCGTCACCGCCACCGCTACGAGGTGAACAACGCCTACCGCGAGGCGCTGGAAGAAGCCGGGATGGTCTTCAGCGGGACCTCGCCCGACGGCAGGCTCGTCGAGATCGCCGAGCTTAAGGACCACCCGTTCTTTATAGGGAGCCAGTTCCACCCGGAGTTCAAGAGCCGCCCCCTCCGCCCGCACCCGCTCTTTTTCGGCTTCGTCGCGGCCTGCGGCGTCGCCCAGGGGGAACCCGCCGGCGCGGAACCGGAGGGAGCCCAAGCCGGGGCCCAGGCCGGGGCCCAGGCCCCCGCCCCGGCTGAGGAGCGGGCGGCCAGCTGAGGGCGACGCTCCCCGAGACCGGCCGCGTCGGCGTGCTCGTCACCGGGGACCCGGCCGGCACCCTGGCCACCCGCACCGCGGGCCTCGTCGAGTTCCGCGCGTCGCTCGAATGGGAGGGGGCTCCCTCGCGCCCGCCGTCCTGCCTTCCCGCGCCCGAACCGTCCCTTCGGCAGGACCTGGAGGAAGTCCTGGATCCCACCGGCACGAAGCTGCTAATCTCCGGCACGATCCGGGCCATGACCGAACGCGAGCTCGGCGCCGGGCTCGAGCTCGTCATGCGCTCGGTGGGCAACGCCGCCGCCCTCTCCGGGGCGATCGTCGAGATGCGGGCCTTTCGAGGTTGCCCGCCGCGGGCCACGCCCCCCGTCGTGCTGCAGGCGCTGGCCCTCGGCCTGTGGCGGGCCGGCTTTCACGTGCGCTTCGCGCCGTCCTGGACGCCCGCCGAATTCCGAGGGCCCTCGCTCGGCGCCGGTGGGGAAGAAGAGGCGGTGCGGAACTTTCTGCGGGACAGCCCGTTCTGGCGTCCGTCGTGAGGGCGTCCCTGGCGGGCCCAGGGGAGGATGGACCGTTTGCCGCCTTCGGGTTAGTCTTTGGGGCATGACCACGAGCAGACGTAGAGCGCCGGCTCTCCGGGGGGCGCGGCCGTGAGGATAGGGGTGCCCAAAGAGAGGACCCCTTGCGAGACGCGCGTGGCGCTTGCCCCCCACGCGGCGCACGAGCTCGGCCGGGTCGGGCATCGGGTGCTCGTCGAGGCCGGGGCTGGGGAGGCGTCCGGGATAGGCGACGCGGCGTACAGGGAGGCCGGCGCCCACTTGGTGGACGACGCCCGCAAGGTGTGGGACAACTCGGAGCTCGTGGTGAAAGTCTACGGGCCGGTGGAAGAGGAGTGGCCGCGCCTTCGGGAGGGACTGGTGCTGCTCTCCTTCCTCTCCCTGCCCGTCAACCGGGGGCTCATGCGGGCGCTGCTCGACGCCCGGTGCGTCGCGTTCGCCATGGAGGCCATTAGGGACGCCGCCGGCCGGCTGCCTATCCTGACGCCCATGAGCGAGATCGCCGGCCGTCTGACCCCCCAGATAGGCGCCCACTACCTTCTTCGGCAGTCGGGCGGGCGCGGCGTCCTGCTCGGTGGTGCAGCGGGCGTGAGGCCGGGGAGGGTCGTCGTGCTCGGGTGCGGCATCGTCGGCTCGGGTGCGGCCAGGATGGCCAGCGGCCTCGGCGCCCAGGTCGTCGTGATCGACCGCGACGTGGACCGGCTGCGCTCCCTGGAGCTAGCCCGCATCCCGGGAGCCACCACGCTTGCCGCCAGCGCCCTGGGCCTCCGGGAGGCCGTTGGGCGGGCGGACCTCCTGATAGGCGCCGTCCACGTCGTGGGGGCGCGCACTCCCGCCCTCGTGGACCGAGAGACCGTTGAGGGGATGAAGGACGGGGCAGTTATCGTGGACGTCGACGTGGACTACGGCGGCTGCGTGGAGACCTCCCGCCCGACGACCCTGGACGACCCCGTCTTCGTCGATGGGGGCGTCACCCACTACTGCGTAAAGAACGTGCCAGCCGCCGTCCCCGTCACCGCCTCGCGCGCCCTGAGCAACGCGCTGCTACCTTACGTCCGCAACCTCGCCGGTCTTGGCCTCACCGAGGCCCTGAAGGCGGACGGGGGGCTCGGGCGCGGGGTCGCCGTGGCCGAGGGCAGGGTCGTGGACCCCGTTCTGGCCCGAACAACGGGCCACGATTTCAGCCAGCTCTCCTCGGTACTGCCCCTTCACCCGGAGGCGCGGTGACTTCCGAGCCCGCCGGGCGCTCGTTGGCGGGCTTCACCGTCGAGCTCGACGTCTACTCCGGGCCCTACGAGTGGCTTCTGGCCCTTATCCTCAAAGACGAGCTTGAGATCTTCGAGGTCCCGTTGCGCGAGCTCGTTGGCCTCTACGCCGGCTCTCGCGACCCGGAGGCCGCCAACGCCCTCGACCGGGACACGGACTTCGCCAGCTCGGCCGCGGCCCTGATACTGCTAAAGAGCCGAACCCTATCCCCGGCCGCCGAGCCTGAGGCCGACGACGCCGCCGTCGCCGCCTCCCCGGAAGAACTCGCCGAACGCCTGAAGGGGTACCTCAAGATCCGCCGCGCCGCGGAAAACCTGCGCGAGAGGCTCGCCCGCGCCGCCGGGCACTACCCCTCCGCCCACGGCGTGCCGCCGAAGCCGGGCCGCCTGCGCGTCGCCGAAGACCGCATCACCCTCGCCGCCCGGCGAACCTTCTCCCGCCTTTTGGAGCCGCCCGTCGGGCACCTCGGACCGATCACGGTAACGGTCCAGGAGTTGGCCGACCTGATCCGTGCCTCCCTCCTGCGCGGCCCGGTCTCATACGAGGACCTAACCCGCGACATGGACCGCCTGCGCGCGGCCGTCGCCTTCGCCGCCGCCCTCTCCCTGGCCCAGGAGGGCAGCCTGAGGCTCCTCCAGCCGGTTCCGCTCGGCGCCCTGACCCTCGAACCCCTGGAACCCTCCCGATGAACGGGCCCACCCCGTCCCCCGAACACCTCGTGGAGGCCGTCCTCTTCGTCAGCGCCAACCCCGTTCCGCCCGCGGACCTGGTCTCCGCGACGGAGCTCTCCCCGGCCGAGGTCGAGGCCGCCCTCGCCAACCTCTCGGGACGCTACGCCCTGGACGCCTCGGGCGTAGTCCTGCGCGCCGTGGCGGGCGGATACCTCCTCTCGACGAACCCGGCCTGCTCCGCTGCCGTGGAGCGCTTCCGCGAGGAGGCCAGGCCGACCCCGCTCTCAACCGCGGCCCACGAGGTGCTCGCCTGCGCCCTCTACCTGGGGCCCCTTACCCGCGGCGCGGTCTCGCGCGTGCGGGGCGTCAACTCCGACGCCGTGGTCCGCAACCTGCTCGAACGCGGCCTTCTCGCCGAGGTGGGCGCCGACCGCGGGGCGCCCGGCGCTCCCGCCCTCCTCGCCGTGACCGACGAGTTCCTCGCCGCCGCCGACGCCGCCACCCGTGAGGACTTCCCCCCGCTCGACTCGCTGGTCTCCCCTGAAGAGCTCGCCCGGGTCCGCGAACGACTCACCGCCGCCGAAGGGGCGTCGGCCCCGGTCGCCGGACCGGAGGTTACCTGAGTGCGCCTGCAGGCCTTCCTCGCCCGCGCCGGCCTTGCCCCTTCCAGGCGCAAGGCCGAGGCCCTGATCCTGGCCGGCCGCGTCGCCGTTAACGGCGAGACCGCCACTTTGGGCTCCTCCGTCTCAGGCGAAGAGACCGTACTCCTCGACGGCCGCCGGGTCGTCCTCCCCACGGAATACGCCTACCTCGCCCTGAACAAACCCGCCGGGTACCTCACCACCCTCAAAGACGAGCCCAACAAGAACCGCCCCACCGTCGCCGACCTAATGCCGAAGATCCCCGGCCTCGTCCCCGTCGGCCGCCTCGACGCCGACACCACAGGCCTCCTCCTCCTCACCAACGACGGCCCGCTCGCCCACCGCATCACCCACCCCTCCTCGGAGATAGAAAAAGAGTACCTCCTGACCCTCGAAAACCCCGCCCCGCCAGACGCCCTCGAGGCCCTCGCCGCCGGCCCCGCTCTCGAGGACGCGAAGATGTCCGCGCCTACCGTCTTCCGGGTCGGACGGGACCGCCGCAACACGACCCTCCGCCTCATCATCCACGAGGGTCGTAACCGCATAATACGCCGGGCGTGCGCCGCGGTTGGCCTGAACCTGGTCTCCCTCCGAAGGCTTCGCGTGGGGCCCGTCAAGCTCGGGGACCTCCCCCAAGGAGAGCACCGGCCGCTGACCGACGCCGAGCTCGGGGCGTTGCGATGAGGCGCGTGAAGGGCACGCCCGGCCTGGATTTCGGCATCGAGGACGTCCGGGGCGATTTTCCGGAGGAGATGGGGATCGCCCCGCTCGGCCGCCCGGTCGACGCGGAGGTGCGGGTGCCCGGCTCCAAAAGCGTCACCAACCGGGCGTTGCTCCTCGCGGCGCTCGCCGACGGCGTCTCCGTCGTTCGCAACCCGCTCTTCTCCGACGACCCCTACTACCTGCTCGACGCCCTCGTCCGCCTCGGCTTCGACGTGCGGGCGGACGCGGGGGCCGGCGAGGTCCGAGTGGTCGGACGCGGAGGGGAGATCCCCCGCGGCGGCGTCGAGGTTTTCGTCGGCAACGCCGGCACCGTGGCCCGTTTTTTGCCGCCGGCGCTCGCCCTGGGCCCCGGCCCGTACACGGTGGACGGCGTCCCCAGGATGAGGGAGCGCCCAATCCGGGACCTCGTTGACGCGATGCGCCGCCTCGGCGCCGCGGTGGACTACGCCGACGGGGAAGGCCGCTTCCCCCTTCTGGTCCGGGGCGGGGGCCTCGTGGGCGGCGCATCGCCCGTTCGCGCCGCCGGAAGCAGCCAATTCGTCAGCGGACTCCTCATGGCCGCTCCCTACGCGAGCAAGGCCGTGAACCTGAACGTAAAGGGAAGAAAAAAGTGGCCTTACGTTGGCATCACGGTAGAGGTTATGCGTCGTTTCGGCATCGAGGTCAGGGCGCCGGGGGGTTTCGGGAGCCTTACGGTAGAGCCCGGCGTCTACCGGGCGCGAGGGTTCGAGGTCGAGCCCGACGCCTCGGCGGCCTCGTACTTCATGGCCCTGGCCGCGGCGAGCGGGGGGCGCGTGCGCGTGCCGGGGCTCGGCTCGCGCTCCGCGCAGGGGGACCTGCGCTTCGCGGAGGTGCTCGGGCGGATGGGTTGCGAGGTGGACCTTGAGAGAGACGCCGTTGAGGTGCGCGGTCCGGAGCGTTTGCGGGGGGTAGAGGTGGACATGAACGCCTTCTCCGACACCATGATGACCCTGGCCGCCATAGCGCCGTTCGCGTCCACGCCGACGACCATAACCAACGTTGGGCACACCAGGCACCAGGAGACGGACAGGATATCGGCGGTCGCGGCGGAGCTCGGGCGACTAGGGGTCGAGGTGGAGGAGGAACGCGACGGGGTCAGGATTTCGCCGGGCCCCTTGCGGCCCGCCGTCGTGGAGACCTACGGGGACCACCGCGTGGCGATGGCCTTCGCCGTCGCCGGGCTGGCCGCGGCGAGCCCCGTGGTCACCATCCGGGGCCCCGGGTGCGTCACCAAGACCTTCCCTGGGTACTTCCGCGCCCTCGAATCGCTGCGGTAGCGTCGCGGTAGGGGTCGGGGGCTTTGGGCTATACTTCCGGGGTCGATGAAGGGCATCCTCGTAGCCATAGACGGGCCCGCCGGGAGCGGGAAGAGCTCGGTCGCGCGGCGCGTGGCCGGGCGGCTCGGCGTCGTCAACCTCAACACCGGGGCAGCCTACAGGGCCGCCCCCCTGCTAGCCCTGCGCGAGGGGGCCTAACCC
>CADCUZ010000080.1 GCA_902806015.1 uncultured Rubrobacteraceae bacterium
CCGCAACCAACGCGAGCGCCATGCCGGGCGCCGCCGGGCGTCGAGCTCGATATCTACCGGAAGCGGAAGGTTGCCGAGAGGGGTGTTGGCCGGTTCAAGCAGTGGCATGGGGCATCGCCACTCGGTCAAGAAGCGGGCGGCCAACTACCGGGCGATGGTGGTCATGGCAGCGCTTATGATTTGGCTATCCTCGTGAACCATCAGACACGCCCTAAGTAAATGCCTCTTCCATGGCCGCGACGGCGCTATCCTGCATGTTGGGCAAGATGTGAGAGTACGTGTTCAGGAAAATAGCTTTGCTCGCGTAGCCTAGCATCTCCGAAACAATCTTCGGGGTGGAAGACAAGCCTTTCAACCTCTCGGTCCTCGCGGCCGAGGTCGCCGACCGGTTCCTCACACGGGCGGCCGAGGAGGGCGTCCGGCTCGAGGTGAAGTTCTCGGGCGAACTGCCAGCACGCGGTGACCCGGAGAGGACGGGCCAGATCCTGGCCGCGCTGCTTGACAACGCCGTGCGACACACCCCCCAAAGGGAGGCACCGTGACCGTCTCCGGATGGGCGCTCGGCGGCCGGGCCGAGGCGAGCGTGTCGGACAACGGGACCGGCGTCCCTCCCGAGCACCTGCCGCGCGTGTTCGACCGCTTCTACTAGTCGACCACGTAGACGCCCACGCCGTCGCGGCGGACAGGCTACTGCACAAAGGGCGCCGGCCGCTGTGGGCCGCCCTCCTTTTTGTGTGGACGACGCTTTGATTTGTGCTCATTAGGTTGGGAAGCGTTTAGAATAGGTCCCATGGGTGTTTACCTGTTGCTCGGCGACGACGAGGAACGTAAGGCCCGTGGCGTGGAGAAGCTACGCCGAGGCCGGGCAGTCGAGGCGTTCGACGCGTCGGCGTCTTCGCCGCAGTCCGTCGTCTCGGCGTGCAACTCGTTCTCGCTGTTCGGCGGGGGACCTTTCGTGGTAGTAAGGAACCTTGACGCTTGGAACGCCGCCCAGAAGGCATTCGTCGTGGATTACCTGCAGAACCCGGCCGACGGGTCGGACCTGTTGCTCCTGGGAAAGAAGCTCGGCGCCCGCGAGAAGCTCTTCTCCGCGGTCAAAAAGGGCGGAGAGGTCCACGACTTCCAGCAGCCGACTGGCAGGGCGCTCGTCAAGTGGCTCGAGGGCCACGCGAAGAAGCTCGGCCTGGACCTCCCGGAAGCGGTCGCCGGCGACCTCGCCGAACGGGCCTCCGGGGACAAGATGCGGCTGGTGCAGGAGACCGAGAAGCTGGCGCTATACGTGGGGAAGGATACGGCCACCCGGGAGGACGTGGAAAAACTCTGTCCTCCGGACATCCAGTCCAACATCTTCGCCTTCGTGGATGCGCTCGCCGCCGGGAAGCGGGGTCAGGCTCTAGAGCTCCTGGAGGCGCTCATCGGTGCCGGCGAGCCACCACTGCGCCTGACGTTCATGGTCCGGCGTCAGTTCCGCCTCGCGGCCCGCGCCCGCGCCCTCCTCGAGCGCGGCGTCCCCCATCCGGAGGTCGCTAGGGAGCTCAAGGTGCCGCCGTTCGTCGCCCGCAAGCTCTCGGAGCAGTCCCGCAAGCTCGACGAGCGGGACCTCGACCGCGCGCTTGCCACGGTCCTTGAGCTGGAGACCGGGCTCAAAGGCGGCAACGACCTGCGCGACGAGCTGCAGGTCGAGCTTTCGGTGCTCAAGCTTGCCGGCGCCACGGCGTAGGGACACTAAACCGCAATGATGACCGGCGAAAGCTACGCGAAAGTCGAGGTGACGCGACTGCCCGAGGAGCGCTTCCCCGCTTACCGGGCCCACCTGCTCAGGCACTACGCGAGGGACAAAGTGGACGCCGGCGTCTGGTTACCGGAGGACGCGCCGCGAAGGGCGAGGGCCGACATCGACGGCCTGCTGCCGGACGGCGTGAACACTAGGGACCACTTCTTCTACGCGGTTCGGGACGCGTCGACCTCCGAAGAGGTCGGGACGTTGTGGCTTGCTCTCCGGAACCCCGGCGCGGGCCATATGGTCTGGATCTACGACATAGAAATTTTCGATCCCTTCCGAAGAAAAGGATTCGCTACTCGCACCCTCAAGACCGCCGAAAGCAAGGCCAGAGAACTAGGCGTGAACCGGGTAGAACTGCACGCCTTCGGGCACAACGTCGCCGCAAAGGCACTCTACGAGGGATCCGGATACAAGGCCACGAGCATCGTCATGGCGAAGAGGCTGGACGACAAGTAGGCTTAGGTGCGACTCCCACGCGAATGCGGGTTTTGGGAACGCGGACGCCATCTCGCCCCCGACACGCCCGGAAGGGGAACGAGGAGCGTGCGGCCCGACTACCAAACCGCAGACGGGGGCCGCCCCTGTCGGGCCCTTCCGGCGGCTCTCAGGCCCCCTTGCGCGGTACTGTACCAGCAACCGGGGTTGTGAGTACGAGGGGGCGGCGCTGTCGATCTGATGAGTCTGGCGGAGCAGGTGAACAGCGAGTTCGGCCAGGTGCCGGGCCCGCTACTGCCGGTCGACGGGAGGCGCCGGTAATCACGACCAGTTCGACGACGGGTTCATGGCGCGCCGGGGCGCTTCGCCGGAGCGGTGGAAGCGGATCAGGCGCGCCTACGGCTCCGGCGCGGAGTTCCCCCATGAGCCTTTATTGGTTGGACGAGGTCTACTTCGTTCAGGACAACCATCATCCGGTCAGCGTGGCCCACTTCCGCGGTACGGAGTGGATGGACGCCAAGGTCACGGAGTTCAGGTCGACCGTCTGCGGCATCCCCTTACGACGCGTAAAGAGCGCCAGTGTGAGGCACCCTCGAGCACGGATTCTGCCACGATCAGGGTCCGGTCACCGACAGCATCTCGTCGGCGCCGCGCAAGAATTCGTAACGAACTCTGCGCCGCTCGACGCCGTAGCCGAGTTTTCGCAGTCGGCCGACCACCGGGTCGAGGTATGGGGCGGCGGCTCCCCTTAAGCGCCGCGAAAAGCGGATCCGCGGGCCTCGCCAGCCACGCGACACATCTCTCTTATCGCGTCCAGGTGGGAGGCCATGGAGAGGGTGCCGGAGTAGAGGAACAGCAGGTGGGAGCAGAAGGTCAGATCGAACCCGCCATCGGCAAAGTCCAGGCCGGGCAGCGCGGCCGTGCGGTAGCTGCCCTGTTTTAGCCCTTTCCGGAAGCCCTCCAGGAAACGTGCCATCGCGGCCGACCGGACCTCCCTGACCCTTTCCGGGGAGACCCCCTCCCGTCCCAGACGCAGCGGTCTCTGTTCTTCCTCGCGTAGGTGAACGGGGTGACGGAGTCTCTTACCCGGCCGCGGATCTGCGCGGCGGAGAAGCGGTAGAACGGATCACAGGAGACGACCCCTTGGCCCTCCCCTGTGGCTTCGGCGTTGAACGAGGCGGGATCCGCGCCGCAGTCGAGGATACGGCCGTGAAAGCTCCGGGCGGTCAGGGCGAACATCTTTACGTACTCGTCGCGGGAGCGGCTCCATAGGACGACCTGCGTGAGCTTTGAGGGGTCTGGACGGCGAGTTACTCGCTGCGGCCAGCGAGCGCCTTGTCGAGGCGGCCGATCTTGCGGGCGGCCTTGTTGGGGTGGATGATTCCCCTGGTCGCGGCCCGGGCGAAGGCCTTCTGGGACTCGTCGCGCAGACGCCGGGCGGTCTCCCCGTCGTTTGCGTCTATCGCCTTGTAGAAGCTTTTGGAGAGGTTCCTCAGACGAGTTCTCTCGCCGCGGTTCTGCTCGAAACGCTTCAGGCTCTGTTTATCGCGCTTGGACGGTGCGGGCACGTTGCTCCTCCGTGTGATACTTGCGTAACCGGCAGAATGTAACACATGCGGAGCAAAGGGACAATCATGGTAAACTTTGCCGGTGAAAAGCATCGAGCGTACCCGCAACTTCTGCATAATCGCGCACATCGACCACGGCAAAAGCACCCTCGCCGACAGGCTCCTGGATCTCACGGAAGCCGTCCCCGAGAGGGACCGGATGGACCAGATCCTGGACACCATGGAGCTCGAGCGCGAGCGTGGCATAACCATTAAGGCCCAGGCCGTCCGTTTGCTCCATAAGCGCGACGACGGCGACTGGATGCTCAACCTTATAGACACCCCGGGTCACGTGGATTTCACCTACGAGGTCTCGCGGGCCATCGCCGCCTGCGAGGGTGCGGTACTGGTCGTGGATGCTAGCCAGGGTATCCAGGCCCAGACGCTTGCGAACCTGTATTTGGCGATGGAGCAGGACCTGGAAATCATCCCGGTCCTCAACAAGATAGACCTTCCCGTCGCCGACGTGCCAGCGGCGACCGAAGAGCTCGTCGAGCTTCTCGGGGTCGAGGAGGACGAGATACTCAAGATCTCCGCCAAGACCGGCGAGGGCGTGATCGACGTCCTTAACACTGTCGTGGACCGGGTCCCGCCACCCACGACGCGGGGTGAGCAGGCGCGGGCCTTGATCTTCGACTCCTACTACGATCCCTACCGGGGCGTCGTCTCCCTGGCCCGCCTCTTCGACGGCGAGCTGAGCAAGGGCGACATCGTCCAGGCGATGGGCACCGAAGAGATGTTCGAGTTGTTGGAGGTGGGTTGCTACTCGCCTAAGCCCACGGCCTTGCCCACGCTCAGGCCAGGCGAGGTGGGGTACGTGATCGCCGGCCTCAAGGACATCGAGGCCCTGCGCGTCGGTGACACGGTCACGAGGAGTAAGGACCCCGCCACCGAACCGCTGCCGGGCTACGCTGAGGTCCTGCCTACCGTTTTCTGCGGCCTCTACCCGACCGAAGGGGACGAGTTCGAACGGCTGCGAGACGCGCTCTCAAAGCTCCAGCTCAACGACGCTTCCCTTTTCTACGAGCCTGAGAACTCGAGGATGGGCTTCGGGTTCCGGTGCGGGTTCCTGGGCCTGCTGCACATGGAGATCGTGCAAGAGAGGCTGGAGAGGGAGTTCGACCTCGACCTCATAGCCTCCTCCCCGAGCGTGAAGTATGAGGTCGAAACGAACGGGCAGACCGTAGAGGTCACCAACCCGAGCGACCTGCCAGAGGACTTCGACGAGATCCGGGAGCCCATGGTCCGCGCCACCATCATCTGCCCGAAGGAGCACGTTGGCGCCGTGATGGGCCTCTGCCACGAGAAGCGCGGGACTTCGGTGGGCATGGAGTACTTGTCCCCCAAGCGGGTGCAGCTCACCTACGACGTGCCGCTTGGCGAGGTGATTACGGACTTTTTCGACGCCCTCAAGAGCCGCACCAAAGGCTACGCCTCCTACGACTACGACCGCCTGGGCTACGAGCCCGCAGATCTGGTCAAAGTGGAGGTTCTGGTCTCCGGTGACCCGGTGGAGGCGCTCTCGATCATCGTGCACCGCGACAAGGCCTATTTTCGGGGGCGGGCGCTCGCGGAGAAGCTCAAGGAGCTCATACCGCGCCAGAACTTCGAGGTGCCGGTCCAGGCGGCCGTCGGGCGCAGGATCATAGCCCGCGAGACGGTGCGCGCCTACCGCAAGGACGTCACGGCAAAGTGCTACGGTGGCGACATCAGCCGCAAAAAGAAGCTCTTGGAGCAGCAGAAGAGGGGCAAGCGTCGCATGAAGCAGGTCGGCAACGTGGAGATTCCTCAAGAGGCCTTCCTCGCCGCCCTTCGCATCTAGTGCCGTCCGGGTGCACTGGGTGGGACGAGCGCCCGCCCGTGTTAAAATTTCCCGCGTTATGAAGCATCCCGAAATCTCCGACCGCCAGAGAGAGATACTCCTCAAGACTTTGGAGCTCTACATCTGCACGGGCCTGCCCGTGGGCAGCCATTCCCTGGCCGACAGGGTCGACGCCTCGAGCTCGACCGTAAGGGCCGAGCTCGCTTACCTGGAGTCCGAGGGCCTGTTGACCCACCCCCACACCTCCGCCGGGCGCGTCCCGACCGACGCCGGCTACCGGTACTACGTGGACGCCCTGATGTCCGCGGACCCTGGCGAGGCCATCTCTTTCGTAACGCGGCCGGGTATCGGGAACCTGGACGAGCTGCTGAACGGCGTCTCCGAGGACATGAGTGAGGTGACGCGCCTGCTGGCTGTTGTCGCCGGGCCGAGCGCGCTGGGCGACTCGCTCTCCCGGGCGGACTACGTGGCGCTTCCTGGAGGCGCTTTGCTCCTCGTCGTGTCTATGGGCAGCGGGACTTCGTCAAGCACGACTGTAGTGCTGCCGACCCCGATAGAGGAGGGCGAGCTGCGCGAGATGTTCTGGGCGCTTAACTCCTGGCTCGGGGGCCGCCCTGTCGGCGGCAACCTGGAGCTGACGAAGGCCGCCCGCAAGGCCCTCTCAGAACACAACCCCCTCGTGGTTGAGGCAGTACTGCGGGCGGTCGAGGGGCTGGGGCGCGTCACGGAGCGCGGCGTCTTCGTGCGGGGCGCCTCCACCCTGCTCGCCCGGCTGGACGAGATAGACCCTGCGAGTCTCGCCGCGGTCGTCGAGATCTTCGAGCGCCGCCGCTGGCTCCTCGGCCTGATGAGCGATGCCTTGCGCCGCTCGGTGTCGAGCAGCGGCGTAATCGTCTCCATCGGCGCCGAAAACGCTGTCTACAACCTCGTAGGCACGAGCCTCGTAGCGGCGGCCTACGGGCTTCACGAGAAGCCCTACGGAGTGGTCAGCCTGATCGGGCCGAAGAGAATGGACTACGACGCTGCCATCGCCACTGTCCGCTCCGCCGCGGAGACCCTAACCTTACGCTTGAGCGACGGTTTTTAGATTTGCCGACCAAGCGCGACTATTACGAGGTTTTGGGCGTGTCCCAGGAGGCGTCGGAGGCGGAGATCAAGAAGGCCTACCGCCGCCTCGCCCGCTCCCACCACCCCGACGCCAACCCGGAAGACCCGGGGGCCGAAGAGCGCTTCAAGGAGCTCACCGAAGCCTACGAGGTCCTCTCCAACGTTGAGGCCCGTCGCGCCTACGACACCTACGGCCATCAGGTGCCCAGGGGCAGCGCGAACGGGTACCCGGGCGGGGAGCAGTTCGGCGGCTTCCAAGACATCTTCGACGCCTTCTTCGGCGACAGCTTCGGCGGCTCGTTCTTCGGGGGCCAGGCCGCCAGGGGCCCGAGCCGCGGCGCCGACGCTGAGGTCGAGGTTGAGGTATCGCTACGGGAGGCCGCCTACGGCGCGGACCGTGAAATAAACGTACAGGTGGTCAAGAACTGCGAGGTCTGCGACGGCGTGGGCGGGACCGAGTCGCACACGTGCGGGACGTGCGGCGGGGCGGGAGTCGTGAGGACGGTACGCCAGAGCATCCTCGGCCAGATGGTCAGCACGCAGGCGTGCTTGGCATGCGGGAGCCGCGGCAGGATCATCGACGTTACCTGCGATAACTGCCGCGGTGGCGGACGCGTCTCCGACCTGCAGACGCGGCGGCTGCGGGTACCCCAGGGCATAGAGAGTGGGATGCGCCTGCGCGTCTCCGGCGGGGGCCACGCGGGCGACCCTGGCGGCGCGCCTGGTGACCTGTACATCAGGATCAACGTTAAGGATGACCCCGAGCTCGTGCGGGACGGGGAGGACCTGATTCACCGCCTCCAGGTCAGCTTCGTGGGCGCGGCGCTCGGCACGGAGGTGGAAGTGCCGACCCTGGATGGCCCGACCCTTGTGAAGGTCGAGGCGGGGACGCAGCCCGGGGCCACCCTGAAACTCAGGGGCGAGGGGATGCCGCGCATAAGGGGTAGGGGGCGCGGGGACCTCAAGGTGCTCGTGGACGTCATGGTTCCCACGCGGCTCACCGGGGAGCAGCGAGAGCTTCTGGAGAGGTTCGAGGAGGCGAGCGGGGAGGAGACCTACAACGGCGGTGGGGGCTCCTTCTTCGACCGCCTCAGGGGCGTCTTCAGGTAGGGGAGACCACCACGCGAACGCCTATCACGCGCATCTTTCTGCCTATCGCAACGGAGGCGGGCGGCACGCTGGAAATCCCCGAGGGCGAGGCGTGGCACGTCTCTAAGGTGCTGCGGGGACGCGAAGGCGACCTCGTGGAGGTCGCGGGTGCCGGCCGGCTGTTCCTCGCGGAGTTCGGGGGAGGCCGCACGGTGACCGTCGTCGAGGAACTCGAGGTCGCAGACGAGGACGTCGAAGTGTACCTGCACCAGGCCGTACCTAAGGGCGGAAGGATGGACCTGGTGGTGGAGAAGGCGACCGAGGTCGGGGTGTCCGGCATCGTGCCGCTGCTCACCGAGCGCGGGGTCGTGAGCCCGCGCGAGGGCAAGGTAGCGCGTTGGAGGCGGGTGGCAGAGGCCGCCGCGAGGCAGTCTCTCGGGTTGGGCGTGCCGGAGGTTGGTGAACCAGTGGCGTTCGGGGAGGCGGTTCGGGAGGCGGGCAAGAGGGGCGTGCTGCTGCACAATGCCCCCGGGCTGAGGGTCGTGGAAGACGTGGTGGAGCCGGGTGTTCAGCTCTTCGTTGGTCCGGAGGGCGGCTGGGGGAAGGCGGAGTTGGAGTCGGCGGGGCGGGCGGGGCTCGCCCTGGCCGGGCTCGGGCCGCGGAGACTCCGGAGCGAGACCGCCGGCATCGTCGCGGTCTCCAGGGCCCGGGCGGCATTAGAGAGACCAGTCAGGGTGAGAGGAGGGATGTGATTTTGGCCGATTCGGACTGCATATTTTGCAAGATAGCCGGCGGGGAGATAGACGCCGAGGTAGTGCACGAAGAGGAAGAGGTGGTGGCCTTCAAGGACATAAACGGCCAGGCGCCGACCCACGTCCTCGTCATCCCAAGAAGGCACGTGGCCAACTTGGAGGCGATGGTTGACCTGCCGGACACGGCCGCCAGGCGCCTTCTGCAGGTGTCCAGCGAGGTCGCCAACAAGCTCGGCATAGGCGAGAGCGGCTACGCTGTCAGGATCAACAACGGCCCCGACGCCGGGCAGGAGGTCTTCCACCTGCACCTACACGTGCTCGGCGGTAGAAAGCTGGGGATGCCGTGAGCGCCGCGGGGAGGATTCAGCAAGATACGAAGACCGCTATGAAAGAGCGGGACAAAGCCCGCCTCGGCGCCCTGCGGATGCTCGCTGCTGCGCTCAAGAACGGCCAGATCGAAGCCGGAAGGCCCCTCGAAGAGCAAGAGGAGCAAACCATCCTCAGGCGCCAACTTAAACAGAGGGAAGAGGCCGCGGAAGCCTTCCGCAAGGCCGGACGCGAAGAACAGGCTGTCTCCGAAGCGGCCGAGGCCGAGGTCGTCCGCGGCTACCTGCCCCAACCCCTCTCCAGAGAAGAGCTCGAAGCCATAGTAGACGAGGCGATACGGGAGAGCGGCGCTACCGGTATGAGGGACATGGGCCGGGCCATGGGCCGGGCCATGCAGCTCTCCGGAGGCCGCGCCGAGGGCCGCGAACTCTCCGTGCTGGTCAAGCATAGGTTGCAATGAAACCTACCAGCGTCCGGCCCAAAGCTGACCGCTGATAGCTGATAGCTAGAAAAGGAGCTACGACGGACACCACAACCAGCAGCCAAGTAGAGGCCAAGCTCGTCATACCGCCGGGCCGGATGCTCGACGTCTTCGGCGAGCGAGACTCCAACTTGAGGCGGGTCGAGGAGCTCGTGCAGTGCGAGGTCGTCGTGCGAGGAAACGAGATTTTGCTTCGCGGGGGAGGGGCGGCCGTGGAGAGGGCGGAGGCCGTCTTCGACGGGCTCGTCGGGCTTGCGGAGGAGGGGCACAACCCGACCCCGGAGACCGCCGAGAGGCTGTATAAGATGGCCGACGGCGGGGGCGGACGCGAGGTGCTTGGGGACGTGATCCTGACACACCGCGGCCGAAGGGTGGCGCCGAAGACCCGCAACCAGAAGGCCTACACGGACGCGATCCGCAACCACCAGGTCGTGTTCGGGATCGGGCCTGCGGGGACTGGCAAGACCTATCTTGCGGTGGCGCTGGCGGTCGACGCCCTAAATAGGGGAGAGGTCTCCAGGATCATTCTGACCAGGCCGGCGGTCGAGGCGGGGGAGTCGCTCGGGTTTCTGCCGGGGGACATGATGGCCAAGGTGGACCCGTACTTCCGTCCGCTCTACGATGCGCTCTACGAGATGGTGGACCCTGCACAGTTCCAGAGTCGCCTTGAGCGGGGTATAATCGAGATCGCGCCGCTGGCTTTTATGAGAGGGCGGACCTTGAACGACGCGTTCATCATCCTGGACGAAGCCCAGAACACCACGCCCCAGCAGATGAAAATGTT
>CADCUZ010000081.1 GCA_902806015.1 uncultured Rubrobacteraceae bacterium
CATCCTACCGCGTCTTGGGGCGAACCTGGCGGGCGCCGAGCGCGATCAGGCGCGTGGGGACGTCCCGCAACACGGGCGTCTTGAGCCCAAGGCGCACGGCCAGAGGCAGCTCGTAGGGCCCGTCCGCGCTCAACACGCCGGCCACTACCCACCGCTGGGCTGCGTCCTGGGCCGCCTGGACCACCCGCACGGGCCACTCCCGGCCCCGCTGCACGGCCCGCAAATGCTTGCCCTCCAACCTCCCGGCCTTGAGCGGAACGGCGAGCGCGTTCGCCGCCGCCACGGCGTCTTGAATCGCGAGGTTTATACCGACCCCGCCTACCGGCGAGACGACGTGGGCTGCGTCGCCGAGAAGGAGCAGCCCCGGGCGGCTCCACCGCCGCAGCATGTCCGATTCGACGGTGAGCAGCGCGACCTCCTCCCACCCTGGCAGGCGCCCCACCCGCCCGGCGAACTCGGGGGCGAGGGCGGCCACCGACTCCTGAAACGCCCGGAGACCTGCCTCCTTCACCCGCCTGTAGGAGCCTTTCTCGACGATAAAGCCTACCTGCCAATAGTCGAAATGGTCCATAAGGACGAGCAGCCTCCCTGGTCCGCAGCGGAAGGTCGCGCCCGCCCCCTCGAGGTCGCCCTCCTCTCGGGGGAGGTTGAACCACAATACGTCCATCGGCGAGCGGCCCGCGCGGGCCCGCAGCCCGGAGAGTCGCCGGACCTTAGAGAAGCGCCCGTCGGTCCCGACGGTAAGGTCGGCCCGCACCTCCCCCGGGCCGCCGGGGCCACGGTAGCGCACGCCCCGGACGGCGCCGCTCTCTTCGAGGAGCTCGTGCACCTTGGCACCCATCACCAGCTCGAAGTTCGGGTAACGCCGCGCCTCCCGGCTCACGAACTCCAAAAAGCGCGCCTGGGGGAGCATGAGGACGTAGGGGTAGGAGCACCGCAGGCGCCCGAAGTCCGCGAACGTATCGCGCCCCCCGTCCGTCTGCACTACAAAGGTCCGGACCTCCGCGTGGCGGAGCTTTAGGAGACCCTCGATCAGGCCGAGGTCCTCCATGATCTTGAGCACGGAAGGGTTGAGGGTGTTGCCCCGAAACTGGCGCTCGAAGCTGGTCTGCGCCTCCAGCACCTTGACCCGCACGCCTTCTCGGGCCAGCAGGAGCCCGAGGACTACCCCAGCCGGCCCCCCGCCCACGACGCAGCACTCAGCCCGGGCCGTACGGGACGCCGCTTGGCGGGTCCCGCCCGGTTGCCCACCTTTAGCGCGCCCGGTTTTCGGCGCGCGCGATGCCGCCCCGGTGCCCAAAAACGCTGCCGCCTCTCTGCCGTTGGGTATACGCGCCGACGGACCGGGCCCGAAAAGCCGCCCGGCCCGCGGCCCGGCTAAACTTACCCCGCGGCGTGCGGAGCGAAAGTCAAGGCGCTCACAAGGGGACGACGGGTATCGGCGCTAGAGCGTCAGGGAGAGCCCGGCGGCGTAGAAGACCATGGCCGCCGTTGCGAGTAGCGCGTGCCCGGCCGTACCCGCCCGCACCCGCGGCAGGAAAAAGTACAGGACGAGGACCGGCAGGAGCGCCCAGCGGTAGGGCGCCTCGTGCCAGAAGCCGGCCGCGACGGCCAGGGCCGCCGAGGCGAAAGCCGCGAAAAACAAGGCGTGGTGAAGCCACCGGAAAGGTTTCGTGTCAACGACGCCGAGCTGCACGAGCACGCCGAGGGCGAAGTTTAGCCCAAAGAGGATCGAGGCCGAGTAGAAGATCACGGACGACAGCGGGTGCTCCTTCCCCGTTCGCTCACCCGTTTATAGCACGGGCGTCCACCCCGAACGTACCCATCTTCACGGCGCCGGGGCTGCGCCATGGGGGTCTCGCCGACCCCTCTTCGTGCGGCGACGGTGCTAAGATGCTGGGGTTCGTTAAAAGGTCTCATGCGACACGTTCACGGGGGGCGAGATGGAAAACGGGCGCCCGGCGGCTTACATAACGGGTATCGGCGTGGTCAGCCCGGTCGGGGTGGGGCGGAAGGAGTTCTGGGGTTCGCTGCTCGCCAATAAGAGCGGGGCGGGTCCGATATCGCTCTTCGACCCCGACGGGTTCGATGTCAGGATCGCCGCCGAGTGCAACGACTTCGAGCCGACGGATTTTATGGAGCGCAAGGTCGCCGCCCGCACCGACCGGTTCGCCCAGATAGGGCTGGCCTCCTCCAGGCTAGCCCTCGAAGACGCGGGCGCGTGGGACCAGTTGAAGGACAACGCCGAGAGGGTCGGACTCGTGCTCGGCAGCGGCATCGGCGGCGTCACCAGCATGGAGACGACCCAGGCGACCATAGATTCCAAGGGGCCGGCGCGCGTCAACCCGTTCTCCGTCACCAAGATCATGCCGAACTCCGCCGCCGCCCACGTCGGCATCCAGCTCGGCGTGCAGGGCCCCTCCATCACCGGGGCGCTCGCCTGCACCTGCGGCACGGACATGATGGCCTTGGGCTACGACCTTATCCGGCGCGGAGACGCCGACTTGGTCGTCTGCGGTGCCTCGGAGGCCTCGATCACCCCGGTCATCGTCGCCGGCTTTATAGCGATGCGCGCGATGAGCCGTCGCAACGACGACCCCGAGGGCGCCTGCCGCCCCTACGACTCGAACCACTCAGGCTTCCTCATAGGAGAGGGCTGCGCCATGATGGTCCTAGAGAGCGCGAAGTCCGTCCAGCGCCGCGGGGCCGAGCCCTACGCCAAGATCACCGGCGTCGGTCGCTCCACGGACGCCCACAACCTCACCGACCCCGATCCGAAAGGCCGCGGCATCCTCAGGGCCATGCGGCTCGCGGTCAAGGCCTCCGGCCTTCGGGAGGACGAGATCGGCTACATCAACCCCCACGGCACGGGCACGGTCGCCGGCGACGGGCCCGAGTCCCAGGCGATGGCCCAGATCAACCCCAACGCGATGGTCTCCGCCACGAAGTCCACCCTGGGCCACTCCCTGGGCGCGAGCGGCGCCATCGAGACCGCCATCTGCGCCCTGGCCCTGAGGGAGAAGACCGTCCCCCCCATGCGCAACCTCGACGAGGTGGCCGAAGGTTGCGCCGACCTGGACTACGTGGTGAACGAGCCCCGGGACGCGCCCGCCCTGGAAGCCGCCCTCTGCGCGAACCTAGGCGTCGGCGGCCATAACGCGGCCGTCGTACTGGAGAGGGCGTAGGGGTGCCCAAGACGGACAACCCCCGGAGGCTGCCCGCTGACCTCCCCGAGTCGGCGGACGACGGCGCGGCGGACCACCTGCCGGGGACGCTCCTGCCGCCCGTCTCCCTGCCGTCCACGGGCGGCGGACGGGTAGACCTCTCGACGACGTTGCCCGGCACGCCGGTCGCCTACTGCTACCCGATGGCGGGAAGGCCTGACCGGGAGTTCCCAGAGGGTCGGGGCGTGCATCCCCGGCGCTCGGGGGTGCACGCCCCAGTCGTGCGCTTTTCGGTACCACCACGAGGAGCTCCGGGGGCTCGGCGCGCGGGTCTTCGGCCTGAGCACGCAGGCAACCGCGTTCCAGCAGGAGGCGGCCGGGCGGCTGCACCTCCCCTTCGAGCTCCTGCGCGACCACAATCTGGCCTTCGCCAAGAAGGTCGGGCTTCCAACCTTCGAGGTCGAGGGTGAAAAGCTGACGAAGAGGCTGAACATGGTCTCGGAGGACGGCCGGGTCGAAAAAGTCTTCTACCCCGTCTTCCCGCCCAACGAGAGCGCGCGGAGGGTCTTCGAATGGCACTCCGCGCGCCGCGCCGAGTAGAGAGGTGATACGAATGCAGAGCGCTTCCGCCGACCGCCTGGAGCAACGGCTTCGGAGACTCGAAGATATCGTCGCCCCTCGCGGGAGCGCGCTGGTGGCCTTCTCCGGCGGCGTGGACTCCTCGCTCGCGCTTGCCGTTGCCGCCCGGGCGCTGCCGGAGGGTAGGGTGCTCGCCGTGACCTCAAACAACGAGACGTACCTGCCCTCGGAGTTGGATCTTGCGCGGGACTTCGCCGCCTCGCTCGGGGTGGAACATCTCGTGGTCAACACCAGGGAGTTGGACGATCCCAACTACGCCTCCAACCCCACCAACCGCTGCTACTTCTGCAAGAGCACCCTCTACTCGGACCTGGCGACGCTGGCCCAGCGGGAGGGCTACGCCTGCGTGGTGGACGGGGCGAACAAGGACGACGAGGGGGACTACCGGCCGGGCAGGAAGGCGGCCAAGGAGCTCGGCGTGGTCTCGCCCCTCTCGGAGGCGGGGGTGGGCAAGGCCGAGGTCAGGGAGCTCGCCAAGCGCCTCGGGCTGCCCAGTTGGGACAAGCCGGCCCTTGCGTGCCTCTCGAGCCGGTTCCCCTACGGGCAGGAGATCACGCCGGAGAAGCTTGCCCAGGTCGCGCGCGCCGAGGAGTTCATGCGCCGGGAGGGCTTCAATCAGGTTCGCGTCAGGCACCACGGCGAGATAGCCCGCCTGGAGGTCGGCCCACAAGAGCTCGAACGGGCCTTCGCCGAGCGCGAGAAAATCTACGCGGAGCTGCTCGACGCGGGCTTCCTCTACGTCACCTTGGACCTCGCCGGCTACAAATCCGGGAGCCTCAACGCCGCCCTCAAACAGCCCGGCAAAAAGGGCAGGAAGGCCTTGCCCGTGGTCGGGTAGTCGTGGCGCAGAGCGAACCGATACTCTGGATCACCCTGGCCGTCATGCTCGTGGGCCTGCTCGGGAGCGTGCTTCCGGCCCTGCCCGGGGTGCCCCTGATCTTCCTCTCCGCACTCGCCTACTCTTTTTTGACGGACTTCGAGTTCGTCGGGACCCTGGTCCTGGCGGTGCTCTTCGTCTTTGCCTTGCTCGCGTTTGTCGCCGACTTTGTCGGCACGGCCTACGGGGCGCGCAGGTTCGGTGCGAGCAACTGGGGCACCGCTGGCGGCGCCGTCGGGGGCCTCGTCGGGGCCCTCGCGGGCGCGCTCTTTTTCGGGGTCGGCGCCCTCTTCGGCCTAGTCCTCGGCTCCGTGGGCGGCGTCTTTCTCGGCGAGTACCTAAGGCGGCGCAGGCAAGGTGCCCAAAGCTCCGCCGGCACGGAACATCCCAGGGTCCAACCGGCCCGTTCGGACCGGGGGGACTGGAGACGCACCGGTCGCGCCGCCGGCGGCGTCTTCGTCGGCTACCTCCTCTCCGCCGCAACCCAAGGGGTCCTGGGCGTGGCGAGCGTCGTTGTTTTTATTCTGGCGTTGATCTATTGAGCCCCCATGGGGTGGCAGCTATTAGGTACTTTAGGGTTTCTCGTCTTACCCGACGGTAGCGCGCCGGGACGGCCGTGACCGCGTCTACCCGAAAATGGGGGCCGCTCGCGGCGTTAATCGTGGCCTTTCCATGGAACCCGTTGCCCGTGGCCTATTCTTCCTCGTGGCGCTGCTCGCGCAGGAATCCTTCCAGTTCCTGGGCGAGATCGTCCCCGGTGGGGAGGTTGCGCTCCCCGCCTTCGACCTGCGAGTCGAAGCGCTCCTCAAGCATCTGGACGTAGGAGGAGAGGTCGGAGTCTTGGGAGACGGCGACGGAAACCTGCTCCTGGTAGCTGCTCGAGGTCTGCTCCAGGTCGGCGGTGTCCACGTCTATCCTGAGCAAGACTGAAAGGCTTTGGAGGAGGGCCAAGGCCGCGGGGGCCGAGGGGACGGCGGGGAGGTAATGCGGGACGGAGGCCCAGAAGCTCACAGAGGGCAGGCCTGCCTCGGCGCAGACGCGGTGGAGAACGCCGGTGATGCCGGTCGGCCCCTCGTAGCGCGAGGCCGAGAGGTTGAGGTTCTCGACGAGGGCGGGGTCCTGGGAGTTGGCGGCGACGGAGACCGGGCGCGAGTGCGGCACGTCCGCGAGCAAGGCCCCCATCGTCACGACCATCTCGGCCCCAAGGTCCTTCGCCGTCTCCGCGACGGCGTCGCAGAAGGAGCGCCAGCGGAAGTTCGGCTCCGGCCCGGAGAGCAGCACGGCGCCGCGACCGCCCAGGGCGTCCAGGGCCGGGGCCGTAGCGCTCAGGGCGTTCTCGGGCCACTCGATCCTGCGCGTGACGCCGTCCGACAGCCTGATCTGGGGCCGCGTGGACTGAAAGTCCACGAACTCCTCGGCGTCGAAGGCCCCGAATCGCCGCGCCTGCCAGGAGTCGTTCAGCGTGCCCACCGCGCGGCTCGCGGCCTCCGCCGCGTCGTTCCACCCCGTGAAGCCGGCGATCAAGACGGGCCGCTCGAGTTCCGGCATCCAATCCAATTTGACGTATTTATTAGCCATGGGGCTAGCTTACCACGCCCCCCCACTCCGCCCGGCTCGGGGTAGGCCGGGATCAGACGAAACTCCGCTCCAGGCGTAGGGCCCGGTCGAGGCGGCGGTCGTACTCCCGGGCGGGGATCTCCTTGGCCCCGAGGCTGGCTAGGTGGTCGTTCTGGATCTGGCAGTCGAGCAACGCGTACCCGCGCGCTTCGAGTCGCCTCACGAGGTACACGAAGCAGACCTTGGAGGCGTCGCGCGCCCGGGCGAACATCGACTCCCCCATGAACGCCCCGCCCAAGGAGACGCCGTAGAGCCCGCCGACGAGCTCACCGCTCCTGTACGCCTCGACGCTGTGGGCTTTGCCCACCCGGTGCAGGCGGGTGTAGGCGGCGATTATCTCGGCGCTGATCCAGGTCTCCTCCCTCTGCGCGCAGGCCCGCACCACCCCTTCGAAATCCCCGTCCACACGGACCTCGTAGACGCCCTTCCGGATGACACGCGCCAACGACTTCGCGACGCGCAAGTCATCGAACTCGAGAACGCTCCGGGGGTCCGACCGGTAGAACTCTATGCGCCCGCGGCCGTCGGCCATCGGGAACGCGCCAGCTCGGTAACAGGTCTCCAGAATCTCCACGGTCAATCTCACGGCGCCATATTACAGCCGCCACCGTGAACGCTCTAGAATGGCCCCCACCGTGAACGAGATAGAGCGTCCCTCACCCAACTCCGCCCGCGCCATCCGGACCCACCCCGTCGCCCCGGAGCGCCTGCTGGCGGCTTTTCGAAGGGCCGACGAAAGGCTGCCCAACTGGACCGCGGAGGCCTCGGGTGAAAACGAGGTGAGGGCCGTCCGCACGACGCGCCTTTTCCGCTTCCGGGACGACGTGAAGGTCCGGGTGTACGCCCGTGCAGACGGCGCCGGATCGGAGCTAACGGGCGCCTCCCGGGTCGGCAAGAACGACCTGGGGCAGAATTTCCGTAACATCAAGGAGCTGCTGCAAGCCGTCGAACGCGAGACGGGCGGCCAAAACCGGCCCCCTCGGGGCTAATCCCGTACCGCGCGTCCGAGCCGGAAACCGAAGGCTGAGGCGTGCCGAGGAGCTACTCTCGGAAAGCCGTGAGGATGGCCTCGTTGGCCTCTTGACCCCGTATGAGAACCCGGGCGCCGCTGGAAAGCGTCTCCGGGTAGCCGTTCAGTTGAACGGTCTTCAGGTCCCTGTCTCCGCCGTTGGTAGCGAGGGCGCGGCCCAGGGAGATCGCCTGCAAGAGCCCGAGGTCGGTGTCCACGTTCTCGTTAGCGAATTTGAGCATGGCGGACGGCTTGGTGACGGAGTTTCGGGCGAGCATCCTGGAGCGCAGGACGAGCAGCTTCTGCTGGCGCTCTATGCGGTCGAGGTCGCCGCCGGCCGTGCCGGACCGGTATTGGTCTTCTCTCCGGTAAAAGTGTTCTCTCTATGCGGAACTCTCGGCAGCCGCAGGCGGCTTTTTTCTCCCCCTCGGCCGCTGACGGCTTCACGCAGCTGCACTACTCCTGTCGACGGGCAATACTAAACGATTCGGACCCCGGATGGGCCCGGAGCTTCGGACACGTTTACAACGCGTACGGGCTCCCCCCGTCCAATTACCGCGCGTCCCCGCGCCGCCGTCTTTTTTCCGGGCCGCCGGGGAAGCCCGGCCGCCCGGGGGTGGGCGGCCCCACGGGCCGGTTCCCCGTCCCTTCAGGCCGCCGGCGAGCAGCGCCACGAGCGTCCGGTTGCCCACGGCGGCGGTTCGTCTGCGGAGGCCCAGCACCGTTCTCAGCTCGTCGGGGGTGAGGGCGTAGCCGTGTTCGGCCAGGGTGCGCTCGGGATCCTTTCTTATACCCGACAGGAAATTCGGGTCTGAGGCCGCCCTGGCCGCCAGGTCCCGCAAGACCGCCTCACGCACGGGTCGCCCCTGTCGCGGCCGTGGGGTTAGGGTTGCGGGCGAAGATCGGGTGCGTGCTCCGCCCCGGGACGGGCTCGAACTCGACGCCTTCGTACCCTGCCTCCAGTAGCCAGCTTTCGTACTGCCCGGCGGCGTGCGTGTTGCCCCTCGCCGTCGTCACCGGCACGTTGACCGCAAACAGCGCTGCGTCTTCCCCGAGCCCCCGTACGAACTCCCGGACCACGAGCAGGCCGCCCGGCGCGAGGGAGCCGCGCATCCTCGCGAAGAGCGTCCTGTTCTCCCGCGGGCCGTACATGTGGGAGGTGTTCCCGAAGTAGATCGCGTCGAAGGGCCCCTCGGGGAGCCCCTCGTTCATGTCCCCCGCCTCCGCCTCGATGCCGGAAGCAGACAGAGTCTCGCGCATTAGCTCTATGACCTCTGGCCGGTCGAAGACCGTGACCTTCACCTCCTCTCCCGAAACGTTACGCTCGTGTCCCAGTCGCACGAACGCCTCCGCGTTGGTGCCGGGGCCGCCGCCGACGTCCAGTATGCGCGCCCCTTCGGGCAGACGGGCAAGGACGGACCCGGCGACCGCCTCCGCGCCGGGAACGGCTCCGCGTCGCATAGCCGCCACGAACGTGGCCGCGCCCCCGAAGTCCGGCGCGGTGCGGTCCTCGACGGGATCGCCGGTGCGTAGGATCTCGGGCAGGCGGCTCCAGCCCCCGATCAGCTCGAACTAGTGCACGACGCTGCGCCCGACGTAGTCGGGGTGGCCCGCCCGCAGAAGTGGCCCCCGGTGATCCTCCGCCAGCAGAAAACCGTCAGCTCCCTCGTCGAGCACCCCCAGTTCGGCGACCGCCGAGAGGACCACGCGGACGGCCCTGTCGTCCAGTCCGAGGGCGCGGGCGACCTCCTCGGGCGGCCGCGGCCGGTCGGCGACGACTTCCAGAAGACCGTGCAGGATCGCCCATCGCCAGTCGAGCTCCGTGTAGCTCACAGGGGCCGTCTCACGGGCTGCCCATTCACCCGGCGCCTAGGAGCGGCTCTATCCTGCCGAGGACCTCGCCGTGCAGTCCCCGCACCTCGGAGTCTCCGGGGGGCACCTCCGCGCCCCGCCCGGCGAGCGCGGCGAGCGCCGCCGGGCGCACCGCCCTGCCCGCCCCGTCGGAGACCTTGAGCGCCATGCCCCACCCCTGCGGGCTCCCGACCACGAGCATCGCCTCCGCCCCGCCTTTCACGAGAAGGTCCGTCGCGCCCATGAGCTCCGTGTCGAACCGCCCGGATCCCGCTACCAGGAACGGATGGGCGCGCATCGCGTCCCGGATGCGGAGGGCCGCCCCGGCAACGCCGTCAGAAAGCTCCTCGGCGGTGGAGAGACGCGCGAGGCCCGTCGCGAGGCTCCTGAGGGGCAGGGCGAAGGCCGGAACGCCGCAGTTGTCGCCGGCCAGGAGGACCTCGTCTTCTTCGATGCCGCAGACACCCAAGAGCAGGTCCAGGATGCGGCGCTGGAGCGGGTGTCCGGGGTCGCGGTAGTTGGCGGTCACGTGGCCCTCGTGAACACAGACGGCGAGCATCCCGGCGTGCTTGCCGGAGCAGTTACCGTGGATCGCATGCGGCTCCTCACCGCGCCGCTCGAGCTTCGCGGCCTCCGGTCCATGGAGCGGCGGGTGGGCCCCGTTCTGCAGGTCGTCCTCCGTGAGGCCGGCCTTCTCGAGTAGGGACCGGACGGCGGCGAGGTGCGGCCCTTGGGCGTTGTGGGAGGCGCAGGCTACGGCGAGCTCCTCGTCGGTGAGCCCGAAGGCGTCGGCGGCGCCGGAGAGGACGAGCGGGAGGGCCTGGAAGGGCTTGGCCGAGGAGCGGGCGTAGACGTAGGCGTCGGGGTCGCCCGCGGCGTCGAGCAGGTCGCCGCGCGGGTCGCACACGGCGACGCGGCCCCGGTGGACGCTCTCGACGAGCGCGCCGCGCCGGACGGCGGCGAGCGGGACGTCCTGTGGCAGCCCGGCCTCGCCGC
>CADCUZ010000082.1 GCA_902806015.1 uncultured Rubrobacteraceae bacterium
CAGGGGCGCCGACGTCTCCATAGAGTTCAGCGGCTCATACCCGGCCCTGCACGAAGCAATACGCTCGACGGCCTACAACTCGAAGGTCGTCTCGGCCGGCTTTTTCCAGGGGGACGGCGCGGGGCTTTTCCTGGGCGAGGAGTTCCACCACAACCGCATCCGCGTGGTCTGCTCCCAGATCTCTGGCCTGAGCCCAGCCCTCGACCACCGCTGGAGCGTGGAACGCTTGGAACGGACGGTCATGGCGCTGGCCGTCGAGGGGAGGGTCTCGCTGCAGCCGCTCGTGACCCACGTCTTCGGGGCCGACGAGGCGGACGAGGCCTTCCGGCTGCTCGACCAGAGGCCGGCCCCCGGCGAGGTCGTGCAAGCCGTTCTCAAATTCTGAGGAGGAGACATGAAGCTGGCGTGCCAGGAGCACATTTTGCCGGGCGACGACGTACTCGAGAAGTGGGAGTTCGCGAACTCCGCGGGCCTCGACGGCATCGAGCTGCGGGGGACGGAAGACTGGCGGCGGGCGGCTTGATGGGCTGAGGGCCGCCCGAGAGCGGGGCGTCGTGTTCTCGAGCGTGTGCCTGATCTCCGACCGCTTTATCGGCGACCTCGACGCCGCCCGCCGCCTCGAGGCCGTCGAGCACATGAAGCACCTGCTCTCCGGAATCTCCGAGCTGGGAGGCACCGGCGCGGTCACGCCGGCGGCCTACGGCCTCGCCTCCAAGCGGCTCCCCCCCCTTCACCGTGCCCCGCACGGAGGCGGAAGACCGGCGCGTGCTGCTCGAGGCGCTGGAGGAGCTGGGCAAGCACGCCGAGAGCGAAGGCACGCTCGTCCTCCTCGAACCCCTCAACCGTTACGAGGACCACATGCTAAACCGCATGGAGCAGGCGGTCGAACTCTGCGAGTCTGTGGGACGCCCGTCCGTCAAGGTCATGGGCGACCTCTTCCACATGAACATCGAGGAGGACGACCTCGGCGGGGCCATCCGCGCAGCGGACGGCTACCTCGCCCACGTCCACCTCGCGGACAGCAGCCGCTTCCAGCCGGGGACCGGCCACACGGACTTCGCCGGGGCTTTCGAGGCGCTCCGGGACATCGGATTCGACGGCTACATGGCGATGGAATGCGGCATCCGGGGTGAGGCCGAAGAGGCGCTACCCAAATCCGTCCGCTACCTGCGCTCCTCGATGGGTTAGGGCGACCTTCTTTCAGTCCTCCCTACGAAGCCGTACCGCCCGTTCCTGGAGGGCAACACGGTCCGGCTTCATGCCGCCGGTACCCTCCCACTCGTGGAAGATCTTCGGGATCTTGAACCGCGGCAAGACCCCTTCAAGCGCGCCGGCCAGGTCCCCCGCCCCCCCACAGAGGCGCACGAAGGCGACCGGCCTGGCCCCGAACTCGGGGTCAGGCACCGGCACGACGACGGCCTCATCTACGCCCGGGATGCGTAAGAGGGCGTCCTCGATCTCCTCGGGCCGGACGTTCTCGCCGCCCGAGACGAAGAGGTTGTCCTTACGCCCCAGGACGCGCAAGCGGCCCGCCTCGTCCAGCTCGCCGAGGTCTCCCGTGCGGAACCAGCCGTCGGCTTCGGGCGGACGCTCCGCCTTTCCCCCCTCGACATAGCCGGCGAAGAGCGTCTCTCCTCGTACCAGGATCTCTCCTCCCCCGGAGACGGAGACCTCCCGGTGGAGCAGGGCCCGGCCGGCCGTGCGCAACTCTTCCGACCCGGCGTCGGGCGGTGTCGCGGTAACCTGCGAGGCCATCTCGGTGAGCCCGTAGCTCGTGTGGACCGGCAGCCCGCGCGAGCGAGCCTCGGCCACGAGGCCGCCCGGCATGGGCCCCCCACCCATCAGGACGGCCTTGAGCCCGGACAGGTCGGCCTCTTCCCTCAGCAACCGCAGGAGCTGGGTGACAACGAGGGAGACGTGGGTGGCACGGAGGGTGGGGATGGACTGGCCTAACGTCTCCCCAGGCTCCGGCAGCGCGACCGTCGCCCCGGCGAGCAGGCAACGGAAAAGGATCGAGAGCCCCCCCACATGGTAGAGCGGCAGAGAGTGCAGCCACCGGTCGCCCGGCCGGAGCGCGATGTTCTCGTTCGAGCCGAGGGCGCTGTAGTAGTGGTTGGCGAAGGTGTGGAGCGCCGCCTTGGGGGTCCCGGTGCTGCCTGAGGTGAAGACGACGGTCGCCGGCCGCTCCAGCGGAACTTCTGACGGCTGCGTAGACCGTTCGCCTCCGGTCTTGCTGCCGAGGAGCGTACCCGGATCCAACACCGGGACCCCGTCCACGCCATCCAGCAGACCTTTCGCCTCGGAGATCAAGGCTAGGCATCCGGCCTCACCCAACAAAGACGCGACGGCGCCGGCCGGCAGGCGCGTGCTCACGGGGCAGGCCACCAGGCCGGCGCGCACGAGGGCGAGAAGGAGGATCACGTGGTCTGCGCCCTTGGGCAGGTAGAGAGCGACCCGGCCGCCGGGCTCGATGCCGAGCCCCCCGACGCGCCCTTCGGCCGCCGACACGCGCCGGTCGAGCTCTCCGTAGGAGAGGGCCCACCCCGGGCCCGCGACGGCCTGGGCGTCAGGGGAGGCCAGGGCCGCCGACCTTAGCGGGCAGGGGACGCTTGTGCGGTCGTCGATCACCGCCCTATGGTATCCCGAGCCGCAGCGTCCCCGTCGCGAGCGCTTCGACGAAATGCCGGTCGTGGGAGACGAACAGCACGCCGCCGGGGAAGCCGTCGAGCGCGCCGAGCAGCACGTCCTGCGTCTCTATGTCCAGGTGGTTGGTGGGCTCGTCGAGCACCAGCAGGTCGTTCTCTTCGAGCACGAGGCGGGCGAGCAGCACCTTCGCGCGCTCGCCGGAGCTCAAGCGGGCCGCCGGCTTGTTCACGGCCTCCCTCCTCACCCCCATCCTGCCGAGTATGGTGCGGGCCAGGGTCTCGTCCCCCGCCTCCCGCAAGATCTCGAGCGCCGTAACGCCCGGCACCGGGAGGCGGTGGTCCTGGTCGAAGTATCCCACCCGCGCGGAGGCCGAGACGCGCGCCCCGCCGGAGAGCGGCGGCACCTCGCCGAGCACCGTGCGCAGGAGGGCGGTCTTGCCGCAGCCGTTGGGTCCGAGCACCGCGAGCCTCTCGCCGGCGGACAGGTCGAAGGAGATCCCGGCGGCCAGCGGTCGCTCCGCCGAGTACCCCACCGCCAGGTCCTCCGCGCGGATCAGGCCGCGCCCCCGGGAGGACCCGAACTCTATCTTTACCGGGTCGCCCTCAAACGGCTTCTCCCTCCTGGCGCTCTCCGCCGCCTCCCCCATGCGCCTGCGGGCGACGAGCGAGCGCTTCATGACCTTCGCGGCCCTGTGGCCCACGAAGCCCTTGTCGGCCGCCCCACGCTTCTCCCTCTCCCCCGCCTCAGACCACCTCCTGTAGTCCTGGGCCTGGCGCCGAAGCTTCCTCTCGTGCTTGCGGCTCTTCTCGTACCGGCGCCAACCCTCCTCTTCGGCCCGTTCGATTTGGCCCCGGAACGCCGTGTAGTTTCCCGGATATAGGGAGAGCTCCGCGCGGTCGAGGTGTGCGACCTTCTCCGAGACCGCATCGAGAAAGCGTCGGTCGTGGGAGGCCACCACGTAGGCCGCCTCGGTGCCTCTGAGGTGCCCCTCCAGCCACTCGCGGGCGGGGACGTCGAGGTGGTTGGTGGGCTCGTCGAACAGGATCAGGTCGTGTTCCTCCAGCAGTATCTTCGCCAGCGAGAGCCGCATCCGCTCCCCCGCCGAGAGTAGCGACACCTCGCGCGCCCAGAAGGCTTCGGGCAACCCCAACCCCGTCAAGCTGGCCTCCGTTCTCGTTCTGAACGCGTAGCCACCGGAGGCCTCAAAACGCTGCTGGGCCTCGCCGAGCTCTTCCATCAGGGCGGTTGTGGGGCGGTCTCCCCGACCCAGCTTCGCGGCGAGGCCTTCGAGGCGTCTTTCCAGCTCGATCAGGCCCGCAAAAGGCGCGAGAGCGGCCTCCATGCAGGTACGCCCCGCTCCGCCCTCCAGCCCGGTAAAGTCCTGTTCTAGGTGCCCGATCCGGACGCCCCCGGCCCACGATACGGTGCCGGCGTCGGGTCGTAGCCGCCCGGTTAGCATCCGGAAGAGGCTCGTCTTCCCCGCGCCGTTGGGGCCGACGAGCGAGATCCTGTCCCCCGGATAGACGGTCAGGGAGACGTCCTGCAAGACTTTTTTGTCCAGAGAAGAGAGCGAAACGTTATTGAGTTGCACGAGCACGGGACGAATCCTTTGCGGTTCGGAGAGTCGGGAAAGGCGCTGTTGCAAAGGAAGCTCGCTACATGCGCCCTAGTATACCCCAACGCCGCGCGCGGGCGCATCGCTAGTCCAGGGGAAGGGGCTCTATCTTGCGGACGTCCACCCGTCGGGCGGCCTCCGTCGCCCGACGGACGTCCACGACTGGCGCCGGAAGGTCCAGAGGAACCTCTATCACGTCTTCGGCCAGCCTACGGTACGTGTCCAGCCCCACCGGCTCTTCCCCGACCGCCGCCGCCAACGCAACCAGCGCCCCCGTCCCCACGCCGCTCTCGTAGGACGAGCTGACGACGACCCTCATGCCTAGAGCCTTCGCCTCCCCCGCCAAGCGCAAGGCCCGGGAGAGCCCACCAAGCAGGGTCGGCTTGAGCACGACCGCCCGCGCATACCGGTGCCTCCCCAAACCTTCCGGCCCCATCCCTACCAACGACTCGTCGAGCGCCACGGGCAACCCCCACCGTCCGATCAGCTCCCGCAACCGCCCGGGCTCCGCCAGCGGCTCCTCCACGTACTCGACCCGCACGCCGGAGACCCCACGGCCAAACTCCAACGCCTCCCCAAAGCCCCAAGCCCGGTTCGCGTCGAGCCGCAACGAAACGCCATCCCCAAGCGCCTCCCCGACCTCCCGAACGAGCCGCGCGTCTCCCGGCTCCCCCCTGCCTCCGACCTTGAGCTTCGCGGCCCGGTAGCCCGCCGCACGCATTCTACGGGCCTCTTCCACCATCCCTCCCCCAAAAACGGACAGTAGTCCGTTTACAAACACCGCTTTTCTGTTGGGATGCTTTGGCGGCCTCGCCAGCACGTTTTTGGATGGTTTCGCGGACAGGTTGTGCGCGGCGAGCTCCAGGCCGAAGCGGACGGAGGGGGCAAGGTCCGCGCGATCGAGCATCTCTACGGATACTTCCCCGCCCGGCATCGAGGCCGCCAGGCCGCGCAGTTGTTCGGTCGCGTCTTCAAGCGTCTCGCGGCTGAAGCCGGGCAGCGGCGCGGCCTCGCCCCAGCCCGATGAGCCGTCTTCTGCGGTGAGACGGATCAGGAGCCCCTCCCGGTATTCGAGCACCGACTCCTTGAGCGCGACGGGTTCGGAGAACGGGAGCGCGTAGCGGTAGAGGTCGAGGCCCGCGGGTCTCACCGTCCTACGGGCGGCGGGGGAACCGGGAGAAGTCCGGCTTGCGCTTCTCCTTGTAGGCGTCGCGGCCTTCCCGGGCCTCTTCGCTGCCGTAGAAGAGGAGGTTCGCGTCGTGGGCGAGTTGCTGGATGCCGGCGAAGCCGTCCTCGTGGGCGTGGAAGCCCGCCTTCAACAGCCGCAGGGCAAAGGGGGACCGCTCGAGCATCTCCCGGCACCAGCCCACGGTCTCCGTTTCGAGCTGGGCGAGGGGGACGACCTTGTTGACGAGGCCCATCTCGAAAGCTTCCTCCGCCGAGTACATGCGGCAGAGAAACCAGATCTCCTTCGCCTTCTTGGGCCCAACGAGTTGGGTGAGGACGGAGGCGCCAAAGCCGCCGTCAAAGGAGCCGACCTTCGGACCCACCTGGCCGAACTTGGCATTATCCGCGGCGATGGTAAGGTCGCATACGACGTGCAGGACGTGCCCCCCGCCGACCGCGTAGCCGGCGACCATGGCGACCACGGGCTTCGGGCAGCGCCGGATCTGAACGTGCAGGTCCGTGACGTGGAAACGTCCGACCGATGCGCCGCCCGGCGTCCGCCGCGGGTCGTCGGGGGAATCGAGGTAGCCCGCGTCCCCGCGCACCTTCTGGTCCCCGCCGGAGCAGAACGCGTCCGGACCTTCTCCGGTGAGGATGACGACGCCCGTCTCGTGATCCTCCCGGGCGTCTTCCAGGGCCCGCTGCATCTCGATGACCGTCAACGGGCGGAAGGCGTTGCGCACCTCGGGGCGGTTTATGGTGATCTTGGCGATCCCCCCCGCCTTCTCGTACCTGATGTCCTCGAACTCTCCGGCCGGTTCCCACGCGATATCAGTCATGACGATGATTATAAGAGCTTCCGGGGCGAAGAGCCCGGGACGGCCTCTTGTTATCGAGGCTCGCGGGCCCCAACAGGGACGAGGGACCGGTCCTTAACTCAGGCGGTCAAAAAACCCTGCAGCAGGGAGAGATACGGCCCGGGCGCCTCGGCCTGCGCGTTGTGCCCGACGCCGGGGACGACGACGGTTCGTATCCGCGGGCAGGCGCCCTCCATGCGGCGGAGGATCCGGACGAACTTCTCGTCGAGTTCCCCGGCGACGGCGAGCGCCGGGACTCGCAGGCCGAAAACCTCCCCCCACAGCGACGGCTGGCTGCCCGTCCCCATGCCCCGCAAAGATTTCGCCAGCTCGTTCGGATCGTTCTTTCTGCGCGCCTCCAACGTTCGCCGCAACAGCTCGCCGTCCCGCGCTAGCTGCGCGAAAAGCGGCTGCCGGTACCAGTCGCGCAAGAATTCCTCGAGGCCGCCAGCCTCCAGGCGGGCGGCCCTCCTCTCGTCGGCGGCCCGACGGCCGGCCCGCGCTTCCCCCTCTTCCAAACCCGGCGAGGCGGATTCGAGAAAGAGGCCGGAGCAGCGGTCGGGGTGTCGCAGCGCCAGGTAGAGGGCGAGCCGTCCGCCCATCGAGTAGCCGACGATCACCGGTCGTTCTACGCCCAGGCCGTCCAGAATGCCCAGCAACGCACGCGTCGCCCCTTTGATGGTGTACGACTCGGGCGGAAGCCCCGTCGAGGCGCCATGCCCGGGCAAGTCCACGGCGATGGTGCGGTAGCGCCCTTCCAGCGCCGCCGTTGCCCCACGCCAATCCGCCGAGGAGCCCATGAAGCCGTGCAGGAAGAGCACCGCCGGACGCCGGGTGTCGCCGGCAGACGCGTGGTTCAGGTCGCGCAGGATGCGTCTCCTTGCGGAACGTAAGCGCCTCCGGTGCCCCACAGCGCGGAACTTTAGCCCTCCCGCACCGCGGTCGCGACCTTCTCCAGCAGCTCCCGATGAACCGCCACGTTCCCTTCGCGGTCGGTGCGGACTTCTATCAGGGACGGTCCGGCACCCAAACGGGCCGCGCGATACGCCGATAGGAACTCTTCCGCCGTCCCGGGACGCTGGTGGTCGAGGCCGAACATCGCCGCCGCGCCCCCGAAACCCACGCCCTGCGGCGTGCCGAAGAACGGCTCGAAGAAGCCCTCGTGCCGCGAGACCGGCAGGAACGAGAAAATCCCGCCGCCGTCGTTGTTGATGACTACCACCGTGACGGGAAGGCCCCGCAGCATGGCGAGGGAGTTGAGGTCGTGCAAAAGCGCCAGGTCGCCTATGAGCAGGGTCACGGGCCCGCCGAAGCCCCGCGCGAAGCCGGCGGCCGTGGCGACGGTGCCGTCTATGCCGCTCGCCCCCCGATTCGCGGCGAGGGGAAGGCCCGCGCCGTCCGCGGCGGCGTAGGCGTCGAGGTCGCGCACCGGCATGCTGCTCGCGACGACGAGGCCGTGACCTTCGGGGGTGTCCCGCGAGACCAGCCGCGCCACCAGCGGCTCGTCGAGCCCGCCTCCCCCCGCGAATTGCCGGTCCAGCGCCGCGCCCGCCCCGGCCGAGGCCGCGCGCCAGTCGTCCAGCCACGAGGGGTCGACCGTTGGCGGGTTTTCGTGGGCCACGCGGGAGAGCGCGGCGCAGAAGTCCACGACGTCGGACTCGACGCTTTGGGTGACCGCGTGGCCGGGATCCAACCTGAAAGGGTTCTCCCGGACAACCACGTAAGGGTCGGGGCGGCTACGGACGACGAACCCTTCCAAACGCTTACTCAAGGCCCTGCCGCCGACGTGCACCACCGCCTCAGGCTCGTGGCCCCTGGCGAAGGCCCCGTTCGCCAGCAGCGCGTCGTAGAAAGCGGCGTTTCCGCGGTCCCCGCCGAGGCGGACCTGCGAACCGACGTCCGGCAAGAGCGGCCACCCCAGGGAGCGGGCGAGCTTCTCCACAGCCTCTCCCCGTTCGCGGGAGGCCAGCCTACCCGCGACGACGAGGCCGCGCCCGACCGGCCGCAACTCCTCCCAGAGCGCCCCGACCTCCGCCCCGCTCACTGCGGGCTTTGTGGCGGCGTATCGGGTGTAGGGAACCCCCTTCTCTTCCCAGCGCTCGGGGCCGGAAGGGGCCGCTTCGTCTTCGCCGAGATTGGGGATGAGGGGTTCGCGGAAC
The DNA here is from genome assembly GCA_902806015.1 of uncultured Rubrobacteraceae bacterium. The sequence continues at coordinate 8,445 of CADCUZ010000082.1, forward strand.
ATCAGGTTCAGGTGTACGGGGCCGCTCGGGGCACGCAGGGCTCGGTAGGCGGCTTGGTCAACGGTTGTCAGGACCGCGGCGGGGTCGACGTCGAGGCTGGGGGCGGGCAGGTCGAAGCGCCAGCGGACAAAGTTGCCGAAGATGTCCGGCTGGTCTATCGTCTGGTTCGCGCCGGTCTGGCGGAGTTCGGGGGGGCGGTCGGCGGTCAGGAGGATCATGGGCACGCCGTCCGTCGCCGCCTCGACCACGGCGGGAAGGCCGTTTGCGGCCGCGGTGCCGGAGGTCGTGATCCAGGCCGCGGGATGCCCCGTGGCCCGCGCGTAGCCCAGCGCCGCGAACGCCGTTCCGCGCTCGTCGTAGTGGACAAGGCTCTCGGCCTTCCCGTTGGCGGCGAGCGCCGCCACCAGGGGGGTCGAGCGGGAGCCGGGCGCGACGCAGAAGAGACCCACGCCGCAGCGGAGGAGCTCCTCGACTACCAGGTACGCCCAGAGGCGGTTAGCGCGCGCGGTTTCCAAGAAGGCCGAACGCCCCGGTGAAGTCCCCGATCTTCTGCTCCACCTCGGCCCACTCCTCGTCGGGATCGGAGCCCGGGACGATCCCGGCCCCCGAGAAAAGGGCCAAAGTGCTTCCCCTGACGAGCCCAGACCGGATCCCGACCGCAAACTCCGAAGCGTCCGCCCCGACCCACCCGATGGGCCCCGCGTACCACCCCCGGTCGAAGGGCTCCAACTCCCGGATACCCTCCAGTGCCGCCACCCCCGGGTAACCCCCGACCGCGGGCGTGGGGTGAAGCGCCCGCAGCACCTCGGCGTCCGCGACGCCCTCCCGCAACTCCCCGCGCAACCGGGAGACGAGGTGACGCCGGCTCGCGAGCTTCATCTCCGAGACGCCGTCCTCGACATCCAGCCTGACGCATAGCGGCCGGAGCGCTTCCTCTATACCGACCTTCACGAACCTGTGCTCGGAGTGGTCCTTCTCGCTTCCCAGCAGCTCCTCCCGCAGCTCCCCGTCGGCCGCCGAAGAGGCGCCGCGCGGTCGGGTACCGGCGACGGCCTCGCTCCTCACGGAGCGCCCCTCCCGGCGGAAGAGCCTCTCGGGTGAGGCCCCGAGGAAGGCCGCCCCCTCCACCGGCTCGACGTAGAAGCGGAAGCAGTCCGGCGCCGCGTCCCTGAGCTCCTCCGCGAGAAGGAGGCCGTCCAGGTCTTCGCCGAAACCGAACACCGCCCGCCGCGCGAGCACGACCTTGCCCATACGCCCCTCCGAGAAGGCCGCGAGCGCCCGCCCGACGTTGCCCTCCCAGCCCTCGTGGTCGGGGGCGTCCTTCCGGTAGAGGGGTTCGGGCAGGGTTGCGTCCCGTCCCCCGGCAGGCGCCCGCAGGCCTTCTATCTGTCCGAGCACCTCTTCCTGCCGACTCGCGTCCCGGGCCAGCACGAGGTTGCACACCAACGTCGCCCCCTCCTCCCCGGCGTGCAGCTCGAAGCGGGGCAGGACGAAGCTGTACGAACCGAACGGCCCCCACTCCTCACTCGCTTCGCGCTCAGGATCGAAGCGACCTCCCCCGTAGTACCGAACTTCCCCATCGCCGGACTCCAGGAGGCGCTTACGCAGGACGTCGATGTCCCCGGGTCCATCGCCCGTCTGGAGGTCAGCGACGCCGACGGCTGAGATCTCGGCCCCGCCCTCCCGCCCGGACCAAA
>CADCUZ010000083.1 GCA_902806015.1 uncultured Rubrobacteraceae bacterium
CGTAGCCGCTCTCCGTCCCGTCGGCGTCCATGCTGTTGAGGACGAACTCCCCGGCCCCCCCGCTTCTCGCCCTCGGCGAGCCACCCGACGGCGTCCATCCCCGTGTTGAGCCGCCCGCCGTTGAGGTAGACCTCCCAACCCCGCCCGCCCTCTTTACGCTTGACATCCACGCTCAGGACGACGCACTGGGCGCCGAAGCGTTCGGCGCCGGCGTCTATGAGGCCGGGGTTCTGCACGGCGGCGCTGTTGACCGAGACCTTGTCCGCCCCGGCACGCAGCATGGCCCGCATGTCGTCTGCCGTCCTCACGCCGCCGCCGATGGTGTAAGGGACGAAGACTTCCTCGGCGGCGGCCCGGGCGAGCGCCGAGGAGGTCTCGCGCCTTTCGTGGGAGGCGGTGATGTCGTAGAAGACGATCTCGTCGGCCCCCTCGCGGTCGTAGAGGGCGGCGAGTTCGACCGGGTCGCCCGCGTCCCTGAGGTTCTTGAAGTTCGTCCCCTTGACAACCCGGCTCGCGTCCACGTCCAGGCACGGTATGATGCGGACCTTCAGCCCCACAGTCCCCTCTCCCTAGACGTAGGGGACCCCGGCGGCGCGCGCCTCCTCGGCGATACGGTCGTGCAGGGCGCCCTTCGCCGGCAGCAGCACGGAGCCTTCGCTCCCCGAACCCACGACCATCGACCCGTCCCGGTCCCGCCAGTGGCGGTGAACGGTGTAGGCCGCGAGCGTGCCCTCGACGAGCGCCAGGACGCGGTCGAGCTCCGCGTGGGACAGCGAGGCCGCCACCTCGAGCTTGGAGACGTCCACGTTCTCCTCGGCCGTCAGGTCCGCCGAGAGGTTACCAGTCCTCAGGCGCAGGCCCGGCGTGTCCCACAGGACCTCGATGGCCCCCCTTATCGCCGCCGACCGGCCCGCCTTGTTGCCCTTGCGAAACTTGGGGTCGTTCATGCCCCGCAACGCCGCGGCGAGGTCCCCGTCCTCCCCGGAACGCTCCAAGGAGAGTACCTTGAGCGCCGCCGCCGAGTCGACCTCGACCACGACCCTCTGGCCTCGTTCCCGCGGGAACGGGTAGTCAGTGTACTCGACACCGATCTTCTCAAGCTCCGACAGCAAATCCTCTGAAAGCGGCGAGCCGCCGAACATCTTGCGGCTGGCCGAGTAGGCGGGCAGCGCGACCCTGGAGAGGATGCGTTCGATCCTCCTGGTCCCCCGCTCGTTGGGCACGGCCAACGGCGCGTCGACGCCGACGATGAGCCCGCGCCGCTCCTCCCCGTAGGCCTCGATGGCCCCGCGCAGCTCCTCGGGGCTCCCCGCGAAGGTGTTGGCGATGATGCTCCCCCGCTCGTCCATGACGACCAGGCACGAGTCCTTCTCCCGCGTCTCGCCCGGCCTCCACGCCAAAGCGCATCCCACGAACCTCAAACGTCCTCCCTTCCGGCGACCTCGACGACCCGCGCCACCTCCGCGCAGACCTCCCGGCACGCCGCCTCATCCTCGTGCTCGACCATCACCCTCACGACCGGCTCCGTCCCGCTCGGCCTGAGCAGTATGCGCCCCCGGTTGCCCAACTTCTTCTCCGCATCGGCGACGGCACTCTCGACGGCGTCTAGAGCAGCCACCGCCTTCGCGGACCCGTCCACCGCGACGTTAGTGAGCTTCTGCGGGTAGACGTCCATCACCGCGGCAAGCTCCGAGAGCCGCTTCTCGCTGCGGACCATCACGTCCAGCAGCGCCAGCGCCGTCACCAGCCCGTCGCCCGTCGTGGCCCGCCTGGAGAGGATGATGTGTCCGGACTGTTCCCCGCCCAAGGTCGCCCCGGTCCGCAGCATCTCCTCGGCCACGTGCCTGTCCCCGACCAGCGTGACCGCGTAGGGGACGTCCATTGCGTCCATCGCCTTGAAGAAGCCGAGGTTGCTCATCACGGTGACGACAACCCCGCCCCCGAGCGCCCCGCGCTCCTTGAGGTCGCGGGCGAGGATGGCGAGTATTTTGTCCCCGTCCACCACGTTGCCCCGCTCGTCCACGGCCAGCACCCGGTCGGCGTCCCCGTCGAAAGCGAACGCGACGTCGTGACCCGAAGCATCCAGCCCTGCGATGTGGGTGGATCCGCAGCCCTCGTTTATGTTCGTGCCCGTCGGGTCGGCCCCGACCGCCGTCACCTCCACGCCGAGACGCGTCAACGCCTCGGGCGCGGCCCTGTAAGCCGCGCCGTTGGCGCAGTCGAGCAGGACCTTCAAGCCCGCGGCGTTCGGGCTCGACCGCTTCAAAACCTCCCGTACGTACAGGTCCTCGGCGTCGCCGAGGACCTCGACCGCGCCGACCCCGTCGCCGGTGGGTCGCGGGACGTCGGTCCCGGTCAACTCCTCGATTTCCCGCTCCTGCTCCATGGGCAGCTTCCGCCCCTCGCCGGAAAAGAACTTGATGCCGTTGTCCGGGTAGGGGTTGTGGGAAGCGCTGACGACGCCGGCCGCGGCCGCCCCGAGCGCGGGTGCGAGGGCGGCCACGCCCGGCGTCGGGATGACGCCGAGGTCCACCACGCGGGCACCGCCGGCCGAGAGCCCGGCGGCCAAGGCGCCCGAGAGCATCCCGCCAGAGAGTCGGGTGTCCCGGCCAACGAAAACGGGTCCCCCGAAAACGCGGGCGGCGGCGAGGCCGAGGCGCAGGGCGTCCTCGGGCGTGAGGTCCCTGTTGGCGACCCCGCGTACCCCGTCGGTGCCGAACGCTATAACTTTCCCCCTCAGCCTTCCTCCTTTCTTGCGGGGTAGATTAGATCCTGAACCCAGCCTACTCCCTGTGTCTTAACGACCCGTAGAAGTAGAGATTTTCGTCCGAGGCTATAAGGCCCATGCGCACGGCCCCCACCCTCGCGACGGCCTCCTCCACAAGCCTCCTCTCAATACCCCTACGGCGCCACTTTTCGTCAACCGCTAGCAGGCCCAGGTGCGCCTGCAAGATACCATCGCCGAAAACCTGGGCGAACCCGACGACCCTGCCGGGATCACGCGCCACGGCGATTATCGTCGTCACCCCGGGCGCCGCAAGTGACCTTCGGGTGAGATCCGGGTCGTCGCGGAAATTGTCCCATTGGAGCGAACGACATATCTCGACCACCCCGGAGAAATGCGGCCCCGCGTCGAACGCTTCGAAGACCACAGAAGACGTTTTTTCGGCCTTCATGCCGGCCTCCGTTTGAGCGCAAACGAGCCCTTCCGGGTTATGGAAGGGCTCGTTGCGTAAAGCGTCTCTCGTTTCGGCGTCGTTAGCGCTTAGAGAACGGCGGGCGCTTGCGAGCCTTCTTGAGGCCGTACTTCTTGCGCTCGACGGCCCTGTCGTCCCTGGTGAGCATCCCGGCGGCCTTGAGCTCGCCCCTCGATTCCTGGGACTCCTCGGCAAGCGCCCGCGCTATGCCGTGGCGCAGGGCCTCGGCCTGCCCGGTGAGGCCGCCACCCTCGATCTTGGCTACGACGTCGTAGCGGCTCGCGGAGTCGAGAAGCTCCAGCGGTGACTTCACGGCCATCTGGTAGGCCGGGCGGGGGAAAAACTCCGTCAGGTCGCGGCCGTTAACCGTTATTTTGCCGTCTCCGGGAAGCAGCCGCACCCGCGCCACCGCGGTCTTGCGCCGTCCCGTTCCTTTGTAAAGTGCCTCTGCCATTTATCCCACCTCGAGCGTCTGCGGGTCCTGGGCGGCGTGCGGATGCTCACGCCCTGCGTAGATCTTCAACTTTTTGAACTGCTGGCGGGCGAGCCGGCTCTTCGGCATCATCCCGTAGACAGCCTTGCGCAAGACCTCCGTCGGCTTGCGCTGGAGCATCTGCGCGTAGCTGGTCTCCTTCATCCCGCCCGGGTAACCCGAGTGGCGCCGGTATACCTTCTGCTCGGCCTTCCTGCCCGTGACGACAACCCTGTCGGCGTTCACCACTACAACGAAGTCGCCCACGTCGACGTGCGGCGTGTACTGCGCCTTGTGCTTGCCGCGCAACACCCGCGCGATCTCGGTCGAAAGCCGCCCGAGGGTCTTGCCGTCTGCGTCAACGACGTACCATCTCCGCTCGACCTCGAGGGGTCGCGCCATGAAACTCTTCATCATCCTCCGAAGGTTCTACAAACTACTCTAAAAAGGCTTCTAAGCGGATCAAATAGTAGCATACATCTACAAGAAGGCCAGCCGGAGGGCCGGCCGATAACCGTTCAGGAACGGCAGGCGGAGCAGCGCCCGTAGAGCGTCAGGCTGTGGTCCTCTACGGTGTACCCCCCGGGCAACGTTGTCCCCCGCGGGATGCCGACAGGACACCCCGAAAGGTCGAAGGTCTGCTCGCAGGAGAAGCACCGGTAATGGTGATTGATGCCCGCGCCCAACCGGCTCGTAGCGCGGCCCCTCCCCCGGCAGCTCGACGAGCACAACCTCACCGTCCTCGCGCAGTGCCTTAGTCGCCCGGTAAACGGTCGCGATGCCTAAACCCGGAATCTGGAGCCTCGACCGCCCGTGTACCTCCCCCACCGAGAGCGGCCCGTCAGCCTCCCGGATGCTCTTGAGGATGGCGTTTCGTTGCCTCGTATTCCTCGTCGTCCCCACGCACCAGAATTTACCATGCGTCCAACGGTCACGGACCCCGCAACGACGCGCCGGAGACCACCGTTACGGGTACGGGATTACCGTTAACGATGTGCAGACCCGGCTTACTCCTGTCACTCCACGGGGTCGTACCCGCCCTTTGAGAAAGGGTTGCAGCGGAGTATGCGCCACGCTCCCATCGCGCCTCCCCGAAGGGGACCGTGCTTCTGGATCGCCTGGATAGTGTACCGGGAGCAGTTGGGCGTGAACCTGCAGGAGGGCGGAAAGAGCGGCGAGACGAACCTCTGGTAGACCCGGATCATAGAGATAAATACCCGCCCGACCATGCCTTCCACCTTGTCGGCTACCACTGCAATCGTACCACCGACGTCGGAATATGGTCCCCGACCATCCCGTCTGGACCGGCCTCCCACCCGCGCGCATCGCGCCCCGGTTATCGAATAATGGGCGCTTCCACCCGCGACCGTCTCCCGCGTAAACCCGGATAGGCTCAGCAACCGATCGCCACGGCGCTTTTATTTTGTATGATAATTCATCATCATTTATTACCGTCGGGCCACGCGGCGCGGCGGCTGCGCGAGGAAAAGGCTGAACGGATTAGTATGGGCTTTCGCAGGACCTTGATTGTGGCGTGCGGGGCGTTGCTCGTCTCCTTCCTTGCAGCCTGCGGTGGTCGGGGAACGATACCGATAACGATCCCGTAAACGAGCCTATCAGGGTGGTCGTCACCTTTAGCATCCTCGGGGATACGGTCGAGAACGTGGGCGGCGGTAGCTTGGAGCTGACCACGCTCGCCGGCCCCAACGGCGACGCGCACACCTTCGAGCCGGCCCCGGCAGACAACACGAAGCTCGTGGAGGTCGACGTGGTCTTCCGGAAGGGCCTGGGCTTCGAGCCCTGGCTAGGCGAACTCTACCGGTCTTTCGGCTCGGGGGCCGAGCGCGTGGTGCTGACGGAGACCGTAGATATCCCTTACCCGTAACGAGGAAAGGTCAAGACGGCGAACCCCACCCGCACGTCTGGCTCGACCAGACGAGGTTGGTGGCGATGGTCCGGTCGATCCGGAAATCCCTCGCCGTGGCCGACCCGGCGCGCGCCGGAGCCTGCGAGCGAAGTGCGGCGAAGCCTGCGAGCGAAGTGCGGCGGAGTACGTCGCAAGGCTCGTTGTACCGGAGCGGGCTCCGCTGCGAGGGCGTGAACCTCCGGCTGGCGGACGGCGAGGTAGCCGACCAAGAGGAGGTCCCCCACGCCCGCCCTCACGTCATACCGAGGTGCCGAGATGCGCGGACGGCGGCGTGGGCCTCGTTTTCAGCCCGCACCGCTAAGAGGAGCCGAGATGGAGAAACCCGGAAGCGACGGCGGACCTCGTCCGGGACGCGCTGTAGACGCGCCGCCCCGCCGGGTTTTTATCGTGCTACCGCACTCGGGCTATGGCGAGGCCGTCTATGCGCTCCCGGATTAGGGGTAGGATTAGGGCGGAGAGGCGCGGGTCCTTCGCGAGCTTCTCGTTGAACTCGCGCATCGCGAGGGCCGAGGGATCGTCTGGATCTATAACGCTTCCCTCGCGGATGGCGTTGTCGCCGAGGATTAGGGTGCCGGGCCGTGAGAGGCGCAGGGACCAGGCCAGGTACTCCGGGTAGCCCTCCTTGTCCGCGTCTATAAAGATCAGATCGAAGGGACCCTCCCCGTTTTCGACGAGCCCGGCGAGCGCGTCGCGCGCGTCACCTACGCGGATCTCGATCCTCTCCGAGAGCCCGGCCCGTTCGACGTTGCGGCGGGCTACCTCGGCGTGGCGCTCTTCGAGCTCTAGGGAGACCAGGGCCCCGTGCTCCGGCAAGGCGCGGGCGAAGTGGATGGCACTGTAACCCCCAAGCGTCCCGATCTCGAGCACCCGGCGCGCCCCGGAGATCTCGACGAGCATCTGGAGGAGCCTTCCTTCGCTCGCCGAGACGTTTATCCGCGGCAGCCCGGCCCACTCCGACTCCCGCAGGGCCGCTGTGAGCGCCTCGTCCGGCGGCGCGTAGAGGCCCGCCACGTAGGCGTCTATCTCCTTCAAGAGCTCGCGCGTCCCATCCATCTCTACCTCCAGAGGTCCTGATCGTAACCAACCCTTACCAAAGTCAGCCCCCGAGCCGGCGCGGCGGGCCCGGCCTCCGTGCGTCGACCACCGGAGAGCAGCGCCCTGAAGTGCCCCAACTCCCGCTTTTCCCGGGCGACCTCCTGCATGGTGCCCACCAGAGTACGAACCATACCGTACAGGAACGAGTCGGCGCTGATGCGGTACACCAGCGAATCCCCCTCCCTTTCCCAGCGCGACTCCGTCACGACCCGCGCGAACCGCAAGTGGTAGCCCTTGGACGGGGTAAAGGCGCTGAAGTTGTGGGCGCCCCGGACCGACGCGCCCGCCTCAGCCAGCAGGCCGAAGTCTAGCTCGCGCGGCTCGTAGGCTGCCCGCCGGCGCAGCAGGGGAGAGCGGATCTCGTCGTTTACCAGCCGGTACTCGTAGCCCCTGTTCCTCGCATCGTAACGGGCGTCGAAGGAGTCCGGAGCAGCGACGCAGCGCCTGAGCGCCACGTCCTCGGGCAACACGGCCGTGGTCTTGTAGGCGATAAGAGAGGGAGAGAGGTCCGTCTCGGCGTCGAAGGAGACAATCTGTCCGCTCGCGTGCACGCCCGCGTCGGTGCGGCCGGCGACCGCGAGCTTCACGGGCCGGCGCAGCACCGTCCGAAGGGCCTTGGAGAGTTCCTCCTCAACCGTCCGCATCGCGGGTTGGGCGGCCCATCCCGCAAAATGGGCGCCGTCGTACTCGACGAGGCCGGCGAGCTTCACAGCAGCACCGAAGCCAGGACGACTAGGATCGTTAGCACAAGCGCCAGGGCGTCGCGGGCGCGGAAGCGCAGCTCGCGGTAGCGGACGCGGCCAAGGCCGCCGCGGTAGCCGCGACTCTCCATCGCCTCGGCCAGCTCGTCGGCGCGGCGGAAAGCCCCGACGGTCAGGGGGACGAGCAGCGGGACGAGCGCTCGGACGCGGGCGAGCAGACCGCCTCCCGTGAGTTCCGCGCCGCGGGCGGCCTGGGCGCGCGAGATCTTCTGGGCCTCCTCGCCAAGCGTGGGGATGAAGCGCAAGGCTATGGTCATCATCATCGCGACCTCGTGCGCAGGGAAGCGGAGCCTCTTGAGCGGGGAGAGGAGGTCCTCTATGCCGTCGGTTAGCGCGACAGGCGCCGTCGTCGCCGTCAGCAGGCCGGCCGTGGTCACCAGGATCAGGAGCCGCGCCGCGAGCAGGAGGCCCATCCGAAGTCCGCCCTGGTGCACCTCCACGAACCCCCACTCGAAGAGCGTGGGTCCCTCCCGCAAAAAGAAGACCTGGAAGACGAAGGTGAGCGCCACGATAAACGCTACGGGCCGGAGAAGACCGAGAAACGCCCGGGGCGGCACCCGGCTCGCCGCGACGAGCAGCGCCGTGGCCGCCCCCGCGACGAGAAACCCGGCCGCAGAATCCACGAAGAACAGCCCGAACACCAGAAGGGCCGTCGCCACCACCTTTGCCCGCGGGTCGAGCGCGTGCAGAGGCGACCCGACCGGGTAAAATTGCCCCACGCCCCGAACGGCCATCACCCCGCGTCCCCCATCGTGCGCCGCAGGGCCGCGAGCGTCTCCCCATAACGCACCGGCCTCCCGAACCCGGGCCGCCTCTCCCCCACCGCGGCGGCTACGCGCACGGTCGCCGGCGCCGTGCCGCCGTAAAAGACCTCCGCCGCTGTCCCGAGGGTCCGGACTTTTCCACCTTCCAGCACGCAAACCCGGTCCGCGACCTCGGCCACCTCGTCGAGGTCGTGGGAGACGAAGACAACCGTAATGCCCGAGGCCTTCAGGCGGCCGACGAGGCCCATGAGGTCTCCCCGCGCGCTCGGGTCCAGGGCGGCGGTGGGCTCGTCAAGCACAAGGACCTCCGGGCCCATCGCGAGCACCCCGGCTATAGCGACCCGCCGCCGCTCGCCGCCGGAGAGCGCAAAGGGCGACCGCCGGGCCAGGTGCCCGGCACCGAGCAGCCCCAGCGTCTCCCGGACGCGGTCCCGCACCTCCTCCTCGTTCAGCCCGAGCCTCCGCGGGGCGAAGGCCACGTCTTCTTCGACCGTGGAGGCGAAGAGGCCCTGCTCGGGGGCCTGGAAGACCAGCCCGACGCGGCGCCGGAGCACCGCTCGGTCCAGCGAGAAGGCGTCCGCGCCGTCTACGAGGACCCTTCCGCTCGTGGGCAGGAGGAGCAGGTTCAGGTGCTGGACTAGTGTGCTTTTGCCGGATCCCGTGCCCCCGATCACGCCGAGCACCTCCCCCGGTTCCACCGCGAGGGACACGCCCCTCAGCGCCTCGACCGCGAAAGGCGTACCCCAACCGTAGACGTGCCGCACGTCCCGGAGTTCTACCCTCACCGCGCCTCCACCTCGGAGCCGTCCTTTGTCTTGCGGGCGACAGCCTGGTCCACCGCGGCGGCCAGCTCCTCGGGCGTCCTGCAGAACGGCAGACCCAGGTCCGCCGCCAGCCGCGGGACGGGCGGCAATACGAGCCGACTCTCTCGCAAGAGATCGGCGTCCGAGAACAACTCGTCGGGTGGGGCGTCGAAGACGAGTCTGCCGCCGTTCAGGACCAGCACCCGGTCGGCATCGAAGAGCTCTTCGAGGTGGTGCGTCACGTGCAGCACGGTCCTCGAGGCCTGAAGCCCGCGGACCCGTTCTAGTACTTCGCGCCGCCCCGCAGGGTCGAGCATCGCGGTCGGTTCGTCCAGAAGCAAGATCTCCGGCCCGACCGCCAGCAGCCCGGCGAGCGCGACCCGCTGCTTCTCCCCGCCCGAGAGTGTGTGCGGCTCGCGGCGCTCGTACCCGCTAAGCCCCACGGAACGTATGGCCCCGCGCACCCTCTCGCGCATCTCCGCCCGTTCCACACCGAGGTTTTCGAGCCCGAAGGCGACGTCGTCCTCCACGAAAGGCGCCACGAGCCCGTTGTCCGGGTTCTGGAAGAGCACGCCGGCCCTGCGCCGCACCTCGAACGGCTCCACGGCCGGGTCGAAGCCTGCTACCCGTACGCGCCCGGAGTCCGCCGCGAGCAGGCCGTTCAGGAGGCGCACGAGGGTGGACTTCCCGCCGCCGTTGGGACCGACCACGCCGACGTACTCACCAGCCCGGACCTCGAGGGAGACGCCACTCAATGCCGGGCGATCCACCTTAGGGCTCGCGCCGGGGTATGAGAAGGTGACGTTCTCGCAGGAGACGACGGAGGGCCCGCCGTGGCGGGCCCCGTCAGGGTTGCTGTCCTGCGGAACTCTGTTAACCAGTTCTGTAGTTGACGAGCTCCAGGTAGACGTTCTCGGCGCCGTCCCCGAGGCGCGGGCCGAGCTTCAGGATACGGGTGTAGCCCGAGGTGCGGCCGTCGAGGTCGGGGGCGACGTCCTCGAAGAGCCGACGGACGACGGTCTTGTCCTTGAGGATCCTGACCGCCTGCCGCCGGGCGTGGAGGTCGTCCTTTTTGGCGGTGTTTATGAGCTTGTCCACCACGCCGCGCAGC
>CADCUZ010000084.1 GCA_902806015.1 uncultured Rubrobacteraceae bacterium
TTCCGTCATCTTCCGTGCATCCAGCAGATCATCGAGTTGTTCCTCGGAGAGCTCGGTCCTCTCACGTGCTACCTCGCGGATGGTCTTGCCTGTCTTGTAGGCCTCTTTGGAGACGTTGGCAGCTTCGTCGTAGCCGATCTCGGGGGCGAGGGCCGTGGCGAGCATGAGGCCCTGCTCGACGAGCGCGGGGCCGCGGTCGGTGGCTTGGAGGCCTACGACGAGCTGGTCGGTGAAGTTGTGGGCGGTGCTCGCCAGCAGCTCTACAGATTGGAGGAGGTTGTGGGCTATGACGGGGAGCATGACGTTCAGCTCGAAGTTGCCGCTGGCGCCAGCGAGGGCGACGGTGGCGTCGTTGCCGACGACCTGGGCACTGACCATCGCGGCGCTCTCGGCTATGACGGGATTGACCTTGCCGGGCATGATGGAAGAGCCGGGCTGCACCTCGGGGAGGGCTATCTCGGCAAGGTTGGCCCGTGGACCGGCTCCGAGGAAGCGGACATCGTTGGCTATTTTCAGGAGGGAGACGGCGACGGTTTTGAGGGCACCACTGGCGAAAACGGCGGCGTCCATGGCGCTCTGGGCCTGGAAGTGGTTCTCGGTCTCCCTGACCTCGACGCCGAAGCGGGCGCTGAGCTTCTCGCAGACCCTGGACGCGAACTCGGGGTGGGTGTTGACGCCGGTGCCGACGGCGGTGCCGCCGAGGGCGACCTCGGCGAGGTCTTCGCAGGCTTTTTCGACGCGATGGATGCCGCGGTCGATCTGGCCGGCGTAGCCGAAAAATTCCTGGCCGAGACGGATCGGGGTCGCGTCCTGGAGGTGCGTCCTCCCGGTCTTGACGACGTCGTCGAACTCGACGGCCTTGTCCCCTAGAGCGTCGCGCAGCTTGTGGAGCGCGGGCAGGAGGTCCCGCTCGATGGAGATGAGCGCCGCGAGGTGAATGGCGGTCGGGATGACGTCGTTGGAGGACTGGCCGCGGTTGACATGGTCGTTGGGGTGGACGGGATCCTTCGAGCCGATCTGCCCGCCCAGGATCTGCACGGCCCGGTTGGAGATGACCTCGTTGGCGTTCATGTTGGTCGAGGTCCCCGAGCCGGTCTGGAAAATGTCCAGCACGAACTGGTTGTCCAGTCTCCCCTCGACGACCTCCTCCGCTGCGGAGACGATGGCGTCCCTGAGGTTCTCGTCGAGGCCGCCGAGGTCATGGTTCACGTTGGCGGCTTCTAGCTTGATGGCGCCGAGGGCCTCTATGAAGCGGCGCGGGAAGCGGATGCCGCTTATGGGAAAGTTGTCGAGGGCGCGGCGGGTCTGGGCGCCGAAGAGGGCGTTACGGGGGACCTCCACCTCCCCCATCGAATCGCGCTCTACGCGGTGCGGGGTGTCTTGCTGGGTCATGCGGTTCCTCCTGTCGAAGCCGGAACGCTCGCGTCATATAATCTCTGTGCAACGTTGACGGTCGCATTATACGAGAGGTGGTCTTTTGGATTCTCTGCGCCACGCGTTGAAGGAGTGGGCGGTAGCCGTAGAGGCGCTGGGGCGCGGCGCGACGGCGCTCGTGGTCCGCAAGGGCGGCATCAGGGAGAAGGCGTTCGCCGTGCCGAAGGCGCGTTTCTTGCTGCTGCCGGGCTACGAGCACCAGAAGCCGGAGCTTATCAAGCCGCAGTACCGCGGGATCATGGGCGAGGTTCCGGACCTGACGGACCAGGGGCCTCTGCGCCTCTCGTCGTTCGCGGAGGTTGAGGGGGCGTTCGAGATCTCCGAGGCCGAGGACCTCGAAAGGCTGAACGAGCATCACATGTGGACGCACGAGTACACCGAGAGCCGCTTCAAGTGGCGCCCGAAGAAGCCGCTTACGGTGCTGGTGCTAAGGACTTACGTGCTGCCCGAGACCGTCGAGCTTCCGTACCGCGAAGGGTACGGCGGGTGCAAGTCCTGGATCGAACTCGAGGATTCCGTCTCCGTGGAGGGGGCACGCCCAACGCTGTCAGACGGGGAGTTCGAGAACCTGATTGCGCCGGCGCTCGGGGTCTTGCGGGGGCTTGAGCCGGCTCCTGTGGGTTCCTAGGGAGACTGTTTTGGGCGCCGCCGCCGTTCCGGTAGTGTTGATCTTCTTGATCGTCGTCTTTAGCGGCGTGACGATCTACTCGGCGAACAGGGACCTCGCCCGGGCGAAGGCGTGGAGCGACCTCGCGCGGCGGTTCCTGCCCTTCGTGGTGCTGGCGGTGATGGCGATCAGCGTCCTCTTCGTGCGGTCTTTCGCGCAAGGCTGGGTGGTGCTCGCGTGGATGATCTTGTTCGGCGTCCTCGTCATCGCCTCGAGCCTCTTCTCGGTCCCGGCCTTGGAACGCCGCGCGAACGGCGTCTTCCGCCGTGGCGATTACCCCCAGGCCGCCGAACTCTACGGGAAGCTGGTGCAGGAAAAACCTCTGGCCCGCAACCACGCCTTCCACGGCGCCGCTCTTGGCGCCTCCGAACGCTACGACGAGTCTGTCAACGCTTCCACAAAGGCCATAGCGACCGACCCCGAGTACGGCCTCGCCTACTACAACCGCGCCCTCGTCCTTCGCCGGATGAACAAAAGGACCAAGGCCGTCAAAGATTTGAACAAGGCGCTGGAGGCGGACATGCCGCGCCGGTTCCGGTCGGCGGCGAAGAAGATCCTCGGCGAACTCAATTGAGGCTGCTCTACCCGACGCTCGGGGCGCTACTGATTCTGGCGGTCTTTACCGCCCTGATCTGGCGCCAGAACCGCGACCTCCTGCGCGTGGGCGCCTACAGGGAGTTCTTTTTGCGCATGATCCCACCCCTCTCCACCGGCGTCTTCGTGGCCGGCCTCCCCTTCGTGATGGACCTCGCCACGGTAGAGAACTACCTCCCCGTCCTCCTCGTCTACCTCGGCGGCGCCGCCGTCCTTACGGTCCTCATGACCCGCGCCGTTACCCCGGAAGAGCGCCGCGCCGGAACCGCCTTCCGCAACGGCGACTACGACCAGGCGACGCGCCTCTACGACGACCTCACCGGCCGCCGCCCCCTCCCCCGCTACTACTCAGCCCTCGCCGCCAGCCTCGATGCCTCCGGCGACCCCGAATCGGCCCTCGAGGCCGCCGACCACGCCCTAAAGCTCGACCCCAAGCTCGGCATCGCCTACTACAACCGGGCCTCCGCCCTGGCCGCCACGGGCCAGAGGGCAAAGGCCCGTGGCGACCTCCAAAAGGTGTTCCAGGTGGATTCCAGCCGCGCCCTGCGCCGCGCCGCCGGGGAGGCGATGGATAGTTTGGAGAAGTAGGTTTTGGGCATTAGGCTGTGGGTATAAGGCTTTAGTCTTCCCACGTACTACGAAACCTGCTCATCGCAATCGGCCTCGCTCCCCGCGCACGCCGGAGTAGGCAAGATGCACCGGCGTAAACCCCAACACCTAAAATCTACCTAACCTTCTCTTGTATATTTTCGTCCACGGCCCTCACCTCGATCTTGCTGTCGCGCACCCTGGTCTCGTAGCCCGACTGGGGGAAGACGGCGGGGCCGTTTAGGGCCTTGCCGCTGCACAGGTCGAAGCGGGACTTGTGCCAGGGGCAGACGACGGTGTCGCCCTCGCGGTCGCCCTGCTCGAGCGGGCCACCCATGTGGTTGCAGGTGGCGGCTATGGCGCAGACCCTGCCGTCTTTCTCCGACCGGCTGATGAGCACGCCCGCCCCGTCGGCCTCCACCCGGCGCAACCCGCCCTGGGGCAGGTCTCCCTCGTCGAGGACCGGGACAAAGTCGCCGGGGCCGGTGGCCTCGAAGGCGTTGCGGTTGACCCGAAGGCCGTACTTGTACGAAAGCTCGCCGCCAAGGTGGGCCCCCATGCCGTTTAGCGTGTAACCGGCGAGGAAAGCGAGCTTTCCCGCGTTCCGGCGTCCCGAGGCGCGCAGGAGCAGGGACGAGGTGTTGAGGGCCAGCCCGGCGGTGTTGAGCATGGCGTGGGCCATCCCCATCCTGCGCGAGCCCCCCGAGAGGTAGCGCCAGTCCGAAAGCCCGACCGCCGCCGCGGCGAACCCGCCGGCGATGCCGAACGCGAGCGAGGCGTCGGCCGCGTTGCGCATGGCCGTCCTCCCGCTCAGGAGGTCGAGCCCGTCGAAGACGAGCGCCGCCGTCCACGACCCTATCGGCACGTCCGTGAGCACCGGGTGCAGCGGCGTCTCAAACCAGACGCCGTCTAGAACGTAGCGCGCCTTCTCCCCGCCCCTATCTACGAGCTGCCGCACCCTGGGTTGGAGGGCGTCCGCGGCCCCGTCCAGGAAAGGCATCACGTCCACGACGCGCTCACCGATCGTCTTTTCCACGTCTCTCCACCTCTCTTCCGGTCTGTAGCGCTTCCCAGTAGGAATTATGCCCCACCGGCCGGAACTCTGTGGTTTCCGTACTCCGCCTTGCCAGCTTCGGTCTCCGGCGCGGCCGGCTTTCCGGCGACCAGGAGGGCTACCCAATGCGCCAGCAAGACGTAGAGATAGAGCGTAAGCGCGAACGTCGCGCCGACGGTGCCCTCGTCGTTCCAGAGCAGGACCCACTGCGCCGGGACAGCCTGCAGGGCGAGCAGGAACAGCGCCGACGCGGTGTGACCCCGCGCCAGCAGAAGCAACACCCCCGGGCCGAGCAAGACGAGATAGTTGTGCCAGGCGATGGGGGAGGCCAGCAGAGAGGCCGCGACCAGCGCCCACAAACCGGCCTCTCCCCCGTCTCGAATTCTCGCCGCGGTGAGGATGATGACCCCGACCCCCAGCGCGTACCCCACGAAGACCATCCACGGCAGGGTCGCCGCGTTCTGCCCGTAGGGGTGCTCCGTAAAGAAACGGGCCGCCGCCGCGGGGATGGAGGCATTGTCCCAGTAGGCATTCGCCGAACCCTCGCTCAGTATCTTGACGTAGCGGAGCGTCGCAGAGGGACCGGCCACGACGAGGCCTACGAGCGTCGCCGCCAGGCCGCAGATGCACGCCGCCGAGAAGGCCTCCCACCGCCGCCGCACGAGCGGCCACAGGAGTACCGGCACCAGCGAGGGCTTCAGCGCGACGACCAGGCCGAGAGAGGCCCCCGTGAGCCACTGGTAGTCCCTGCGGTCCGAGACCCAGGCGGCCACCAACCCGAGGGCCAGGATCGGGTATACCTGCCCGAGCGCCAGCGTCGAGAGCAGCGGCGACGACAGGAGCAGCAACCCCGCCCCTGCGACCGCCCACAACGGCCGCAACCGCAGCTCCTCGGCCGTCCACGCCAGGTACCCAAGCACCACGAAGATGGAGATGAGGACGAAGAGCCGGTAAGCTTCGATCGCCCCCATCAGCCCGAGCGGCGAGATGAGCACGGTCCACACCGGCGGGTTCAGGTTGACGAGCCGCGCCCCCGTATCGTAGATGTCCCCCCCGCCGAGCAAGGCCCTCGCCGAGCGCCAGAAAGAGTCGAAGTCCACGTGGACGTTCATAGAACCCGTCGAGATCCTGTCCAGGGCCCCGCCCAGAAACCACACGTTCATCCACGCGGCCGCCACGAAAACCCAGAACGCCGCCGTAAAAAGGACCGCGTCCCAAACGCGAGACCTTGCGCCCCCCCGCACCCCTATCCCGCCTCTGGATAGATCAGACCCACGCCCTGACATGATACGCGGTTGACGAGGGTCGGCACGCCGCCCCTGACGATTTTCAGCCTGACGATCGCCGGCACCACCCGAAGCACCCGCCGGGCGAACCGCCCACCGCGGGTACCCGGGTCAAAGCCCTACACCACCAAACCCGTCCGCGCAACGAACGCCAGCCAAAGGCCCACCAGCAAGAGCGGGGCTGCAGGCTCCGGCACGCTGACCGCCTCACGGGCGGAGAGGGGGGGATTCGAACCCCCGATGCCGGGGTTACCGACATAACGGTTTTCGAGACCGCCGCATTCAACCGCTCTGCCACCTCTCCGCGCGGGAGTTTATCTACTGAGGCCCGTCCCTTCAACCGCCTCCGCCACCCACCCCCCGGCGCCAGACCACTAGACCTTTTGTCGAAGGTTATTGCTGCTGCGCGCATGGCACCTGCGCATCGGGTCTCTCCCGGCTACGGCCGTGTCACCCTGGGGACAAAATCTTGCAAAAGAAGGCATTTCGTCCGATTAACCGTGTCGTTCGCGGACCAGCGGGTTGCGTCGCGGGCGCCGTTAGCATAACCGTGTAGTTTAGAGTAAATTGTAGATTTTCTGGCGTTGGGGGTGGGGGCCGTGACCCGGATCTTCCGGCGTGGTAGGTATATGGCTCGTTCGAGTGCTCCGATGGGCCGGGGTGCCCGGTGAAGAGATGGCGGGGGTATCGTGGCGTCGTTCGCGGTTGGGGGCTTCGGTGGTCCATAAGAAGAGCGGATCTTGACGGGGATCGGGAGGTCCCCCCGGTTCTACGCGGTGCTGTCCATCGCCGCGGCGGTGGCTACCATCGGGCTGAAGTTCGCGGCCTACCTGTTGACGGGGTCCGTCGGGTTGTTCTCCGACGCGGCGGAGTCGGTGGTGAACCTGGTGGCGGCGGTCACGGCGCTGTGGGCGCTGACACTCGCGGCCCGTCCGCCGGACGAGGAGCACGCCTTCGGGCACAACAAGGCCGAGTACTTCTCCAGCGGGCTCGAGAGCGCGCTCATAATCATCGCGGCCGGCTGGATCGCCGCCACCGCGGTGCCGAGGCTGTTAGAGCCTCAGCCGTTGCAGAACATCGGGATCGGGCTGGGCGTCACGCTCGTCGCGGCGGCGGTCAACGGCGGGGCCGCCCTCGCCATCCTGCGCGCCGGACGCCGCCTGCGCTCCATAACCCTCGAAGCCGACGCCCGGCATCTGCTAACGGACGTGTGGACCTCGATCGGTGTCGTCGCCGGCATCGTACTCGTGGGGATCACGGGCTGGCTCGCCCTCGACCCGCTAATAGCCCTCGTCGTCGCCGCCAACATCGTCTGGACCGGCGTCCGGCTCCTGCGGGACACCGCCCAGGGGCTGTTGGACATGGCGTTACCACCCGAAGATCAGGCCAAGATCTCCAAGATCCTCGCCCGCCACGAGGAGAGGGGCATCCGTTTCCACGCCGTCCGCACCCGCTCGGCCGGCCAGCGCCGCTTCGTCTCCATGCACGTGCTCGTGCCGGGCGGGTGGACGGTGAAGCGGGGCCACGACCTCGCCGAGGAGATAGAGAACGACATCGCCCGCGACCTCCCCCAGAGTACGTTCTTCGTCCACGTGGAGCCCGCCGAAGACCCCACCTCCTTCGCGGACCAGGCCCTCGACCGCGAACGCTCGGACCGAGAGGCCGGAACGTAAAAAGAGGGACGGACGGGCTAGGTCCGCCCCTCTCGGGCCGCTTGCGTCAGGTTCTCTAGCTACACTTGGAGTAGCCGCAAGAGTGGCAGACGACGCAGCCCTCCTGGCGGGTCAGGCCGCTGGCGCAGTCCGGGCAGGCCCCGATGATGGGAAGCTCGCGGGTGTCGGGCATGCTGCCCTCGATCAGGTAGTGCTCGGACATAGCCTTCGCCACGCCGTCGGGTACGGAGAGGGTCGCGTTCGGGCCGACGCCGGCCGGGTGGCCGTCCTGGATGCCGCGGAGCTGGTGGACCAGCTCCGCGGGCGTGGCGCCGTGGGTCATGGCCAGCGAGATCATGCGCCCTAAAGCGTCCGAGAAGGCAGCCGCCGTGCCGCCGGGCTTGCCCAGGATCACGAAGCACTCCCTGGGGCCGAACTCGTCGTCGTTCATCGTGACGTAGAGCGGGCCGTGGCCGGTCTGGATCTTCTTGGTGACCCCCGCGAGCGTCCGCGGCCTGCCGTTTCTCGCCTCGGCCAGCGAGTTGAACCGCGGCTTCCCGCCTTGCGTCGCCGATGGCGGCGTGACCGCGGGAGAGGTCGGCGCCTTCGGAGAGGCGGGCGTCATGGTTGGGCTCTCGCCAGCTGTGCTGGCCCCGGTCTTACCCGTAGAGAGGACCTGGGCATCGCGCGAGCCGTCGCGGTAGACGGCGATGCCCTTGCAGCCGGTGGCGAACGCCTGCATGTAAGCGTCCTCGACGTCCTCGACCGAGGCGCCGTTCGGGAGGTTGATGGTCTTGCTGATCCCCATCGAGGTGTACTTCTGGAACGCCGCCTGCATCCTGACGTGCCACTCCGAGCTTATGTCGTGGGAGGTTACCCACACGCTCCTGAGGTCGGCCGGCACCTCTTCGACGTCGCGCACGGAGCCGTGCTCGGCAACCTTCTTCATCAGGTCCTCCGAGTAGAAGCCCCTGTCTTTCGCGAGCTTCACAAACTCGGGGTTGACGTCGGGCATCTCCATGTCGGCCTGGCGGCGCATGAAGGCGACGGCAAAGAGGGGCTCGATGCCCCCCGAGCAGCCGGCGATCATGGAGATGGTGCCGGTCGGGGCGATGGTGGTGACGGTCGCGTTGCGGACCCTGTCGCCGCGCAGCTCGTGGCGCGAGCCCTCGAAGTTCGGCATCACGCCGCGTTCCTCGGCGAGATTGCGGCTCTCCTCCCACGCCTCGTCGTCCACGAACTTCATCACCTTCTCGGCGAAGGCGAGGCCCTCGTCGGAGTCGTAGGTGATGCCGAGCTTTATCAGGAGGTCTGCGAAGCCCATCACGCCCAGGCCGATGCGGCGGTTGCCCCGGCTCATCTTGTCTATCTCGTGCAGCGGGTAGTTGTTCTGCTCGATCACGTTGTCCAGAAAGCGGATCGCGGTGTGGATCGTCTCGCGCAGATCGTCCCAGTCGACGTCCCCGGTCTCCTCCCGGTAGAACTTCTCCAGGTTGATCGACCCCAGGTTGCACGAGTCGTACGGCGGCAGGTGCGCCTCCGAGCACGGGTTCGTGGACTCTATCGGGAATTGCGGCGTCGGGTTGGCCCCGTTGATCTTGTCTATAAAGACGACGCCAGGCTCCCCGTTGAGCCACGCCCCCTCGACGATCTTGCGGAAGAGGTCCTTCGCCCTGACGGTCTTCATGACCTCGCCGTCGCGGGGGTTCTTGAGCTCGAAGTCCCTGTCGGCCTCGACGGCCTCCATAAAGTCGTCAGTGATGGCGACCGAGATGTTGAAATTGTTGATCTGGTCGTTCTCGCGCTTGCACCCGATAAACTCCTCCACGTCAGGGTGGTCCACCCTGAGGATGCCCATGTTCGCCCCACGTCGGGTGCCGCCCTGCTTGATCTTATCCGTCGAGGCGTCGTAGATGGCCATGAAAGAGACGGGCCCGCTTGAGACGCCCATCGTGCTCTGCACCAGGTCGTTCTTGGGACGCAGCCTGGAGAACCCGAAGCCAGTGCCACCACCGCTCTTGTGGATGATGGCCTGGTGCTTGAGGGTGTCATAGATGCCGTCTATGGAGTCCTCGACCGGCAGCACGAAGCACGCCGAGAGCTGCTGCAGCTCTCGGCCGGCGTTCATCAAGGTCGGCGAGTTCGGCATGAACTTCTTGGTTAGCATGATCCCGAGGAACCTCTCTTTGGATTCCTCGTAGAGCCTCTGGGCCTCCTCGCCCTCCTTAAACCGGAACTCGCCCTCGGCGATATTCCCCGCCACGCGCAGGAACATGTCGATGGGCTCCTCAATAGCCTCGCCGCGCTCGTTTTTCTTGAGGTAGCGCTTCTTAAGAACGGCGACCGCGTTCTCGGTGAGATCTATGCTTGCCGCCAACCTGTTACGATTTACCTCCATACTCATCCTCCCAATTCTACCGCTTGCTCTTCTCTTTCCATCGCCAGATTCGTTCGGCGGGCCGTCCCCAGAGGGTCCGCCGGAGCCTTGCTATCTACTAACTACCTGCCGTTGCCGATCCCCGATGCGGTCAAGCGCACGAGCTCGGTGCGGAACTGGTCCACGTCGGTGTACTGCCGGTAGACGGAGGCGAAGCGCAGGTAGGCAACCATGTCCAACCGCCTGAGCCTGACCAGCACCATGTCCCCGAGCCGCCGCGACGTCACCTCGTGCCGCCGCCTCTCCCTGA
>CADCUZ010000085.1 GCA_902806015.1 uncultured Rubrobacteraceae bacterium
GATGGCGTCGTCGAGTCCAGTTGGGAGACCTCCAGGGGGGGACCGGCCCGCCGGATGTACACCATCACGGACGCCGGCAGGTCCTACCTGGACTTCTGGGCGAGGTCGCTCGAGCAGTACCAGCAGACCATGGACACCTTCTTCCGGCTCTACACGGGGAGGCCGTTGCAGGACAAGCCGGAAGAGGAGAAGTAGCAAAGAGTTCGCGTCACACGCGAGACAGGGGTTAGCTCCGGTGGCTAACAACGTCGAGAAGGCAAGCAGGGCCGCCGAGAAGCTGGCCGAGGCCAAGCGGGATTCTTACCAGACCGTGGTGGACCACGCGGTCGGCCTTCAGGCGCGCAACGTCAGGTTCGCGCAGGGCGTGGTGGACGGCGCCACCATCAAGGAGGTGCGTCACCAGGCCGAGAGCAACCGGGCGATGGCCCAGGAGCTCGTGGAGCGGGTCGAGAAACAGCGCGACGCTTACCAGACGCTCGTCGAGCAGTCCCTCGACGCGTACATGAACCTCGCCTATGCGCCCCTCTCCTACTACAAGGAGGGCCTGCAGGGCGCCAAGAATGTCACCAGGTAGGTGACCACCGCGCAAGAGACGAGAAGGCGGGCCCCCGGGTCCGCCTTTTTCGTGCATTTGGCCGGGGGGTTCGAGGGTAGTCAAACCGGTTCTTCGGGAAGATTTTGGAAGGAAGGGCAGACGGCGTGGAGCAGAAACAGCAAAAGCAGGTAAACGGGGCGACCGAGAAGTTCTCGGGCACGCTCAAGGATTCTTAACAGCCCTTGGTCGGCCACTCGGTCTCCGCCCCGAAGCTCAACGCGTAGCTCACGCAGAAATCAACGAAGTCATCAACAACTTGAGGAGCCAGGACTCGAACAATCGGGAGCTGGCCGATGATTTGATCGAGCAGCAGCGCAAGCAACAGGAGCTTCCCGGGCGCTCGCCCAGTAGGGCGCGAACGCCTAGATGGACTTCCTTGAGCCCATGTCCTCCTGCCACAGGGGGAACCTGGAGGGGCCCAGAAGAAGGCCAAGCGGTGAGGGGTGGCGACCTCGCAGGCTTTCGCGACGCCCGGACCTGCTGGTCCGGGCCACACTTTTTGATGTATGCTTCTGTCAAGAGCAGCGGGAAGGAGAAAAGGTGAGCTTCGGCAACGGAAATGGAAACGGCACCGAGATCGTGGTCTCGACGCCCCTAAGGACGGGCATAGGCGCGTTCGGAGGCGCGCTCAAGGACGTCCCGGCGACGGACCTCGGGGCGACGGTGGGCAGCGAAGTCCTCAGCCGCTCGGGCATAGAGGCCGAGCGGGTGGACCAGATCATCGTCGGCAACATCCTCTCGGCCGGCCAGGGGATGAACCCCGGCCGCCAGGTCGGCATGAAGACGGGCCTCCCAGTGACGACCCCCGGCATGACCCTCAACAGGATGTGCGGCTCGGGCTTGCAGGCCATAATCTCCGCCGCCCAGGAAGTGGCCCTTGGCGATGCGGACGTGGTCATGGCCGGCGGCATCGAAAACATGGACCGGGCGCCGTTCCTCCTGGACAAGGCAAGGTACGGCTACCGGATGGGTATGCCGAGCGCCGAGATCCACGACCATATGGTCTACGATGGGCTTTGGGACGTCTTCAACAACTACCACATGGGCGTTACTGCCGAGAACGTCGCCGAGGAGTACGGCATAACCCGCGAGGAGTCCGACGCCTACGCGGTGCGCAGCCACCAGCGGGCCGCCAAGGCCCACGAGGACGAGCTCTTCGAAGGCCAGATCGTGCCCGTCGAGGTGCGGCAGAAGAAAGAGAAGGTACAGTTCACCTCCGACGAGCACATCCGCGCCAGCGCGAGCGTCGAGGGCCTCCAGAAGCTCAAGACCATCTTCAAGAAGGACGGCGGCACCGTCACCGCGGCCAACGCCAGCGGCATCAACGACGGGGCGGCGATGATGCTCGTCACGAGCGACAAGAAGGCCGAGGAGCTCGGCCTCCCCGTGGCCGGTAGGCTCGTTAGCGCCGCCGTGGCCGGGGTGGACCCGTCGGTGATGGGGACAGGCATGATCCCGGCCTCCAGGATGGCGATGAAGAAGGCGGGCCTCTCGGTGGACGACCTGGACGCCGTCGAGGCCAACGAGGCCTTCGCCTCGATAGCCATCGCCGTCGGGCGCGAGCTCGAGGTGCCGGAGGAGAAGCTCAACCCCGTCGGCGGGGCCGTCGCGCTCGGCCACCCCATCGGGGCCACCGGCGCGGTGCTCACCGTCAAGATCCTGCACCACCTCGCCCGCACGGGTGGCCGCTACGGCCTCGTCACCCTCTGCATCGGCGGCGGCATGGGTATCGCCGCGATCTTCGAGCGCCTCTAGCCCCGACCGTTTACCCGAAAGACCACGGCGCCCGGTTTCTAGCCGGGCGCCGTTCTTACCGCTCGATCTCTCCGGACGTCCTTCGTCACGCTTATCAGGATTGCGGCTACGCCCGTACCTCGAACCGCACCGCGATCGTGGTGTTACGGGTCGGAAACCACGGGGGTCTGACCCTCATCCGAAAGGTAGCCGTGGGGGTTGCCTTCTGGTGGAGCCCTCGGCATCGCCACAAGCATCGCCACAAAGTAGAGGGCAAATTGTCGCCGGGTAGGACCCCGAACCGCAGCAGATCAATAGAGAGACTGGCGC
Organism: uncultured Rubrobacteraceae bacterium; assembly: GCA_902806015.1. The sequence goes on from CADCUZ010000085.1 coordinate 2,660, forward strand.
TAACGAAGCCGATCCCTCTGTCCGTACTCGGGCCGGAGTAACGCTTCGGCAAGGTTCCAAAAAACGCATCGGTTGGTCCGGAGACCGGTAGACGGCCTTCGGCCCTGTTCCGCCTGCGCAGAAAACCCGATGATTACCCCTCCCTGTATGAAGGTTACCGTTGCTCCGCTGCTTGCTAGGAGGCGAGGTCGGAGCGGAGGTCTATCTCGACGTGCTCGGCGCCGTCCTGCCAGCGCTTGCGTTCCGGGAGGTCGAGGCTGCGGAGGAGACGGAGCATCCCGGCGTTCTCGCGCATGACGAGCGCGTACAGGCGCTTCAGGCCGTTGTCGCGGGCGACCTCGATGAGGTGGCGGGTGAGCGCGATGCCAAGCCCCCGTCCCTGGAACCTGTCCTCCACGAGCGCCGCGTACTCGGCCCCTTCGGTGCCCAGCTCCTTTTCGTAGCGCACCACGCCCACTATCTCCTCGGGGTCTTCGGGATCCAACGCCACCAGCGCGAACCGGTCTCTGCCGTCCACCTCCGCAAACCGACGGGCCTGCTCGTCGGAGAGGCTCTTCAAAGGGCCGAAGAAGCGCAACTCCACCGACCGGTCACTCGACCGCGCCACGAGACGCTGCAACGCCGCCGCGTCGCTGGCCCGCACCCCTCGCACCGTCACGCAGACGCCGTCCCGTAGCGCCAGAACCCCCGAACCGTTCAACGGACGAAACCATCCGCACGGGACCATGCCTCGTATCTATATGCGTGTAGCATATATATATGCTACCGCATTCGGCGGGGGAGGTTTGTCAGAAGCTTAACCCTGCGGGTCTTTGGCCTTTGCGTGGGGGAAGACGTTCGGACGGACGAGCTCGAGGAACTGGTCCTGGGTGACCTCCAGGTACTCCAAGAGTTGTTCGGGCGTCAGTCGGCCTGACATGGCCTCCACGAGAGCGTAGCGCTGCTTTTGGAGAAGTTCCAGGGCGTGGCGGTGGTCCTCTTCGAGCGAGCCGGTCCAGGTTCTTGCGGCCTCTTCGGCGGCTTGCTCGAACGGTTTACCTTCGAGAACGAGGGCGGCGAGCTCGGTGGCCCTGTAGGTGGTCGTGGCGAGGCGGCGCTCCGCCCGGACGAGCCCCACCGTGGTGTTCAGGCTGACGGCGTAGCGGAGAAGGTTGGCGACGTGGCGGGCTTCTTCTGGTGAGATCAGGAGCTGCGCGCGATCCGCTTCGCCCCGAGAGGGCGGCGTCTCCTTCACGATCAGCGGGGTTTCTCTTCGGCGCGGCTGTCACGGCCTGCGTCCTTGGGGGGGCGGGCGGAGAAGGCGCGATGGCCGGTGATGGCCTGACCCACGATCAGGGTGTTCACGTCGTTGGTGCCCTCGTAGGTGTAGACCCCCTCGATGTCCGCCATGTGCTCCATGACGCGGTAGTCGAGGAGTATGCCGTTGCCCCCGAGGACCTCGCGGGCCAGCGCGGCCGTGCGGCGGGCCTTGGCGACGTTGTTCATCTTGAACATGGAGACCGTCGGCGGGTCGAGGAGGCCCTCGTCTTTCAGGCGGCCGACGTGGACGGAGAGAAGCTGGGCCAGGGAGATCTCGTTGACCATCTCGACGAGCTTTTGCTGCACGAGCTGGAAGGAGGCTATGGGCTGCCCGAACTGCTCCCGCTCCTTTGAGTAGGCCAGCGCGACCTCGTAGCAATCCGCGGCCTGGCCCAGGCCGTCCCACCCAACCCCGTAGCGCGAGTGCGCGAGCACGGACAGGGTGGACCCGAGGCCGGCCGCCCCCGGAAGCCGGGCGTCGGAGGGCACGCGGCAGTCTTCAAGCTTTATGTGGGTCTGCCAGGCGGAGCGCTGGGAGGCCTTGCGGGGGAGGACTTCGGCGTGGTAGCCGGGGTTATCTCCCCCGACAAGGAAACCTGAGATCCTGCCGTCGTCGGTCCTGGCCCAGATAACGGCGACGTCCGCGAACGAGGCGTTGCCGATCCACTTCTTCTCCCCGTCGAGCACGTAGCCGCCGTCCCGCTCGACGGCGGTAGTCGCGAGCGAGCCGGGGTCGCTCCCCGCCCCAGGCTCGGTGAGGGCGAAGCAGCCCACCTTTTCGCACCGTGCCATCGCCGGCAGCCACCTCCGCTTCTGCTCCTCGCTGCCGAGCTCGTGTATAGCGGTCATCGCGAGCCCGCTCTGGACGTGCAGGAAAGTCGCCAAAGACCCCGACCCGCGCGCCAATTCCGCGATGGCGAGTCCGTAGGCGACGTTGTTCCACCCGGCGCAGCCGTACTCGGGGGAGAAGGTGCCGCCCATGATGCCGAGCTCCCCGAGGCCTGGAAGCGTCTCGAAGGGGAACTCCGCCCCGTCCCAGTGGTCCGCGGCCGCCGGGATCACCTCCTGGTCCACGAACTGGCGCACCATGGACCGGATCTCCTTCTCTTCGCCCGCCAGGAGACGGTCCGCCTGGATAAAATCGTTCTGCCGGGTCTCGCGCCTTATCCTGTCGGGCGTGACGGTCATCTCTGCCTCTCGCGGTCTCTCGGTGTGCCGGTCCCCGCGCCAATATATGTGCCGCCGGAGCCGCGGTCAATATCGACAGCGCCTACCAAACACCCCAAAGGAACCGATGCCCGCCCGTGGGGTAATGGGAAAGGAGAAGACGCGAGCACCGGCTTGGCACCATCAGTACCGCACGCCCAAGCCCTTTAACCCCCCAACCGACCATCCGATCCCAAAATGGTCCGAAGTGGGTAACATAAACCGCGCACCGCGACTCACGACGCTCCCTTTCCGGGGTAAACATGGGCAAGCCTCACCATTCACGATACCCAGTCGTCCCTTTGACACCCGAGAGCCGAAGCGGAATAACGACGGTTTACATCTAGATGCAAATTGATAATATATGATATGTGCGAATAATGAGATCGGGGTGTTCGTGCTCCGGCCGTTTTGGCGCTCTGGGTTTACAGGCGGGCATCTTGGGGTGCCTGCGGGCACCTGGTATTTCTGGATACGGGGGCGCGGTCGGCGCGATTTTGGGCGATCCGTCTCTGGGGAGGTAGGGGTTCATGAAAGAGGCGCTCTACGAGGCCGTAATGCAGGATGCGGAGCGGTACGAGGATCTTGCCCGCCGGGCGGAGGCGTCGGAGGAGGACGAGCTCGCGAGATTTTTCCGGGAGATCCGGGACGAGAACCGGCGTCGGACCGAGAAGGCGAGGCGTTTGCTCGCCGGGCGGGTGGCCCCCGAGCGCGATGAAGGCCGTCCGAGACTGGACCGTTCGCGGCTGAAAGCCTGGGTCGGGGGTTCCTAGCGCTTCGCGTCTGACGGCGGGCCAAAACGGGTAGACTGTGTTACGCAACACAAGCACACGAGATTTCTATATGGAGGACGGCATGAGCGAAGAGAGAACGGGCGGCAGCGGGACCATGGGACCCACGCCGGCACCTTTTGACCTGTGGACGCAGTGGATGCGGGCGAACATGGGCGCGGTGACGGCCGCGCCCGGCGCGAGCGTCCCCTGGCTGGCCACGCCCGGCGTCTCGACCGGGGAGGAGGCGGAGGCGGTGCCGAGCGGGGCGATCCGAAACGACCCCCTGCTCTCCACGCTGGAGAAGCTCTGGGACGCGAACCCCGTCCAGAACGTGCTGCCCATAAACTGGGTCGAGATCTCCAAGTCCCTCCAGACCCTCTGGCAACGCGAACTGTCTGACCCGGTAAGCGCCATGCAGCGGGCCGCGGACTTCAACGCCAAGCTCTGGAACACGACCTTCGAGAACTGGCAGGACGCCGCCAACCGCTTCTGGGGCATCGAGAGCCCGAAAGAAGAGGAGGGTCGCGCGGACAAGCGCTTCTCCGCGCCGGAATGGAGCGAGAACCCCTTCTACGAGACGCTCAAGGAGTCGTACCTGCTCGCCTCGGACTACCTCCTAAACGAGGCCGAGAAGACCGATGGCCAGGACACAAACGAGCAGCGCAAGCTCAGGTTCCACCTGCAGCAGTTCGTGGACGCGATGGCCCCCGTCAACTACCTCCTGACCAACCCCGCGGCCCTCAAGCGGGCCTTCGAGACGGGCGGGGCCAGCCTGGCCGAGGGCGCCAGGAACCTCCTCTCGGACCTCGAAGAGGGCCGGATGAGCATGACCGACGCCACGGCCTTCCAGCCCGGGGAGAACCTCGCCATCACGCCGGGCAAGGTCGTGTACAAGAACGAGCTCATAGAGCTCATCCAGTACGAGCCGACGACCGAGAAGGTCCGCGAGACCCCGCTAGTCTTTATCCCGCCCTGGATCAACAAGTACTACATCCTCGACCTCAGGCCGAAGAACAGCATGGTCAAGTACCTCGTGGACGAGGGCTACACCGTCTTTATGGTCTCCTGGAAGAACCCGGACGCCTCGATGGAGAACACCCAGTTCGAGGACTACATGACCAAGGGCCCGCTCGCCGCCGTCGAGGCCGTCAGGGACATCACCGGCGCCGAGAAGGTCAACCCGGTCGGCTACTGCGTCGGCGGGACGCTTCTCGCGGTGACGCTCGCCTGGCTCGCCGCCGGCGGGGACGAGAACCCTTTCAACGCGTGCACGTTCATGGTCTCGCTGCAGGATTTCAGCGACGTGGGGGAGACCGCCGTCTTTATCGACGAGCCGCAGATAGAGTTCATGGAGCAGCAGATGCTGGAGCGCGGTTACCTCGATAACCGCAAAATGGCGAACATGTTCAACCTGCTGCGCTCCAACGATCTCATCTGGTCAAACGTCGTCAACAACTACCTGCTCGGCCAGAAGCCGCCGGCCTTCGACCTCCTCTACTGGAACTCCGACGGCACGCGCATGGCCCGCGACGCCCACTCTTTCTACCTCAGGAACACCTACCTCGAGAACAACCTCATCAAGCCCGGCAAGGTGGAGGTGAAGGGGCGCAAGATAGACCTCGGCACCATAGGGGGCGAGATCTACGCCGTCGGGGCGGAGAAGGACCACATCGTGCCTTGGTACTCGGCGTGGAAGATAGGCCAGATCTCCAACGCCAACACCCGCTTTGCCCTCGCCAACTCGGGCCACATAGCGGGCATGATCAACCCCCCAAGCAAGGGCAAGGGCAAGCACTGGGTCAACGAGGACGGCGACGCCGGCTCCGTCTCCTCCGCCGAAGAGTGGCGCGCAAGCGCCACCGAGCACGAGGGCTCCTGGTGGGAGGACTGGACGAACTGGCTCGAACCGTTCTCAGGCGACGAGGTGGACCCGCCGAGGATGGGCAGCGACGACTACCCCCCGATAGAAGACGCCCCCGGCTCCTACGTCAAAGAGAAGTAGTCAGGGACGCTAGAGGGGGCGGTGCCCGACGTGGCCCGCCCCCTCTAGGCGAGCCCCAACTCCGCGTCCGTGAGGTCGTGCCCGTACTTGTCCTGGGGCGGCCAGGGGCGGGCCGACCAGTCGGGGTCGAACACGAACGAGGAGCGGGCCCGTCCGGGGAGCAAGGCGCCGTTGCCGGCGCCCTTGGCGTAATCGTAGTAGAGCTTCACGACCTGCTCCCTGCTCACCTGTTGCGCGGCGGGGTGGGCGAGGCACGCGTCGCGCCACCCGCGCACGCGGGCGTACCGCCCGTCGCGCGGGAGGTCGAAGCCCTCGTAGTACTCCAGGAACCAGAAGCGCATGAAGAACGGCGTGAAGACCGCCTCCGCCAGCCCAAAGTCCTCGAAGAGGAAAGGGCCCGAAGGGCTGTGCCGTACGAGAAAGTCGTTCAACCGCCCGTACCGTTCCAGCATCCCCCGCCGGAACTCGTCGCGCCTGGCGGCGTCGCCGTTCATCACGTACCGGTAACCCCACGCGCCGAAGTCGCCCTCTTGCGCGATCAGCATGTTCTCCACGGCGTGTTGGTAAGGATCCTGCCGGGCGACGGGGGGGTCGGGGAAGACGTCTTCCAGGTACCGCAGGATCACCATGCTCTCCTTGATGATCCCGCCCTCTTCGGTCTCGAGCACCGGCAGCGCCGTCGTGCCCCGTGTCTTCTCCAACAGCCACCCGGGGCGCGGACGCGTGATGTCCACGACGTGGAAGGCGACGCGGTCGCCCAGGCCTTTGAGGGCCAGGAGGATCTCAAGCCGCTGGGAGAAGGGACAGACGGGGATGTGGTACACGGTCGGCGTATCCCGAACGCCCTCGCCCACGGGCCGCCACAAGGTTTCGCTGGGCACGCTCCCTCCGTTTCCTCGTTTGCGCGGAGAATAGCAGGCCCGGCCGGCGGCCGAAACGATGGGCAGACGAACGGGGGGCGGGAGCGCCGATCGGCGCTCCCGCCCCCCGTTCTATCCCTAGGTGCTACTGGTCCTTGGGCCTCTGCACCTCTTCGCAGACGACGTAGTGGACCCGGTCGGCGGGGATGAGCCACTGCCTGCTCGCCTGGGAGGTCACCCGTAGGGGGCGGTTCTGCTGCAGGCTCTCGGAGATCTCCGACAGGGCGCCCTCGGCCTCTTGCTGGCTCTCGTACACGCCGTAGCGCATCCGGGGCAGGGAGTAGCCGACGGTGGAGCCCGTGTTGGCGCCGGGGGCCTGGTCGCGGCCGGCCTGGGCCCACTCCTCTTCCTCGTCCTGCTGCGGGTGCTTGCCCGGGTCCACCAACCAGACGATCACGCTGTACGCCATTCCGACTCCTCTCGAAGCTCGCTCTTTGTCCGGACGCATGTATACCCGCACCGCACGGCTCCACGCATTAGGGGCAACAAAAAGGGCGGGGCCCCGAAAGGCCCCGTCCCGATCTTAACCTCCAGCGGTCCGAAGGAGCCGACCGAGTAAAGCTGATGGTCCTCTCTAGACGCCCGACCTCTCTCCGAGCCAGGAGCTGACCTTCGGCCAGAGGCCCCTCTTGGCGCCGCGGCCGGTCATGAGGCCGACGTGGCCCGCTTCGATGGGGAAGAACTCCTTGTCCTCGCTGCCGACGAGGCTCATGGTGGCCTCGGCCTGCGGGAGGGCGCAGATGTGGTCCTTGGTGCCGGCGATGTTGAGGAGCGGGACCTTTATGTTGGAGGGGTCCACCCGGTGGCCGCGCAGGACGATCTCTCCCTTGGAGAGCTTGTTCTGCTGGT